>NZ_WQPP01000060.1:8879-230759 GCF_018785345.1 Clostridium sp. MCC345
CTTTTCCTTTCTTTTTGTTCCCTTTAATTAGCCATGAACTGCTTAATCCCCTGGGATTTCGCACCCGGATTATCGTTTCCGTAACCTTCCAGCAGGTTGATAACACCCCATACTGCAAGACCAGCTCCGATCGCTACTACAAGAGTCTGTAAAATATTAATTGCCTGATTAAAAAACGCCATAGTCGTTGTCTCCTTCCAAATCATTGCTTTTTATCAGTTTCTATCTATGTTTTAAGAAGTCTCTTCCGGCTCTGCCCTTATGGGCGGCCTTTCATGATCTCTCAAATCCATCACCTCCCTATAAGGGCAAAGAAAAAGAGCTATGTGTCCAAATCTTTCACATGCCCTGCTTCCTTGTTTTCTGTATTTAATTCTTCTGCCAGACTTTCCTCTGAAAAGGCATACAGGTCAAACTCCTGTGTCCTTGTCAGCTTCACTTCCATCCGATGCCGCATATACGCCTCCACATCAAATTCATTTTTCTTATCATAGTCCGACAATTCCTTGTATCGTTTATGCTTGGTAATATCAAACTTGTCACTGAAAAACGGTCTGACACCTCGAAGCTGCAGGATACATTTACTGCCATCCATAACCGCAAGCTCGTCCCGGCTCATCAATTCCTTTCCTGTTTTCTGATAATTCATCCCATAAGAACGGCTCTGTCCACGGGTATCAGAAGTGTTGTATAAATCAATCGTTTCCTTTCCCAGTGTCTCGGAAATCTCCTTTAATGTAGAACTTTCCTTGCCGCCAAGGAACAACATCGTATCGCAGTTACCTAAAATAGTTTCAGCAGCATCTTTATAGATGGTCTTGAGCTGTGACTGCGACTGGAGGATAATGGATGCTGAAATCTCACGGCTACGAATAGTTGCGATCAGCTTGTCAAATTTCGGGATTTGTCCGATATTTGCAAATTCATCAGCTAATATTCTGACATGATATGGTAATCGTCCATGGTGTACATCGTCTGCCCTGTCACATAACAGGTTAAATAACTGGCTGTACATCATTGCCACAACAAAGTTAAACGTATCATCGGTATCTGAAATAATGATAAACAATGCTGTCCTCTGATCTCCTACCATATCCAGTTCCATTTCATCATAGCTCATGATCTCACGAAGCTCCGCAATATCAAATGGAGCAAGTCTGGCTCCACAGCTAATCAGAATCGACTTCGCTGTTTTGCCAGAGACAAATTGTCAAGGACTTTTTAATCAAATTCACAAAAATCTACAAAAAAGGTGCCAGAAGCACCGTATGGCTCCTGACACCTCGTTTGATAGATTACATTTTTCCGTTCAGCAGGTCTTTGCAGAGATACGCATAGTCTGGCAGCTGGTTGATATATGGCTCCCATCGCCGCTTGATTTCCGCCAATTCCAGCGGGTCGGCTGCTTCCAGTGCATGATCGTTGCCCGTCATATACAAAACATCCATAGCAACATCATCCAAACACTTACAGCAGAGATTGGCGGCAGATTCTATCCTGATACCGGTATCCACATAGACTGGATTTACACCAATCGTCAGCCAGACATAGCCTACCTTGTCCGACCAGAGCAGTTCAAAATCAGGGCTTTGCCGCAGATGTTCCGCAAAGACCTCCTTTACTCGCTCAATTTCATGTTTTTCTTTTTCTGTGTAAAGCATTTTCGTATCCTCCTTGACAAAAATTTTGGTGCGTACCATCATCAGTTTAGCACAAGGCGGCTTCGTTTATCAGTCTGTCACATCTGCTGAATTTCATTTTTGAGCATACGCTTGATTTTATCGCTCATGGTTTCTGTGCTGGTATTGCTGAAATGGACATGAACCTTGTAGGTTGTCTTACCGATTTTCTTTACCATCGCTGGCGTGTTTTCCGGCGCTCCGGACGCAGTAGCGGCGTCTGCCACCTGCATGGTACGGGTTTCTTCGCTCATGGCGCTCCTTTCTCCGGGCGGGTCTGTGCCGCCCGGTAAAAAATCAGTCTTGCTTACTGTTTACAATGTCTTTTGCTGTCTGTCGGGTAGCACCGGCATTTTCTTCCCGGAAATTCTTCCCGTCAAAAAGAATCGGCGCACACCGTTCCAGAATACGGTCATAGATACGGGCGTGGGCCAGGTCAGGCGGGTTCTTGAGTTCGGCCAGTTTCAGGTTGGTGGTGATGATCATGGGCCTGCGGCTGCGGTATCGGCTGTCAATGACGAAAAACATCTGCTCCATCGCATACTCGGTACTGCGCTCCACACCCAAATCGTCAATGATAAGCAGGTCGTATTCGTCAAAGCTGGCGATAAAGTCGGCCCTGTCTTCGGAGAACATCCCTGTCAGGCGGTTCAGGATGGTGGGAAAGTTCGTCATCAGCACAGGCACATCCCGGTCAAGTAGAGCATTGGCGATACATCCGGCGAAAAAAGATTTGCCGGTTCCCACATCTCCAAACAGCAAAAGCCCGATATTGCTCTTATATGCTTCTTTCCAGTTCTCCACATAGGCATGAGCCTTGTCCATCAATGGGTTTTGCCCGTTATCATTGGAAAATGTGTAGTCATACAGATAACGGTCTTGCAAGCCCTGTGCCTTTCGGCGTTTGATACGCTCCATGCGGCGCTGCCGTTCTTCAGCAGCCTTGCGCTGCTCCTCAGCCTCCTGCTGGCACTGGCAGATGCAGCGCGGCATAAAGTAGCCGGATTTCCCAAAGCATGGCACAACGGTCTGCCTCTGACCGCCGCACTTTTTACAGTGAATGAGGCCGTCTGCCGGGTCTATGTACTCGTCCCCGGCCAGTTCCATACCGGCGGCTGCCTTGTCGATCAGCGCCCGGATTTCTGCGGTAATCTCCATCATACGGTTTCATCCTCCTTTACGCTGTAATCACGGTTGCGGGTGGGCGGGGCCGCCTTTTTCGCGTCCTCACCGGCCCAGCGCCGGATGGTGGCGGCATGGCTCTGATACCGCTTACCGGTAGAGGCCATGTATTCGGACAGCTTTTCGATGTACTGGCCCCATACAGTGGGAAAACTGGCCTGCAAGTCTGCCAGTTCCTCGTCCGTCAGGAAAACATTCTGGTAACGGCCATAGGCGCGGGCGGAGCGTCCCTTCTCTATCTCTCTCTTTATCTCTATCTCTTTCTCTAACTCTATCTCTATCTCTGGTGGACGAATGTCGGACAAATGTCCGCCGTTTGTCCGGGGCGCGGAAAGAGCCTTGTTTTGGAGCCTCGCCGCACGCTTTCGCTCGGCCTCGGTAGAGGACTGGCCGATTAAAAGTTCGATGTTGCTCATGTAGAATGTGCCGCTGTCCAGCACCTCCACAAGACCCAGCTTCAAAAAGATCTGCAAGGCTCTCTCCACAGTGCCGATCTGCTGGCGGGTAATGGTGGCGATCATCTGCGCCGTGTAAGGAATGTCCTCGTCAAGTTGAAGCCGTCCGCCATGTTTCAGCGATTTCAGATACAGCTTGAGCAGAATGTTGGAATACAGCACACCATCCTGCATACTTTCCAGCAGCACGATGGAATCATCGTCAAAATAGTTTTCTTTGAGTTTCAGGTAATAATATTTTCGGTTGTCTGACATAGGGTTCCTCCTTGGGGTTTCTCTTGGGATTCTGCACGCATTTTAAGGCCGTTTTATGGGTCAGAGGATAAATCTATCAGCCTGCCTTTGACACCCTCGAAAAAAGCCTTGATTTACAAAGGTTTTTCAGCCCCTAAAGCGTGACATTTCTCCCGTTGTTTCCGCTTGCGCTTTGCGGCATTGATCCGCTTCATGCGTGCGGCACATTCCGGGCAGTATTTGGCTCGGTTGGAACCGGGGGTAAACAGCGCCCCACATACGGAGCATTTCTTAGCATTCAGCCGGTGGAACAGCGCCGTTTCCAGTTCCTTATCCTGCGGCAATACCGCCGCCCGAAACCACCTGCACAACAGGGAATAGGAAATGGACTGGACACAGACACATTTCTCCCCATCGTCCAGGGCGATACAGTTTCCGTCGATGTAGTTACAGCACTCATGCACCAGCCTCCGCACTCTGCGGTACTGGCGGTAATCCATGACTGGGATAGGTTCAGACTTATTGTTCTTCATAAATGATTTCTTTCATAAAGCCGGTAACCTCCTTGAATGAATTTATTGTTAAATATTCGTGCAAAGTATTGTTTTCTTCGTGCAAATGGCATATACTATAATTGCCAGCAGAAAGGGGTTGATCGTATGGCTGGAAATACCACAAACATCAGTATCCGCATGGACGCAGATTTGAAAGCGCAGGCGGACGCACTGTTTACTGAGCTTGGCATGAACCTGACTACGGCGTTTAACATCTTTGTGCGCCAGTCGCTTCGTGAAGGCGGCATTCCCTTTGAAGTAAGGCTGGAACAGCCGAACAAGGAAACGATTGCTGCCATGCTGGAAGCGGAAAGGATTGCAAAAGACCCGTCTGTAAAGGGATACAATGACCTTGACGAGTTGTTTGCCGACCTGAAAAAATGAGGAAAACAAAGTACACCGTCAAGTACACGACCGCTTTCAAAAAGGACTACAAGCGGGCAATCAAGCGCGGCCTGAAAATCGAATTGCTGGAACAGGTCGTGGCGCTGCTGTCGATGGGCGAACCGCTGCCGGATAAAAACCGCGATCACGATTTGTCCGGCGATTGGGCAGGCCATCGAGAATGTCATATTCTCCCGGACTGGCTGCTTGTCTACCGCATAGAAGATGATGTTCTGGTGCTGACGCTGGCCCGCACCGGCACACACAGCGACTTGTTCGGCAAATAAACAGTCTGCCGCCGTATGGGGAAACCTGTACGGCGGTTTTTCTGTGTGCAAAAGTATGTCGTGAAACGCGGTAGCCCTTACCGCTCCGGCTCCCGGTCGTGAGACTTGTCCCGTTCCTGTCTGGACAGCTGCTCGGCGGTTTTGCGGAGCCGTTCCACTGCTTTCAAATCCTCCCGCATGGATTTCATGGCAAGCGTGTCCGTCTGCTTTCCAGCGGCCAGCTGGTCAATTTCCAGCTGCCATGTCTTCGGGGTGATTGCCTCGCCGTTGTCTTTCAAGTCTTTCAGATACCGGGTCGCTGCGTCATACAGAATCAGTTCCCGGCTGTGGCGCTGCTCAAACTGTTCCCGCTTTTCCGGCTTTACTTTGGCAAGCTGCTTGTGGATGGACTTGTACTGGTTGTACTGTTCCCACATCTCCCTGCGCTCGGTAAGGGTAGTGATCCGGCGCTCGGCCTTGACGATCTTTCCGCGCAGGTCATAGTAACGGCTGTTCATATCAGTGATTTTTTCATGAAGCTGCTGCATAGACTGGATGCCGTTTGCCTGCAAAAAGCTGAATAGTGCAGCGCTTTCTTGCAAAGCCCGGATTTTGCCGGTGCGGGTGCGGGGAGCGTCCAACTGCTGCTGGGCCTCCCACAAGGCGGTCAAGCTGCTTTGCTGTGTTTGTGGTTTTTCCGTTTCGGCTTTCGACCAGCGATAAAGACGGGTAATGCGGGCTTTGATTTCTTTCAGCAGCTTGTTGTCGGCGGCGATCTGCCGGTTTACTTCTCCCTTGTCGGTGCGGATGCCGCGCTTTTCCATTTGGCTGGCAGCTGGCCCCAGATGGACAGAGGGGATTTTATCAATGCCCTGCCTCCTGTAGCTGCGATGGTCAATGCGCTCCGGTCTGCCGGCAGATTCCAACGCCCGGTTGGTGCAGGCCGCCCATGCCGCCCGCCAAATCTCCACATTCCCTTTGTCGTTCCAGTCGGTGGTGTCCTCCCGGTGGTTCTTCCAGCCGCCTTTCCCGTCCGGGATACGCTGGCCGTTTTCGTCCAGGTCGTATGCCTTGCGGCACTTTGCGCCCCATGCGCCATTTTCTTTCAGGGGCCGGACGGTCAGCATGATATGAACATGGGGGTTGCCGGTTCCCTTATCATGGATAGCAAAGTCGGCACACATTCCTTTGTCTACAAAGTTGTCCTTCACATAGGCACGCACAAGGGCGAGCTGTTGTTCGCCGGACAGTTCACGGGGCAGGGCTGCTTCAATCTCGCGGGCAAGCTGGCTGTCCCTTGCTTTCTCGATTTGCTCCACGCTGTTCCAGAGGATAGATCGGTCTGCAAATTCCGGCGGGGCGTGGGCAGGCAGTATGATCTCCGCATGGACAATGCCGCCTTTCCGGGTGTAGTCGTGGGTCATTCCATCCCATTCATTTGTCAGCTTGGTTCCGCTGCGGTAAGCAGCTGCGGCAACAGCAGAACGGCCTGCGCTGCGCTTGATGATACTGACGGGGATATGACAGAAATCTATGGGGAACACCTCCTTTCAGTGAGGGCATAACAGGCTCTGTGGAGCCGGACAAACGCAAAGCGGGTGTTTGGCTGTGCAGAGCGCACAAGGGGTTTGGGGAGCGTAGCTTCCCATCGCGGACGAAGTACGCAATGCCCCCGGCAGGGCGCACAGCACCGGCAACGGTGTATAAGTGCGCCCTTGTAAACAAGGGACTTATGGCGTGCCCTTGTAAACAAGGGACTTATGGCGTGTCCCCGGATTTTGGCAGGTTTGCAGTCAATTCCGCAGCCCCCGGAAGATGGGACAGGGCAATCAGAAATGTTTTGACCTCCGCGCCGGAAAGGTCGGGAGCCAGCGGGAAAATCCCCTCCAAAACGGCTCCGCGCTCAATCAGGCGGCGGGTACGACCCCTGCGTTCTTCATTCCGCTGCTTGTTCTCTAAAATCTTCTTGCGGTTTTCAAGCTGCCGGATCTCCTTCAGGACTTTCTCCCGTTCTTCTTTTTGGGGGTGGGCTGTAATTTTTTCGTTCATGTCAGGCACCTCTTTTCTTTGGAAATACTCATAGATTGACCGTCCATTTCTGACGCGCAAAGTACCGGCGCAGCCTCCGCAGTGCAGCGTGGATGGATTTTCCCGCCTGTGATGGTGTGATACCCTCCATTGCGGCAATATCTTTCACTTTCATACCCAGCATATAGCGGGCGTGGACACGGCGAGCCTGCATAGGCGGCAGGGAAGAAATGGCTTCGTACAATCGCCGTATCAGTTCTTCGTATTCGGCTAATTCTTCTTTTTCTATCAGGTAGTCCTCCGGCGATGGCTGCGCCCAGCCGATGGCGGCATTTTCGATTCCATCGTTACAATCAAGGGAATAAAACGCCTTATACCGGAACATCTTGCGATCTCTGGCGGCCTCGGCCCTCTTATCCAGAAGAAACGCTTCGACGATCTCATCGGACACCTCCACAAAAATGTCCTCTTTGCAAAATGGATAATATTGTTTGAGATTGATGGTCTGCATAGGCACGCCCTCACTCTGTTTGAAAAAGGTCATCATAGCAGCGGCGCATATTCCGCAGCCCCCGGTGGATGGCAACGCTGACCTTACTGCTATGGATACCCTCTCTCCGGGCGATTTCCGGCTGCTTGATACCGGCAATGTAGTAGGCGTGAACACGGCGGGCCTGTGTCGGAGTGGCATGAGCCAGAGCCGCAGGCAGAGCTGCAATCAGGTGCAGGCGGGTGGTCATTTCTTCTCGTTCCAGCAAAATATCTTCCGGCGATCTGCTGTGTTCCAGTGCGTAATTTTCCAGCCAGCTGTATGCGTCCAGAGAGTAGTAGGCGCGGTGGTAGACTTTCCGACGCTCATAGTTCTCCATCTCCCGCTGGGCCTGATACATCGCTGCCCATACCTTGTCCGTAACATCCACAAACTCGTCATGCCGGTAGTGGGGATACATCCACCGCAGATTGATTGTTTTCATAGGCTTACCTCCTGAAAATTGGAGAGGCGGGCAGCTCGTCCGCTGTCCGCCCCTCGCTGAGATAAGGGAAATGATCCCTTTCACTTGGTAGCCAGAAAACAGGTCATTCGTTAATCCTGTTCTCAAAGAAATTTATAAATTTTTTTCTGACCGCTTCCACACTTTGATAAACAGCCACTTTGGAGCAGCCGCACAGCACACCGATCTCTGCAAGGCTCAGCCCGTCAAGCGCATAGAGCAGGAACCGGCGGCGCTGGGCCTCGGTACAGGTGTCCAGAACAGCCATCAGCTCATGCAGCGTTTCCATGCGGCAAAGGTATTCCTCCGGCGTTTCGCCGTAGCCCCCTACGCCCTCGGTGGTAATGATGTACTCGTCAAACTCCCGACCATCCCAATGCCGCCGCTGTTCATGGAACAGGTTCTCCGTTTTGTGATCGGCCCGGTCAAGAAATTCATAGACTTCCAGCGTAACCTCCACGGCCACAGCTTGTCCGTTATAATTGATGGTAACTTCCATCTGCCTTTCCTCCATTCAGATTTTTTTGGTAAATCTGAATGGGGCGGCGGAGAACGGCACTGGGGCCAGGGTTCGGGCCATGCTGGCCCGATGTTTCGGCTCCATAGGGACAAAAAAGCGCCCGGACGGCATAAAGCCATACGAGCGTAATAGAGTATATTTTGCTGTTTAGTTACATGGTATAGTGCATACTTCTGACCGCATTGCTCCGCTGCTGGGAACAGGCTTTTTTTAGCTGGTGCAGATCATGGATACTGCGAAATAAAAAGAAGGACACGGTAAATTAACCTCCAATCGGCTACCGTATCCCTGCAAGTCGTCATAGGTTTGTGCAAACGCAAAGAAACGGCGGCTCTGAAAATCAAAGCCGCCGTTTCAAATGGGCGTGTCAAATTGTCTGCTCTACGACGGCTTTTTTTCTTTTGCCGTCGTCCGGCAGATTAACATATGAAACTATAATTCATTGATGGTTGCAGTAATCGACATATTGCGAATTCGTTTTGCCGGAGCATATACAGCTGCGATTGCCGCAATCGAGACAAACAGAAGAATAACGCCCAAAGAGATAATTGGGAACTGCCACACAGCAGATGGAAAATGCCCTGCAATAAGGAAATCATACAGCGATTTGCTAAGCGGCAAGCCAATAGCACAACCAACAACGCACCCCAAAACAGCATAGGTGAATGCTTCACAAGCAATCATTTTCGTCATTTGCCGTTCATCCATTCCTACTGCCCGCATAGCTCCATATTGCTTCATTCTGGCAGACACACTCATGGAAATGCTATTGACAATGTTCATTACCGTTACCAGTGCAATAATTGCCAAAAACGCATAAACACAGAAAACAAAAGCCATATAAGTTCCCGTAGTGCGCTCGTCGCGTTTATCTCGAAAGCTATATGTTTGATCTACGGAATTCTGGATTGCCTGAACATTTTCGTCCGTAACATCTCCCGTTGTTTGTATCAGCACAAGAGAATAACCTTCCTCTCCTGTCAAATGGACAAATGTTTCATCAGAGGTAATCAATGTGAGCTTTCCATTTGTCAATCCATTCTCACTAAATGGGTCGTTTTTTAACAGTCCGGCTATGGTAAGGGTTTCATCCCCAATCTGAACAGTGTCACCGATTTTCCATGTGCTGTCCTGATCGGATGTTGCCAAAACAAAATTGCTGTCCCCAAAAACTTTGGACAGATCACTCCCCCTTTTCAAAGCACTGTCTTTTTTCAGACATTGTAAATCAAAATCGTCATAAGAAATCAAATCGACTGTGCCAGAAAAGTTGGTGTCGTCGTTTAGTTTGGCAGAAACATCAAATACACTACGACGCCCGTAAACTTCCTTCACTCCATCCATTTCGCGGATGGTTGTAAGCAGTTCCCAAGGAATCGTATTACCGTCAGCACTTGCAATATCTATATCTGATGTGGCAGCCGACTGAGGAATCAGGTAATCCACAAAATCGACCATAATAGAAAAGCTCAAAAACAGGATGATGCTAAGTGCAAAAGAACCTGTCATCAGGAATAAATTTTTCTTCCCGGAGATTGCATGGCTGACACCAAGAAGGGATTCAATTTTTCCGAAGCCTGCATACGGCGAATGGCGCATTGTTTTTTCGTGGCCTGCATTTCCAGACACCGCTGTGATAGGAGATACCTTTGCAGCATGTTTTGCCGGAGCATTTGCGGCAATCAGTACAGTAATCAGTCCCACAAAGATACCGCAAGCAATGCCAAAAATACTAATGCCAAAGAGAGGAATATCAGAAAATTCTTCTTTGACTACAAAACGCAGTACCGCGCAAAGTCCCCATGTAGTAACAACCCCTAAAACAAGACCGATAGGGATAGCTGTTTTGCACCAGTTCAATGCCTCTAAACGGACAAAGCGGATGGTCTGCTGCTTACTCATACCAATGCATCGCATCATTCCGAAAAATTGGGTTCTCTGTGCAACGCTGCTGTTCATGCTGCTGGAAATCATCAAAACGCCTGCAATCAAAATCAGCAGGAACAGAACAACCGCAACAGAAAGAAGGGTTTGCCCCATGGAACTGCCGAGCAAGTCTCCAATAGAGAAACTTCCATGCTTACCAACCAATCGGGCCTGTTCCATCCGAAAACCCATTTCTGCCATACTGAATACTGCTGTTACCATAAACACAGCAAATACAATGCAAAGCAGCGTCATACGATTTTGTCGGCGGTGAACTTTAGCGGAGATGGGAATAAGACTAAGATAGCTTTTCATTCACGGCACCTCCCAAAATCAGTCAAAGTACCATCCGATACCTGTAATACCCGGTCTGCCGTTTGCGCAATACTGCGGTTGTGGGTAATCATAATGATGGTCTGCTCGTATTTTTTCGATGTTTCTTTGAGCAATGCTATGACCTCACTGCTGTTTTGTGAGTCCAAATTTCCTGTTGGTTCATCTGCCAGAATCAGAGAAGGACGGGTAATCAATGCGCGGCCAATCGCCACTCTCTGCTGTTGACCGCCGGAAAGCTGACTGGGTAAATGATTACGACGATCTTTCAAATTCAAAACCGTCAGCAGTTCCTCCAAATATCTCTTATCCGGCTTTTGATAATCCAACAACAGCGGAAAAATAATATTTTGTTCCACCGTCAACTCCGGGATAAGGTTAAACGCCTGAAAGATAAAGCCGATATTCCTCCGGCGGAAAACGGTCAGCTTTCGATCGTTCATGGCAAAAACGTCCTTGCCGTCAATCAGAACCTTGCCAGATGTTGGCGTGTCCAAAGCACCGATCATATTCAGCAGTGTACTTTTACCAGAACCGGATTCCCCAACGATTGCCACATACTCGCCCTTTGGAACAGAAAAGCTGACATCCTTTAATGCCTTGACAGCGGTTTCTCCGTTGCCATAGGTCTTACTGATATTTTTGACTTCTAATAAGTTCATAGTGTAAACACCTCTTTCTGAATGATTTTGCGATATAGGCAGGCTGTCTTTGTTTGTCCTGCCTATGTGTGAGAGAATAGCACCTGAATCTTACTGTAAGCCTACAGCCAGCCTACAATTTTGTAGGAATCAGAAAATTCATTGTGAAAGTTGTCCCGATACCTAATTCGCTGTCAACCTCAATGGTGCCGTTATGTGCTTCAATGATTGCCTTTGCCAAAGGTAATCCCAGTCCAATCCCTTGCTTGTCCTTAGAAAAACGACTGCGATAAAACCGTTTGAAGATGTGATGTATATCCTCTGGGTGGATGCCGCATCCATTATCCATTATCACAATTTGGACACCAGACGGCAACTCCTTCCACGCAACACGAATTGTTGCACCACTTTCTGTATGGTCAAACGCATTTTTCACAATATTGTCGATTGCCTCATTCAACCAATCACGATCACAAAAAAGAGAAAGATGATCCGAGCCAGACAGAATGATTTCTTTCTTTTCCTGTCTGGCTCTATATGCAAAATGCAGTTCAATATCCCGCATCATATCTGCAACATTTTCTGCGTTCTTTTCCAAGACAATGGCTCCGGCATCCAATCTTGTAATCTTGAGCAGACTTTGCACCAGTGTTTCGATACGGTCAAGTTCCTGTTCAGACAAACCCGCAAATTCTTTCACGGAGGACACTTCTATATCCTCGTCTTGAAGGAGTCCGTTATAAATATTGAGTGCTGCCAGCGGTGTTTTCAGTTGATGGGAAATATCAGAGATCGTATTTTTCAAAAATTCCTTTTCCCGGAGTTCATTATCTGCATGAGCGTTTAAGACAGCCGCCAGAGAATTGACAGCATGAAATAGCCGATATAGTTCACCCTCGTAATCACATTCAATACGAGCGTCAAGATTCCCATCAAGATACGCATTGATCTGCGACACTGCCTGCTCCATGATCTTATTTTGTTTTCTGAAATAGGAACAGCATACTGCCAACATGGACGTTCCAGCCAATACGGAAACAAGCAATAAAAACAGCGAAAACTGCTGATAGCACAACCATAAAAAACCTTGTGTCAGCAGAAGGGAGACTACCCAAATAACGGATACAGCAAGAAACAATTTTTTTATTTCTTTGTTTGCAAATATTTTCATAGGCCACCTCATTTGATTACATTCCATTTGTAGCCCATACCTCGAACAGTCAGGAGCATTTGCGGTTCGCTCGGATTATCCTCGATCTTCATACGAAGCCGACGCATATAGACCGTAAGGGTACTACTGTCGATATAATTCCCATCGCAGTCCCATAGCTTATCTAAAATTTGTCCCTTTGTCAGCACCATGCTTGGGTTTCGCATAAACAAGCACAGTAGCTTGTATTCCGCGGCAGTCAAATCCAACAGTTCCCCATTTTTGAAAACCTGTCCTTGCAGTAAAAGAACCTTGATGCCATTCGACTGCAATTCCGTGTCTGCTGCTTGAAAAGAATTTGCACGTCGAAGTAAGGCGTTAATCCTTGAAACGAGAACCCCCAGTTTGAACGGTTTTGTGATATAGTCATCACCTCCAATATCCAGTAACAAAATGTCAATAGTTTTTTAATCATTTTTCTCAAAAAGGCAAAAAAATAGAACGTATAGTTTATTTCCATACGCTCTATCTCACATTTCATATTAAATTTTGAATTCTACAAATTTTTTATATTTCGTTGTCAATATGTTTTCTACTCTAACGCCCCTTTTACTTTTTTGTGGGAAATGCACCGCTCCTCCCGATTGGCAAGTGCCTTCACCCTGCCTTCTAACAGAAGTTCCCTTCCTTTTTCATTTCTTGTATACACACAGTCATAATTTCCGATATACGGATGCATGCATTTTGCAAAACGTTCCGCATCCTCCTTCTTTTTCGAAAAACAATTTGGAATGGCATAGAAACCATTCAGTCCTTTGTGTCCCTTCTTTTTCACAAGTATGTAACGCTGGTTGTCGATCACATCAAAAAATTCATTGACACACTGTGCGAACAACGCTTTATCCCTGCCGCTTCCACCGGACAGATAAATAATATGGTTATCCGGTCCGTTTGATTCTGTCTCAACTTTACAGTGTGTTTCTTCCAGAAGCTGTTGCTCCTCTAATGCTTTGCGGATTCCATTTCCAAATGCCTTTAATCTTTTTAGCGGACTTCCCAACATGAAAATTTTCGGGAAACGTATCATAATTCCAGCCAGTCCGGCAGCAATGAAGAAGTAACAGGTTCCGGCCAGGATACCATTTTGGGACGCTGCAGCAACAATACCTGCCCCAATTGCCCCGATCAGACACAGAATTCCTGACAGGATCATTGTAAGAATCGCATCCCAGAAAACAACACTTGTGACAAATTTGTCTTTTACTTCTGTCTCATCCACAATATCCATTTTGTCATAGACTGCAAGTGCACTGTTCCAACGTTCTTTTAACGTATCGCGCTGCCCCGACATTTTCAGCATTTGTCTGTTAATCCTGTCAATATTCGTTTTATTAAATGGCGTTTTAATAACTGACAACCGTTTCATTCCATTTTCAATCGTATTTTCTGTATAATGCAGACCGAGAAAATGTTCCATCCTTCGCTCCAGCATACTGTAATCTTCACTGATCTGATTGTCATCTGCCTTTAGCACTTCGTTCCACGGTCTTAAACAGACTAAATGCCAGATGTTACTTGTTTTTTCCGGATGTTCTTTCATCACACGGATGGCACGCCCTCTCATCTGGTTGCTTAACATAAATGAGCCTACAAAGCTTGCAAGGATCAGGGAATTGATACAAGGAGAATCCCATCCTTCCCCTAACAGCGATTTTGTACCGATCAGCACCTGCATATAGCCTTTTGAGAAAATATCTGTTACCGCCCCTGTGAGAAAATGTGCATTTCCAACCGCTGTCACTTTAAGATAATCTGTTTCAGAAAGATTTCCGATCCTGCTGAATGTAACTTTTCCGCTCATTCCGATCGCCTGCTCTAATGCTTCTCTTGCCTCTGCCGGAATGATCACAATCGTTCCACAAAGCACCCCAAAACGGATTTGTTCGTTTTTCTTTTCATTGTCACGACGGAGCATCTCAAAAAACGGAAGCACTCCAAGTGAGTTAACATCATATTCTGTATTTCCAATTGCTTTTTCATATTCTTTCCGGATGTAATCTGTCAAAACAAGCAGCCTCAAATCCTGACCGGATGCCTCATATTCATGGAACACAATATCACGGATGCTGTTACATTTTCCAAGGGAATTTGTGAGCATTTTTTCCACTGCCGCACTTTTCGTCATGACGACTTTTTTCTTTTCTATCAGACCGTCGGATTTTAAATCAGCAATTAGCAATTCACGATATGTCTTGTCACACAGGTATGAATCCACATCATCATACAAGAATCCCTGTAACAGACGCTCCATCCATTGCACATTCATGTCCGGTAATTTTTTTGCCCCCAAAAGCCTCTGTAATCTGGACGGAATTGCAATATTTTTGCTCTGTAAATAAATCAACAGTGATGCCAGATATGCCGGATTATCCAGAAGCAGATCATCTGAGAGCTGTCCACTGAACCCCTTATGGCTTCTTACGTACGTAAGGAACTGAGTATCCCGCATGATTTTTTCTGTCATTGCTTTACTGCGTTCTTCAAAACGTCTGACTTCCTTCTCTTCTTCTTTTGTTGGATAGTTGAAGTAAACATAATCCTGATGCGGACAGAGGCTTCCCTCTTTTACGAGCTCCGGTATCGTAATCTCTTCATCGATCTCTCCACACATATTCATGTACCGCGTCCACATAGCCGGTGTGGAATCATATGGTGGTGTTGCTGTCAAAGCGATGATTTTAAGGTTATTCACCTGTTTTTTGAATTCTTCTAATGCTTTCCACCATTCACTTCGCAAGTGGTGGCATTCATCCAGACAGAGTACTTCGATCCCAGCCTCTTTCATCGTCCCAACCAGATCAAAACCGCTGTAATCTACTTCCTTTGTCTCTGTTTTCGCCGGGCACTCGTCTGTGCCTGTGCCACTATCCTCACCTGCATCTTCCTGTATTCCCTGAAATCTTGTCATGGCACTGTGTAATGCCTGATAGGTTGCAACCGTGATCGCCTTTGGCTGTTTTAAATTCTGTGAAAGATAATCTTCCCCCTGTATGCCCTCACATAAAAAAGCTTCCTCAATCCTTGCGATCCACTGCTCCCGGATCGTAATGGATGGTGCCAAAATCAGTGCTTTTCCGTTCATCCTGCGGATCAGTTCAATTCCCAATGTCGTTTTCCCGGATCCGGGTGCCGCTACAATATGTATTTTTCCATCTGCCATGTACCTGTCTGCGTGTTCCAAAACCCTTGCCTGATACCTTCTCCATGTTCCTTTAAACTCTAAAATACCTTCGTAATTCATAATCATCCATTTTCCTCTGCTTATTCCACTTTTTCTGTGGTCTGTAACTATTATATACAACTGCCAATTTTCTTACAAGAAAGATTCCGTGTCCAATAAGAAGTATGCCTATGTTGGGATATTTAAATCATTCTGCATCCTCAAAGCAAATGAATTTAAATAGAATTTCAGGTGTGCCTGTGATAAAATATTAATAAGTTTAACAACTGAAATTTGACTGTATCATTTTGTTCATCAAATTTATTATTCATAAGGTGTCTATTTTGATCCTAAGAAGAAATGAATTTTAGGTCTTGTATATTCATCAAACTGATCTTCTGTCTCTGTATCAAATGAACAAGACAAACTGATAGGCGCATCCTGATCATAGAAACGGAAACTCTTATAAAATGTCCCATTTAGAAATTCATCTTTAAATTGTTGTGGAATAGCCTGATAAGATAATATCTCAGGATTAGATACGGATACATTTAAATTCTCAAAAGACTTTTGTAATGTCGCAAAATCTTTTTCTGTCTGCATTAAATTCTCTTCTAAACTCTTATTAATATCCACACCTTCTACATATGAGATATTGATGATAGTACCACTATTATTGACTTGAACATGAACATAACAATCAGTAGCACCTGAATCTCTTAAATATCCCATAACAGTATAACTTGATCTACTACGTGATTCATTTGGATTGTCTGCATGTACTCTTACACATACAGGTTCTAATGCCTTTTTTACTATTTCTACTTGTTTTGCAGAAGCTGCAATTCTTTGATCCATTGCCTGCTTTCCTTTTATATATTGAGGTATATAAGTACCGACTACAATAAGTATTGGGATAACTGCAAAGGCAATGAGTTGTTTTTTTATATCAGGAATAGGGATTCTATAAGCATGTGCCATGTTCTCGGCATTACTTCCTGCTTCAGATAACATATCTATAGATGTAGAGACTGTACTTACTGCACCAGCCACCTGCATAGCACTTCCTATATTCTTTGCAGTATCATTATCACTTTCTTTAAGGAATCGACCAACAGCTTGTGACGCCAAAGCAGCAGATACCTCTTTAGAATAATCTGTTTCTGACTGTTTCACATTTAATCTACCTATAAGAGATTTCCATTTCTTACCGTTCATTCCAAACTTAGGGGCAAGTGCACAGAAACAGAATATAATAACATATATAATGACAAATCCTAATGCAGTAAACATCCCTGTAGGCTGAAAACCTTTGTTTTGGAATACTAAATCATCTATCATCTCTAATGGTACTATTAATGCACATTGTACAAATGAAAAGATGAGTGCAACCACTGCAATCTTTGGATATATACAATATCTTTGAATCATTTTTTTCTCTTTATTGTTAATCATGGATATCACCTCTGTTTCTAGTATAACTTATTTTTGAATGAAAAAAGAGCGATATTTTGCTCTTACTATATTTGTTTCTTAACTAAAAGGAAATTACGAATATTTTGATGTTTAATACCATACTCAAGTTTGATTGTATCATGGTTCATCCTTGACCCGTTAGAGGGCAACGCATTTAATCCGAACAGCTCATTTAAAATAATATTATTCCTTTATAATTCTACAAACTTGAATTTTGTCTGATTACCAATTATCTTTTGTAATTTATAGCTGCATCAAAAAGAATACCAATACACTCAAGAGTATCGTTACTATTCCCATTATGATAAACATCATGGAAGTAAAACTTTTTGAAATTGGTCTATCAACATAGCACTTTTTAGGATTGTTTGGATTATAATAAACTGTCATCTTACTGTTGATAGGCCACAACTGCTCTGCAAGTTGACGCAAATTTGCAATGGATCCAGTTTTTACATGTAGCCAGCCTTTTTCATCTTCATAGACTTCTGATTTCACCGGTACGGGTACTCCAGATATTTGCGTTGTTTTAATTCCACAAAATATTTTCTTTGTTTTATAACAAGTTCCATTCACAAAGTACTCCACGATTGGATACACCCTTCCATTTCCCGGAAACCCATATTGTTTAACAATACCGTCTGTCTGCTTTGTACACAATTGATTCTGTCTTTTTACAATGATATTGAAAGTAACTCCTAGTAAAACCAATATTACACCAAGACCTCCAACTGTCATCAATTCTAACCATGCAATTTGTATTTCTGTCATAGTTTCATCACCTCAAATTCCAGTTTTCTTGATTCTGCAAACTTGAATTTGTAATTACATTCCATACATATTGGCATTCTTTACAATCACTCTATCTCCTTTTTCTAATTGTTCCTTAGAAACTCCTCTTAACCCAAGTCCAACATGTTCTGTTTTATATCCACAACCATTTGATTTTCGTTCTTTTGTATGTATATCGATGTTAGTAATTATAGTCTCTAATACACCTCCATTTGTTTTATAAACACACGCATTTTCTCCTTCTCTACACATTCCTGTTGATATGTTTCCTGTGACAACTGTTCCACCCCCCATAATTGTAAATACATCATCAATAATCAATTCAAAGTCTTCTTTTAAACATAATGGAACATCTAATCTGTTCATATACTCTTTTTCTCGCTCTTTTTTGCTTTTACCAAATAATCCCATAGTGTTTCTCCTTTATAACTTCTAATTTGTTGCTCAAATCATATCACATTTTCAAACATATCTCAATTCCAATTGTCTCTGCCCCCATCTATTGCATTGCCTTTCGGCTTGCTTCTGTAACCAGCATCCGGTTAATCTTTTCTTGCATGGTTTCCTTTGCATCTTCATTGAAATGATAGCGGACAACATATACTGTCTGCCCGATTTTCTTTGTAAATGTGTTTCCCTCTGTTTTTTTATTCATCATTTTTTCCATAATCATCTATTTCCTTTCTTTCCTGTGCCCGACAGAGAGAGGTTTGCTTCTGTCCCTGCCGGGAGTTTATCGGCACGCTGACAACGCAAGTGTCAACATAGGGTTTGAAACTTTTTTCGGGTAGTTATTTCTGTTTTCCAAAATACTATTGAAAAGTTTTTTGAATGTTCTTGTTGACACCTGTTAAAAAGTAGCTGAAACACCGGTAAATACAAAGGATTTTGGTGTCAACAAAAATGTCAACAAGCAGTAAATTTCCGGGTAATCAGTAGCCTTTCGGCATCAAAATCAGCCTTTCTCTCTGTCGGGCAGATCAAATGGCAGCTCCAACTGTTCTGCTTTCGTCAGCTTTGTAAATCCATCTTTATCCGGTTCGTTGCCACCCTCTTCTTCTGCTCCTTCCCTGATCCAGCTTCTCTGTCTGCCATATCCTTCCTTTGAAAATCTGTGGACTCCGGCTCTCTTCCAGCCAGTGATCTGCGTATCCATAATGGAACAGATCTCATTTGTCTCGAATTTTTTCGGCTCCCGGTCAAAATGGTCAAAGGCTTCTTTCCAGATCTGGACGGAACATACATGACTACCTTTATAAGCGTCCAGCCAGCCTTGTATCATTCCTGCCATCGTATCTTCCTGTGTGAACTGTTTTCGGTATTCACTGATCTCCTGCTCCATTTCCTTTGAGAACTTCAACAGGCTGCTCTTATTCTCCGTTGACCAGTAGATTTCCATTACTTCTGCCCACAACTGGTCAAAATAGGATCTGGCTTCTTTTTCATCATCGAGGATATGCTTCTCTGCCTTACTGCTGTCTATAGCAATCGGCAGGAACCGTCTTGCCCCGGTACGGTCAAAAGGAATGAACTGCCTTGTGTTCGTTGAACCTGCAAAGATACACTGACGCTTCCGGTCTTCCTCATATTTATCATAAGGGTTCCGGTAAGTGTCTTTCTGTCTGGTCAGGAATGACTTGATTTCCTCATTGCTCTTTGCACTGATTGCAGCAATCATCTCCGACATTTCCATAATCCAGTGTCCCCGGAGATGCTCGTATATCTTACTGTCATTCAACTGCTTCAGATCATCAGAAAACCAGTCATCGTTCAATGCAAGAAAACGGAAAAATGTGGATTTTCCGGCTCCCTGCTGACCTACCAGACAAAGCATTTCATCTGCTTTACAACCGGGGCGGTAGATTCTGCTTAATGCTTCCATCAGGAAGTGCTTCACAACCTCATAGACAAAATCCGAAGCATCTGCCCCCATATACCGTTGCAGAACATAACGGATTCTCTCCTGCCCGTCCCACTCCAGTTGTTCCAGATACTCACAGATCGGGTGGTATGCCCGGCTGTTGGCTTCTATGCGAAGTGCCTTATCCATACATTTTTCACTTGTGAGTTTGTAATAGCGTTCAAAGAAATAGTAGAAATAAGTCCTGCCATCATCATCCAGCTTGCAGACTTCCTCATTCCACCAGAGTTTTTTTACAATATCAATCCTGCCTGTCAGCTTGTTGTATTTCATACTCTCACGCACAAGCGGATCATTTCTCAGCACAACCATATAATTTCCAACCGTTGCTTTCGCAGTTCCTTTCTGTGTATATTCCAGCATCTGTTTCACTTCATCGACTTTGCTTTTATCTACCATCCGGAACATTTCTTTCATGGCATCTTTCTGTTCTTTTGTGGCGATCTCCTTTATCTTCTCTTTCGCATTGCTCAATCCGCTCCACCTCCTTCCATTTTTCTTTTACAAGTGCTTCCTTATCTGCCCTGTCCCCAAAGAGCAGGATATCCAGATAATACTCAACAACTGACAACTCCCTGAGAGCAGTCATAAACTTTTCATGCCATTCTTCTGTCCGTGTTTTTGGTGCATACTGTTCTTTCCATTCCAGAAGCAGGCTCAGATAATCCAGATAGGCTCTCAGGCATCTCAGATGTTTTTTCTGCCAAAGTTCTTCTGGTGTCGGCTCTGGCTTTTTTGCTGAAACGCTTCTCCTGTTCTGCGGTGATCCCCTGTCCCTGCCGGAATAAGGAATCCCAAAATCATCTGCCAGCTTCATGGCTGCATCTTTCAATCCAATGTCAAACAGTTGTGCCGTAAAATCAATGGCATCTCCTGTACAGCCACACCCGAAACAATAATATCTCCGGTCAACTTTCATGCTGGGTGATTTGTCATTATGGAAAATGCAGCGGATCAGTCCGCTCCTGTTGGGCTTTAACCCATACCTCTCCGCAGCCTGCCGGACGGTCACATTCTGTTTTACTTCATCAAATAATCCCAATTCGTTTCCTCTCTTTCTTAAATCTGCTTCCCAAATCTGGGAAGCAAGTTTTCACAAAAAACAAAAAAGCACTTTGTCCTGTCCTTACGGAATCAACAAAATGCCCTTATAGTTCCAGATCACTGGAATGTGATCTTCCTTTATTCAGTTGTTTTCTCTCTGCCTCTTCTCTTTGAATCTTTGCTACGTTCAATGCAAGTTTTTCTCTGATTGACGGCTTCACTTCTTTTTTGATTTCTTCTACAACGGCTTTTTTCTTCTCTGGCTGTTTTAACTGACGGACAACCCTCACAACAGCTTTTTCCATCGCATATTCGATTTTTTTAATCAGACCGTCCAGCCTGTTTATCGCATATTCCTTTTCTTTTCGTGATGCCTTACGTTCCGGACTCTGAATCCATCTCTTAGAATCTTCCGCAAGACGAATGTCATCTTTTCTGGTAGCCCGCATTGTTTCCTCTGCGACTTTATCCACAGCCTTGTCATAGGCTTCACTGGATACTTCGTCAAGCAAGGTTTCCACATCTTCAATACGGAGGGTAAGCTGTTGCAGTTCCTCTCTCTGTTCTTCAATCAGCTCGCCCTGACTTAGAATCCGGTCAGAATTGGAAATGAAATTTTCTTTAAATTCTTTTTCCTGCTGTTCTATTTTTTCTTTCTGTGACTGGATAACCTTTTCATTTGCCCTGACATGGTTTGACTGCCTTGCAAGTTCCAGATGATTCGCATTGACCTTATCCCTCTGCTGATTGAGCATTTCCTGCTGAACCGCAATCTCTTCTTTCTGCTTCATTCGGATATAGTCCTGTTTCTCCAGATACTGCCTTCCTCCATAGGACGGTTCTTCGTCAATTTCCAGTCCATGACGTTTACAGATATCCAGGAACATTGTCCGGCAGGCAGAATCAAAAACAACCTTACGGTTATTTGTCTTTGATCTTTTCTTTTCCGGATTCGGAAGTTCAAAGCCAAGTTCTTCCAGTGCCGCTTCCTGTTTCGGTTCAATCTCCCCATACCGGTTCGTAGCATCGAATACATGACGCTCATGAATATGCGGAGTCGCTTCGTCCATGTGCAGTGACCAGTCAATGATATGCACATTAGAACCAAACCGCTCATCGAACTCTTTCTTGAATTCATCAAAAACCAAAACCAGCGTTTCCACAGAAGCGTGTTCATCTATCGTCCCAAGCTGATAGATACTTTCTTCCGGACAGGTCTTTTTATTTTTCAGAACATCTTCCACCCCTTTACATCTGTCGGGGTGTCTTGCTTTCTCATGACGTTTATTCTGGTTAATCACATAATCGCTGTAATGATCCACATAGTATGCCATCTCAATCTGGTTAAAAGAAAAATTATCCTCTTTTCCCCGGTCTGCCATTGTGGTATATCCCTGATAGCAGTCCCAGTAAATATTCTGACGGACACGTTCATTGTCAATATGCTCACTGTGTTCCGGGTCAAATCTCCGGTCATTGTGAAGCGGATTGTAAACACCGTCTTTCCCAGATCTGCCGTTATGCCTTGTGCCTTTCAATTCACATCTCTCCTTTTTTCAAGTTGTTTCCCCGGAGGGGATTGCAGCGAAGCTTCCAAAAGTCTCTGTCCCCGTTACAGACAGTACCCAGTACCATATGGCGAAACGCCATATCACTGGGCAATGGCTGCCGCCCTTAACCTGCTAAGGGCTTTGCCCCTTAACCCCAGCAAGATGCTGCCGCTCTTTGCAATCTGGGCACAAAGGACTTCCAGCCCTCTGTACTCCCAGCAGACAAAACGTAACTCCTGCCGCTGTCCCTTCAGCAGGATCTCCGTTCCGTCTGTTTTTCAAAAATCCTCTGCATCGGATTTTGTGAAAATATAAAAATGGGTAAAACAAAGGGCACTAACTTTTTACGGTTAATGCCCTTTCCTTTACTCATTCACTTTTCAGATAATTCCTGTATGTATCATTCTGATAATTGCTTCAGAACCATTTTAACATTCTTCCTAAGTTTCATTCCGTCCCTCAGTCCCAACCGGTAGAAAAATTCTTCTGTCTCTGCTCCACTGTTAAATATCTGGTCGCAATATTTTGTAATGGCCTCTTCCTGTTTCTGTGGAAGTGTGGCAATCACTTTTTTATATTCTTCCTCAACTTCATCTGGTTCTGTCACAGACGGCTGGCTCAGTTTCCAGTCTGCATACTCTTTTCCCATATGCTCCGTTATGGTCAGGTTGATAAATTCTTCAATCTCTTTTGTAATCTTCATTTAAGAATCCTATTCCTTTCTCCAGTGGTCTACTTCATCAATCTGATTTTGATTGTTTCCAGCCACACCACTGCCCAGCCAGAAAGCACAGCAGGATATAAAGTATAAAACCTGCCACAAGCATCCTGACCGCTTCTGTGCCTGTCTCCTGTCCGAATCCATACCCTAAAACTGCTGTAATGCAGATGATCCCCGACAGGATATGAAATACCGTTGCCGACAGCCATGTGAAGAACATAACCACCAGTTGTATCATTGTCAGGCATATACGCACTGGCAGTAATACGATTTTCACAATAATTCTTACAACAACCATGACTGTCCACCCCTTTCACTGTTTCAGATAACTACGATAGCTGTCTATCACAGAATCTGTCACACCGCTTTTGTAAATCTTTCGGATATCAACGATTTTTTCATCTTTCAAAAGTTTCAGCCAGTCCAGTAAATCTTTTCTGCTGTTTGCAAAATTACAACATCTTCCGTCTGCATATTCAATCCAGTATCTCATAAGTCCCTCCTACACATACACCAGTTCATTTAAAATAATTTCATCTACCCGGCTTCTTGCATTGTTTGCCCGGCGAACCCATTCCATCTGATCTCTGCTTTTCAATTCTTCCGTAATGCCTTCCTGCTCCATAATCTGTTCCATGAGGAAATCCCTGCGTTCCAAACACTGCTCATTCAGATCTGCGAGATACGTCCAGAGCTTACCACTCAATGTCAGATAGGAATACAAGCCACTCTTGTAATCTTTCAGATAGTTTCTGTGAAGACTTCCATAAAAACCAATCTCTCTTTTCTCTTCGGGTACTGCGATCAGTGGCAGATAGATTTCCCCGACAAGGATATAATCCAGACCATTACTGTTATCGTGAATGATTCTTTCTAATTTGCTCATGCTGATGCAACTCCTTTCTTCGGTTCTGCTGGGGGAAGCAGTGATAGCGGAATGAACACACCTTTTGCAATATCTTCCTGCCGGATCTCTTCTTTTTTTGCATCCAGTTCGGCTTTCTTTTTTGCCTTTGTCCGTTCATAGTATTCCTGCTGCTTTCCATTTGCTTTTCTTCTCAGGTAATTCTGGTGAAGCCTGTCTTTTCTGGCTTCCCGTTTTTCCATTTCTTCAATTTCTTCCGGTGTCATTTTCACCTCACCGAAATGTGGCGGTAAATATCTGCCGATGAAGTTAAAATAGATTTCCACTTCCTGTGTCGTCTCAACGCTTCCTTTCCGGTCACGCTCATGCACCACAATCTTTTCTACAAATTCATTCAGCATGTAAGTGGTCAATTCCTCAAAATTTTGGTATTTATCAACCAGAGCAATAAACTTCTCCGCTGATCTGCGACCTTCTTCATAGCCTGATAATTCAGCTTCCATATCTGCAATTTCTGCCGACAAATCTTTCTGTTCTTTAGAATACTGTCCATCAAGAATCGCATAGCGTTCATCTGGCAGCTTGCCAAGAATATTGTCCTCATAAATTCTGCAGATCAGTTTTTCCAGTTCCTGCACACGCTTTTTTGCCTCTGCCAATCTGCTTTTCAATCTTGTGATCTCACTGGACTGCTGTGAAGTCTGTGCCTTTTTTACTGTCTCCAAAAATTCTTCACGATTCAACTGTGAATACTCCGCAACAGCCTTTAAAAGTTCCTTAATCAGCTCCATAACCACATCAGCATTAATTCTGTGCTGTGTCTGGCAGAGTGTTCCAACCGGAACTTTAGAATATGCAGAACAAGTATATTGTGGTACTCGCTTGCCATTATTTACTCGATGGACATACATTTTGGAACCACAGTCTGCACAATACATCAGACCTGTCAAGGGGTGGGCTTCTCCCCATCCATCTGGATATCTTCTCACATTGCTTCGGATTCTCTGTACATTGTCAAAAGTTTCCTGATCTATAATGGCTTCCTGCGTGTTCTCAAACACCGTCCAATTATCTTCAGATACGTAATGGCTTTTCTTATCCTTGAAATGTTTTCTGGTCTTGAAGTTCACTGTATGACCAAGATACTCTCTTTTCTTCAGAATGCCTGCAACAGTAGAAGAGCCCCAGCCATAAGGATCTTTGATTTCTTCTACTCTGCCTTTCCATAATCCGGCATCTTTCTTTGCCATATGAACCGCTGGTATCTCAACCTTATCCTCTTTCAGTGCCTTGGCAATCTGATATGGTCCGTACCCATCCATTGTCATGTGAAAGATTCTCCGTACAACTACAGCTGCTTCTTCATCAACAATCCATACATTCGGGTCATCCTTGTCTTTCAGATACCCATATGGTGTTGTACTTGCCACATGCTTGCCGGATTTTCCTTTCGCCTTGAAAGTGGATTTTATCTTTTTACTGGTATCCCTTGCATACCATTCATTCATGATATTTCGGAATGGAGTAAAATCATCGTCCTCCCGGAAGCTGTCTACATTCTCGTTGACTGCAATCAGGCGGACATTCTTCTGTCGCAGCAATTCCATATATTGTCCGACTTTCAGATAATCTCTTCCCATTCGGCTCATATCTTTAATCAGAATCGTTCCGACTTTCCCCGACTCTACTTCTTTCATCATGGCAAGAAAGCCTGGGCGATCAAATCTTGTACCGGAGATACCATCATCAGTAAAATGAACAAGATTGGTAAATCCATGTTCTTTTGCATATTGTTCCAGCAGTTTCTTCTGGTTTGAAATACTGTTGGATTCCCCGTTTAATTCATCATCACGACTAAGACGTTCATACAACGCTGTCATGAATCCCTGTTTCTCTGTCATAGTCAGATGTCCTCCTTCCTTTGTTTATTAATTGCCTGTTCTCATCCCATATCCGTTCCTGTACCGGGTTCTGATGTTTCCGGGACGTATTAACCAAAAAAGACACGCTGAATGCCTATTCAGTTCTGGTATCACTACGGGCAGGCTGTTTCGTTTTCAAGGTTCGTGTAAGAAGTAAAAAAGATTCTTACACTAAACGAAATGCTCAGAGGTCTTTTTACAGCCCCCTTACTGCATCTTTTTTGATTTCGTGTCATCTTTTTAAAGTTCCTTACACAATCTCTGTACTGACGAAACAAAATACGGACATGTTTTGAAATTGTTTTTTACAAAATACAATTTTGTTCTTTAAGGTAAAAAAATAAGCCTCAAGAGACTTTTTAATCATTTTGGAGCTCCAACTCTTTAAATTTGATTGATTAAGAAGTCTCTTCAAACTTACTACACCGGCGGCTAATTTATATTTCTTATACTGACGTACTGCAAAGTGTTCCGGTTCTTCTTTCTCCAGTTCCTCAAACAGCATATCTACTGCATTTTTGAATGTCTCATCATCTTCCCTTGTTTCCGATGCGTTGATAAATTCAAGCAGCGTTGCAAAGTTCTGTTCCTCCTCCGGTGCTTCATACCAGATATAGCCAATCAATGCACAGTACAGAAGCCTTTCTGCCTTCGTCCAGAAATCCTCACTGGACTTCTCCCCTTCCCCTTTGGTGTTTACCATGATAGTATTCACCAGTTTCAGAATATCTTTTTCTGAATGGATATAGTGGAACGGGTTATAATGCATACTCTTGGAAAAATTGATCGTATTCAATACTTTCACTTTATATCCATGCCGTACCAGCATCTTTCCGCACTCAATGATGATCGTTCCCTTGGGGTCCGTGACCACATAACTGATATATTTTCCCATCTGCATCAGATTTGGTTTTACATAAAACCGGGTCTTTCCGGAACCAGATCCGCCAATTACAATCACGTTCTTGTTCCTTGCAAATTTCGGATTCTTGGGTCTGCCGTTCATAGTCAGCCGTTCGGTCATGGTAAGGAGAATATTGTTCTCAAATATTGGGTCGATAAAGGGTGCAATGTCTTTTGCTGTCCCCCATGAAGCGTTTTGTCAAGTGCTTTTTTGAGTTATTGACGCAAATTATCGTGAAAGTGCGAAAGTGCAAAGTGCAAAGGGTCTGCGTTTTGCACTTTCAGCTTGCGGGTTCGGGTGGCTGCTTCTTCTTGATGAAGTTGTACCATTGACCGCCGACACGCCTTGCGCCTAAAATGCCGCCCATGTTGCGCTTGGCGTTCTGTACCGTCCTCTCGGATATTCCGGCTTCGGCTGCGGCTTTTACAATGTCCTCGCTGGCAAGCTCTTTCCCGTCTGCAAGCAGGTCAAGTATCAGCCTTTCGGCTTGCTCGGTTTTGGTGGCGTTGTTGCCGCCCGCGCCGGACAGCAGTTCGTCGGCGGTGATGTCGTATTCGCCTATCCACGAAAAGCCCGTTTCCGGGTCAAGGCAAAAGGCAACGGGCTTGCCCTCCGGCGCAAGGGAAGATTTGTCATGGACGATAACGCGCACATTCGGTTCTCGCTTCACGCGCCCGATCAGCAGGACGCTCCTTGCTGCGGCGCGGAAGTCGATAGACCCTAAGCCCCGGTATGCGCTCTGCCCTCCGGCAGCTTTGTTGAGATGTCCGATAAGGATAACGGCGCACCCGGTACGCTCGGCAACATCGGCAAGGCGGCGGAACATGGGGCGCACTTCGTTTGCCCGGTTCATGTCGGTCTTTTCGCCCATGTACGCCTGTATGGGGTCAAGGATAATCAGACGCGCCCCGTTCTGCGTGATTGCCTTTTCTATGCGCTCGTCGGAGAGGGTAAGCTCCCGCTTGGCTTCATCGATCACAAGTACGCGGTCAAGGTCGGCTTCTGCTTCCATCAAGCGGGGCTTGACGGTATCGCCCAGCCCGTCCTCGGCGGTCTGGTAAATCACATTGAACGGCGGCAGGGGCTTCATGTTCGGAAGCTCCCGCCCGGTGGTGCAGGCGGCGGCAAGGCGTAGGGCAAAGGTGGTCTTGCCCTCGCCGGGATTGCCTTGCACAATGGTTACTTTCCCAAAGGGAATATACGGCTCCCATAGCCATTCAACGGTCTGTGTGTCCACCTCGCTCATACGGATAATCTCAACGGTTTCTTCCTGCGGCGGCTCTTTCAAGCCGTAAATCGCTTCCCGGATATACTTCCCGTCCGCGATTTCTCCCCGGCGCGTCTGCACCTCGTTCCAATCTTTGAAAAGGGGAATAAGACGGTGGACGGTCAAGCCCTCCGGCATAAGCTCCACAAGGCGGCTGCAAGCGTCGTTTCCGGCTTGGTCGCTGTCAAGGCAGAGGTAAACGGTCTTGATGTTCGGACGGTCAGAGAGGAAACGCAGCAGGGCTTTTTCTCCCACGCCGCCCAGTGCAAGGTAGCTTTGTTTCTGCCATTCCTTTTTGAACAGGCAGAGGAAAGATAAAAGGTCAATCGGTGCTTCAAAGACAAACAGCCTTTCGCCCTCGCCCCGGTAGCAGAAGTTAAAGGCTTTGTCGCTGCCTTTCACATCAAGCCGGAAGCTCCCGGCTGTGCCGCGCTGGTGGGCGTATCTCGGTATGCCGCTTTCATCTCTGCCGACGAATACGGCGTTGTGATGGGCGGCTTCCTCGTAAATATCGCCGCTGGAAATGAAAAAGCCCGTCACATCTTCATCAATGCGGCGGGCTTCGGTAAGATACCTTTTCACTTGTTCGGCGGTGGGGCTGCGGGGCGGCAATCGGAAATCGGAGAGGGGCGCGGGGCTGTCCGGCGGTGGGGCTGCGCCTTTCTCTCCTGTGAGAAGTTCAACGGCTTCGGTAAAGCTCTTTCCGAAAAACTCCATGAGGAAGTCAACGGGGCCGCCGCCCTTGCTCTGGCTGTGCCTGTACCATTTGTTTCCCCGGACGGTCAAGCTGTCGTGCCGTTTCCAGCGGTACTCGTTCCCGGCGCGGGTAAGCTGCTCGCCCTGTGATTGCAGGAAAGAAACAAGGTCGGCTTGGTTGGCGTGGTCTATCTGTTCTTGGGTGTAGTACATGACTGATACCTCTCTTTCTGTGGTTGAATTGTTCATAGTTTTGATGTAGAATGAAACCGAAAAATCGGAAGTTAGTGAGGTGCTGGATTGTGAATGAAAGAGAAAAAAATATTCACTTATGGTTTGAAATGTGGCTTACAAAACAGGATTTAGGTATTGATAATATTTTTGCAGAAGATGTAATTTATACTGAAAGTTGGGGTCCAAAATATAATAACCGTCAAATCGTAAAACACTGGTTTCAGGAATGGAATACTCGTGGCAAAGTCGTTGCTTGGGAAATCAAACAATTTTTCCACAAAGGAAATCAGACGATTGTGGAGTGGTATTTCAAAAATGAAATGAACAATGGGAGCATAGAGGAATTTGATGGAATTTCCCTGGTTGAATGGACAAAGGATAATAAAATAAAATCATTGAAAGAGTTTGGCTGCAATTTGAATAATTATAATCCTTATGAGCATAGTGACCTGCCCGAATTTAGGGACGAAAGAGCAAGTTGGTTTTAATATTAGGAATCAATAGCGTCCATTTTATCGGAAAACATTTAGGACGGACAGGCAAAACCGCTTGCCCGTCCTTTCCTTTATCGCTCCTGTTCATGCCGTTTGGTGCGGCTCTGCGTCTGCTCCGGCTGGTCGGCGCGGAGTGCAATATCCACGCATTTGCGGATTTTTTGAAGCTCGGCAACCTCGGCGCGGGTAGCTTTCAGTTTGGCGTAGTCGGTATCTCTCTGCGCTTTGAGGTCAGCATATTCCTGTTCCCATTCCGCAATAGGCAAGGTCTTTGTTCCTTTCGGCAGATTTGCATGGAGATAGCGGTTTGCCGCGTCCCATAGGGTCAGCTCGGCGCGGTGGGCTTCCTCGTACTTGTCGCGCTTGTTTGTCCAGCCGTTTTGCAGCTTTTTCAGTTCATCGTGAATGGGCTTGTACTCTGTGTAGTTGTTCCCGTATTCAATTAGCTTTTGTAGCTTCTTCATGCGTTCCTCGGCGGTTTTCATTCCTGCCCGGATTGAATAGGCTCTATCACTGACAGAGGAAAGAGAAGCGTCCAACTCGTCAAGTGTAGAGATACCATGCTCCGCAAGATAATTGGCTGCCTGTGATATGGTTTTCAGTTCGTCGGCTGCGTGTTGGTGCTGCCAGCTCTGCGAATACTTCCGGCTCTTTTCCCTCTGAACGCCCAAATACTTCATCAGAAGATTTGCAAGGTTCGGAGATTTTGGCGGTTGTTGTTTTCTTGGGGAAGTTTCCCACGCCGCAAGCAGTCCGGCAATCCATTCTTTGAGGTTGCCGATCTGCGCCCGGATTTCCTTTATCAGTCTGTTTGATTTGCGGATAGCCCGGTTCAGTTCGCCTTTCTCGGTGGCTATGCCTTTCTTCTCCATTTGACAGGCGGCTACGCCCATGTGGACAGTAGGTATCTCGTCAATTCCTCTCTCGGCGTTGCTGCGGTGGTCGATACGCTCTGTGCTTCCGGCGCGTTCAAGATAGCTGTTTGAAATATCAGCCCACGCTTTGCGCCACAAGAGGGCGTTGCCTTTGTCGTTCCAGCCTGTGAGGTCAACCTTGTGGGTCTTGTATCTGCCATTCGGCAAGCGTATGCGCTCCCCGTTTTCATCAAGGTCATATTCCTTTTTAGACTTCGCCGCCCACGCGCCGCGCTCGTCAAGTGGTCGCATGGTCAGCATGATATGACAATGGGGGTTGCCGCTGTCGGTGTCATGGATAGCAAAATCCACGCACATTCCTTTAGAAACAAATTGAGAGGAACAGTATTCCCGGACAAGCCGTATCTGTTCCTCTCGTGATAATTCTATGGGGAGTGCTGCGTCAATCTCACGCGCAAGCTGGGCGTTCCCGGCTTTCTCATAAAGTTCCACGCTGTTCCATAGGGTAGAACGGTCAGAGAAAGAGGGCGGGGCATGGGGCGGCAGCATGATTTCGGTATGGACAACGCCGCCTTTGCGGGTGTAGTCGTGGGTCATTCCGTCCCACTCGTTTGTCAGCTTTTCGCCGCTTCGGTAGGCGGCTGCGGCAACTGCTGATTTGCCTTTGCCCCGACTGACTATGCTGATGTTACAATGGTAAATGGCTATGGGTATCACCTCCAGTATAGCGGATATAAAACTTGTGGAAAATGAATAGCTTGCGTAGCAAGGTGTTCGGTTTCCGCAAGTACACAAAAGGGTAGACAGCGCAAGCTGTCGCAGGGGAAGTGTAGCGTCCCCTGTCTGCGGCAAAGCCGCCAATCGTAGCGCGGGGTAAAATCCCTGTGCTTAAGATAAAGCCCTCGGCAGAGCGCACACGCCCGTTAGGGTGTATAAGTGCGCCCTTAGTGTCTAAGGGATTTATTCAGCGTTCCCGTTCTCGGCTCGTTTTTTCAGATATTCCCGTACCAGCTCACTCGTCAGTGCAAACCTAAGAAGTGCTGCGGCTTCCTCGTCGCTCATGTTCTTTGCTTCCGGCACAATGCTTTCAAAGACTGCGCCTCGGACAATAAGGCGGTGGCTGCGTGTCCGGCGTTCCTCTTGCGACAGCTTTTGCCGCAGCACCTTTTCCCGGTTCTCAAACTGCCGGATTTTCTTTTTTCCGTCCTCGATTTCGGCTTGCAGTTCCTCGCGGGTTTTCTCTCTTGGCTTTGTCATGGTTGATCGCTCCTTTCTGCTCATAGCATAGAAAAGAGCAGCCGTTTTTGTGTGAAAAAGGCTGCTCTCATTGAATTATTTGGTTTGTATTTATATCGGTAACTACGAAAACTTATTGACTTATGCTTTCTAAAGGGAAAGTAACACTCCAATTTCCTTCGATATGTGTATCGCTCGTAACAAAATATCCATATACTTTATATTGGGTTAAATCAACATCTGACAAATCATAAACATATTCCACATACCGTTCTTGATGTTCACTATCAGTAGAAAATGCAATATTTGCGATACAGTGGATTTCCTCTCCTTTGTCATTTTTGAAATAGATATAGCCATGATTATCCGTTTCTAAACTATCCTCGTACTTGACTTGTATATGCAATTTCCCATCCACATATCCCATGGCTGTAATATCTACCTCAGCAATAGGGGAACACAGAATACCTGTTGTTTTCAATGCCTGAAAATTGTTTTCCATTTCATTGTAGTTTGTTCCCCCACCACCCCAAATTTGAGTCGGGGTAATTGTTTTTGGTGTAGCACTAATTTGGGTCAAATCCAAATCTGTCAATATCGCATCATATTCCTGCTTATTGCTCAGCATTTCTCGGACACAAAAAGTAATTTTCTCACCAATAATGTCTTTTTCATTCCATTGTGATATAGAAATTAGGAAAGTGGCGGTTTTTGTTTCGGTGTCATAGCTTATATTTTCACACGAACTGCTACAATCAAAAGGTGTATTGATACTAAAGCTATCAAACAAATCTGTCGTTTCATCAATTCTATCTCCGTCAATATCTTGTACGGAAATAAAAATCTTTGCTTCGCTACCCTCAACATAAGCCGAAATTACTTCAAACTTAATCCCATTATCCTCGCAGGACATACTAACAGGCTTTAACTTTTGGGCAATTGCCGGAGATACCTTGTAGAGTAGATTATAAGCTGGTCCAAAATCTGCTGCCGCTAATGCTGGAACAGACATGGTAAAAACAAGGAGCAAACTGGCTACCATAGCTCCCCATTTAATCCAAATGGGCTTCTTGACCTTTTTCTTATAGTTAAGGGCTTCGTCAATGTATTTGTTGTCAAGCTCGCTCATAGCGTCGGAAAACTTCTTTGCGTTCATATAAAGACCTCTCTTTCAATTAAATATTGTTTCATCTTTTCGCGGATACGGGTCAGCCGGACAGAGACATTTTTCTCTGAAAGCCCCACAACCTCGGCTATGTCTTTGTAGCTGTCAGAAAACCAATAGCGGCGCATGAAAATAACGCGGTTTTCAGTAGTCAGCGTATCTAAAAAACTTTCAATGATACGGGCTAATTCTTTAGCTTCAATTTCTGCTTCTACTGTGTGAGTATCTGCTACATAGGTTTCAATTTCCTCCAAAGCAATCGTGTAATGGCTGCTTCGTTTGGCTGCTTCCTTTCTCCAATAAATTTTGATTGAAATGTTCCGAACGATTTTCAGAACATAGGATAAAAGTGGGTTAGGTCGTGCAGGGGGAATAGTGTTCCATACACCTAAATAAGCGTCGTTTACACATTCCTCTGCGTTCTGCCTACTTCCTACGATATGATAGGAAAGATTGTGGCAGACTGTTCCGTATTTTATATCCAACTCCCGTATGCCTTGTTCTGAACGTTCAAAAAACATTTCTATGATTTTTTCATCCTCTATCATTGCACTGCCTCCTCTCCGGCTTCACCTATATACTACGGTTTTAACGACGAATACTACATCAAATCTCAAACTTTTTCAAAAAATTATACCACACTTCGCGTGAGATTGCTTGCGTTAGCTTTCGCCGCTTCGCTGGCGGCTCTCCGGCGTTGCTCATTGTATGGGGCGGTCAGACGGAAAGAGAAACGCCCCTTTGCAATATCAAACTCCATGCAGCCTGTTTCGTGGTCTGTGTCGGTCTGGTAGCACTCGTCGGGGTACTGCTCGGCATAAGCGGCAAGCCGCTTTTTGAGGTTGGTGTTGTGGGTGCGGATATGGATAAGGGGGTCTTTCTCGTCAAACCATATATCGGTGGTCTTTTCCTGTTTGGTAAGCCCTGTTCTCATGCAAGCTCCTTTCTGCGTCCCTGTTACGCAATAGGGGTGTTTTTCGGGTGTTTTCCTCGGCTCTTGACTTGGGGAAAACTGCGTTTTTGACGATAAAAACCGCCCAAACGGGGAATGTATCGTCGGGGCGGCTGTTATCGCAAGATTTCTGTTTTTTCCGGCTCTTGACCGTCAGACGCAGAAAAACGCAGACTGTCGGCAAGTATCGTTTTCAGCAGCTTGTCGGAGAATGTTTCTGTGGCGTTGTGGTTAAAAAACAGCTCCGCAACAATGGTCTGCCCGTTTCTCTGTGTCGTGATAACTCCGTCCGGTTTGGTCGGCGGGGTGGGTGTTCCTTTCTTTTCTGTCAATAGGTTACTCCTTTCTCCGGGCGTAAAAAAGGGACTTCCCGTAGTTCGGAAAATCCCTCTATGATGTTGCTATTCTGTTTTATGGTGCGGACAGTGCGGCGGCAGCCTGCGCCTTTTTCTTCGCCCGATATTCCCGCGCTTTGATACGGTCGTACTCCCGCCTCTTTTCAAGATTTCTCGCCCGGTATTCTCTTGAATAGTTGCGGTGGTAGGCGCGGCTCTTTTCCTTTCTTGCTTCTTCGATTTCCTCACGCATTTGCCGGATTTCCTGCTCTGTCGGCTCTGCAAGCTGTGTCAGTTCATTTTCAAATCTGCCGATATGGTTAAAATATATCCCGATATGCTGAATAGCCTGTTTCGCCCTTTTCTTGTCACGCTCATGCACTTCAATCCGGCTGATAAACTCGTTGAGGATAGTCGGGGTAAGGTCGGTAAAGTCAGCGTAACGGTCTATCAGCTTTACAAACTTCTGCGCCCGTCCTCCCGCGTTCTCAAAAGCGGATAGCTGTTCCCTAAGCTGTTCAAGCTCGGCTTTCAGTGAGTAGTATTCTTCGGAATACTTCTGCGACATCTGCTCATAGCGGTCTTGTGGGATAGTACCCAGCGCGTTGTCCTCATAAAGTTTATTCAGCACCTTGTCAATCTGTTCAAGGCGCGTCGTGATTTGCGGGATACGCTTCTGCTGTTTCTTTGTCTTGTCGGTCTGCTGCATGGCAAGGCTCTTTTTCACTAAGGCTTCAAACTCTGCCCGGTTGCTGATAGAGTATTCCGCGATTTTTTTCAGCACATCTGCGACGGTCTGCATAAGCAGATCCGCGTCCATGATGTGCGGGGAGCTGCACTTGGGATTTTTGGCTTTTCCCTTGTGGTACTCGCTGCAAAAAGCAACGTGCCGCTTGCCGCCGTTCCGGTAATCTATACGAATGTGCATTTTTGCGCCGCAGTCCTTACAGAAAAGTAAGCCGGACAGAGGGTGGATTTCCCCGTCCCCGTTGGGGCGTCTGACGGGTGCGTTTTCCAAAATCCGCTGTACGGTTTCAAAATCGCTGCGGCTGATAATCGGCTCATGCACATTTTCTGTGATGTGCCACTGGCTCCGGTCTACATAGTGGTTATGCTTATCCCGGAAATGCTTTGTAGTCTTGAAGTTGACCACATCTCCGCAATACTCCTGCCGTGTGAGGATATTGGTCAAGGTGGCTTTGTTCCACTTGCAGCGGTTATCCTCGTTGAGCGTCTTATTTTTACAGGTTCCCCGCCCTCGGTCTTTCATGTAGAAAGTGGGGGTTGGGATTTGCTCCTGTGCCAGATATACGGCGATTTGGTTTCGGTTCTTCCCGCCGATAAACAGACGGAAAATCAAACGGACAACCTCGGCGGCTTCCTCGTCGATTATCCAAAAATCCTTGTTGTCCGGGTCTTTGACATAGCCGTAAGGGGCTTCGGTGACAATCGGCTTTCCACTCATGCCTTTGGTCTTAATGCCCGTTTTCACTTTCTTGCTGATGTCCTTTGCGTACCACTCCGACATGATATTGATAAAGGGCGCAAACTCCAATGTGTCGGGCTTCTCACTGTCTATCCCGTTGTTGACCGCGATAAAACGCACATTGTTCCGTCTGAATATCTCCATCGCGTTGCCTACTTGGAGATAGTCGCGCCCCCAGCGGGTAAGGTCTTTCATAATGCAGACACCGATTTTCCCGTTTTCCACATCGTCCATCATGCGGGAGTAGGCGGAACGGTCAAAAAACCTGCCGCTTTCGTCGTCGTCAATGTAGTGCCGGATATTGGTTAGGTGCTGCCCTCTGGCATAGTTCTCCAAAAATATTTTTTGGTTCTGTATGCTGTTGCTCTCGCCGCCGTCCCTGTCCTCGTCGCCCACGGAAAGGCGGGAGTAAAGGGCTGTAATTTTGCTATAATCAGTCATGTGCATAACCTCCTGTGCGTCCATGTATGTGTCATTTACACTTAAAATTATGCACTCCATCTAGCCGAACCATACTCCACTCCCTGCCGGAACTTTTTGGCATTTTTCATCTTCATCATAACCAGAAGTTTTACAGCCAAGGCTCCGGTAAAACCTGCCAGAAGTGGCATCTTTTCTATACTTGGCAGAACAGAAGTAAATGCCATTTGAAAATTCAAAAGCAACACCATCAGCCGTTCCACCGATGAATCTCCCTGACAATATTGATACAACCATGCTTCTTTGTCTACCAGATAAAAGATTATGACATAAGGAGTATTCAATGCCAGTATCCGCAGGGAATTTCTTTTCAGATATTCCCCTAAATCTAAGATTTTTTCTCTCAGCCAGTCAGCTCCCCATTGAAAGCTTTGTATAAGCAGTGGTGGGATTCTCTCCAGATACCCCTTGCATACTTTACGCATCTTCTGAAATCGGTTCATAGTGTCGGCTCCTTTTCTTTCTGCTTCGTTTTCTCCCGTTCTCGGTTCTTATCCTTCGCCTGTGTGATCGCATCCTTCAGTTTTGCCCTTACAGACGGTTTCTTTGTCTTATTGAGAGATTTACCAGTGTATTCCTTAAATGCTGCGGTCATGACATCTGCATCCCTTGCTTTGAAGAAAACAAAATATCTCGGCGGCTTTGCTGTCGTATCTTTTTTCAGACTGAAATCAATACTGTACTTTTTCGCCACCCGTTCAAAAGATTTGATATTCCCATCAGTAATTTCAATATTGGAAAGCTGTACATTCTGCCGCATCAGCTTCTCCATGGTTTGTTTTCCACGATAAGATTTATCCTTCGCCTTGTCATCCTGCTGTTTTTGTACTTTGCTCTGCTGCTTCTGTTTTGCTTTCTCCTGTTCCATCTGGGCAAGAGCTTTTCTCATGGCAGCTTTTAGCAACTGGGCAGTTATCTTTCCACCCCGGATACACAGGGATACCGTTTTTTCATTTACTTCATCTTGCACCGTTGTCCTCTTCTTTCTTAATCTGTTCTTTCTTTACCAGTTCTTTCAGATAAGCCTGTACTTTCTCATAACAGTCATATCCCTGGCTGATCAGGTTCTCACTGTATTCATACAGTTCCTCCACCGTTTTACCAATTTTGTTTCTTGGAACTTCACCAACTTTTTTAATGACGTATCCATGGGCACCTGTTGCATCCATGCACCACAGGTAGATTGTTGCTTTTTTATTCTGCTTGGCTGTATGTACTCCACTGACTTCTACTTCAAAACGGTTCCCAAAGTCCCTGTAAATACAAAGTTCCAGGTCAATCTCCATAAGTTTATAATTTTCGCCTAGACCATCACATAATGCCTGAAGCACTTTATCCTTTTCTTTCATTTTCGTCTGCTCCTTTATGTTAAGTTTATCTTCATTACATAGTTTCCAACGTTTTTTTACTTCCCTTCTCCTTTCTAACACCTTTTGCAAGTTCATCATAATTCTTTTCTGATTCTGCCCCTACTTTAATACAGCAGTACATGACAAATCCATGTACCAGAAATACAATGATGGCTGCAACGATTAATAATGTTTTCATCTTATTGATTCCTCCTGTTCCTACTTTTCTACGAATCTGCCACTGGCAGTTTTCTACAGATTATCCATTGTCCCAAAAAGGGCATTTATGAACTGTTTTGCCCATAAATGCCCTATCCTGTTTCAAACCTTACAGTTACTTATTTTTTTCTTTTTTTACGTAAATATACCGCAGATGTTCCAAATCCGATTATTCCTAATCCTGCAAGTAGAATCCAGAACATCACAGGTGTGTCATCACCTGTTTTTGGTGCATCAGTAGATATTGTACCGGATGGAGTATCCGTTGTTTCCGGTGTCTCAGAAGGAGTTTCTGTTGGTGTCTCCGTTGGCGTTTCCGTCGGCTTGGCTTCATCCTTCATCACAACTTTCTGAATTTCTCCGGTATCTTTTACAGTGAACTTCACATCCTCTGCCACCAGATAACCGTCCGGTGCTGTTTCTTCACGAAGCGTATACGCTCCGATTGGAAGCATCTCGATATAGTGTGCTTTCTCTTCAGAAGTCCAACTTTCTACGACCTTTCCGTCTTTGTCAAGAATGGTCAGCTTCGCTCCCGGAAGTTCCTTCCCAGAAATATCCGTTTTGGAAATCTGCACTTTCGTCACATCATCCTTCATCTCGATTTTTTGTGCTTTAGAAGAATCTTCTACTGTAAAAGTAATACTCTCCGCAGTTACATAGCCATCTGCCGGTTTTGTCTCCGTCAGAGTGTACTTCTTTCCTGCAACAAGTTCTTTAATGATATGAGCCTCTTTCCCGGAAGTCCATGAATCTACTACCTTGCCATCTTCATCCGTCACTTCCAGTTTCGCCCCTTCCAGTTCCTTTCCATCAGTCAAAGAAGTTTTTGTAATCTCCACAACTGTTGGTTCATCTTCAAAGGTAAACTCATAAGACAGTGTTTCCTTATCTGCACCATCATATTCAAAAGTAAACTCCTGTACCTGATCCGTTGTTGCGAATCCCGGTGCCGGGGATGTTTCTTTGACATAGTAAGTGTAACCAATCGGAAGATCTGCCGTAAATGTCAGTTTTCCCTCTTTGTCCGTAGCCTGCTCCTCAATAACGGTATCTGCTTTCAGAATGACATCACCATTTGCATTTACAATGTCCTCTTTATTGCAAAGAGCGAATACTGCACCTTCCAGTACCCTGTCAGAATCCTTTTCTTTTTTCAGCACCTTTACTTCCGCTTTCTGACGATTATTCTGCCAGTCGGAAGAATAAGTTACCTCGGCAGTATCCTGATCCCGGTATGTCAGGTCAATCTCACGAGCTGTACTATCCAGTACATAGCCGTTTGCCGTTTCCTTTTCTTTGACATAATATTTTCCAAGCGGAATATCTGTCAGTTTTGCTACTCCTGTTTCATCTGTCGTAATCGTTGCTATCAGATCATCTTTCTTGTAATAATCTTCACTCTCACCATCCGCAGCTTTAATATCTTCCAGTGCATAAACCTCAAAAGTAACTTCTTTCAGGGAACCGGAAATATATTCAAATAAATGGCTGATCCATCCACCTACGGAATCAAGTGCAGATACTTTTTCCAGAAATTCACCCTTCTTATTGATAATCAGAGTTCCAGTCGGCACATCATCTTTCATTTCCACTTTCTGGATTTCAGCAGTATCCTCTACAGTAAAGGTAATCTCCTCCGCTTTCAGATAACCATAAGGAGCCATTTCTTCACGAAGAGTATATGTTTCACCCACAGTCAGCCGCTCAATCAGATGTTCCTCACCCTTTACAGATTTCCATGTATCTATTACATTTTTATCCTTATCGAGAACTGTCAGTGTTGCTCCGGAAAGTTCAACTCCTGTTGTAATGTCAGATTTTTTCACTGTGATTTTGGTCGGCTGATTTTTAAATTCAGATGCAAGTTTTATTACTTTCACATCCTGTCCCTGATAAGCCGCAGTGACATCCAGTGTTTCATCCGAAGATACATAACCTGCCGGTGCTGCAAGTTCTCTGATATAATATTTGCCAAATGGCAGGTCAAGGTCAAAGACTGCATTGCCATCTTCATCGGTTACTGCTTTTCCAAGAAGTGTATCTGCTTTCACAAGCACATTTTCATGTGCCAGAATATCCTCTTTCGCATACAGACCAAACTCTGCACCAGCAACAACCGCATCCGTTTCTGCATCTTTTTTTACAACAGATACTTCTACCTTCTGACGGTCATTGTCAAAGGCTGCTGTCTGCTCGATCACTGCTGTATCCTGGTCTTTATAAGAGAAAGTAACTGTCTGTGCTTCCTCATTTAACACAAAACCATCTGGTGCTGTCTTTTCGACAGCTTTATAAGTTCCAAGAGGAAGATCCGCAATCTGTGCCTTTCCATCTTTATCAGTTGTAACCGTTCCTACCAGTGTTCCGGCAGCATACTCTAAGATACGGTTTCCATTGTCATCTTTCTGGAAATCCGCAGTATAAATATCTTCTGCCGCATAAACCTCAAAGACTGCGCCTTCCAGATTCTCACTCTGGTAAGTAAAATCATCTTTAAAACCATCAAGAACTTCACCTTTTTTCACAATATTCAGTTCACCCTTTACCGGATGGTTCTCATAGGAAACCTCGATGATCACATCCCCGGAAGTACCGTCCATCTGATATGCTGTATTGGAATCTACATCAACCTCATAGTAATTCTCATTGAGCGTATATCCATAAGGTGCATTTACTTCCTCAATGCGGTAATGCCCGATTTTCAGATTTTGTGGAAGGATCAAATATCCATCCTCATCTGTAAAATAAGACTTATGCTTCACAGTAGTCGGATAAGTCGTTACCTGCTCCACATATTTTCCAGTGTCCATGTTATAGATTTTGAACTCTGTATTTTTCTGGAGTACCGCTTTCTTTGTTTCATCATCCTTTTTGATAATTTTCAGTTTGGCTTCAAATTCATCATCTAAAAGCACACGCCATGTCTGCGGTGTGTTTGGATTATTTTCTGTAATGCTGACTGTAAAATCATCTACCGGAGTATAATTATGCGGTGTTGTTGTTTCACGCACTACATATGTTCCATATGGGATTGCAATACTGCAGGCATATCCTTTTTCATCTGTAAAGATTTCCGTTGCACCATTGTCTCCGATCACTACTGGTTTTGCAGAATCAAAATCATAACTGCCATCCTCTTTCACCTTCAAAGAAGATACCAGATAAGCACTAAATCCTGCCCCTTTCAGTAAATCCGCATCGGTCTTTCCATTATTGGCTGCTTTGATGATCTGAAATGGCTGTTTCATTACCTGTTCCAGCGAAGTACACTCACGCTTCACCTCAGCAGTCATATCACCCTCATAATCACAGGAAAGGTCATATTCATTCTCATCTGCCAGATAACCGGTTGGTGGTGTAATCTCTTTCACATAATAACTTCCAAGATACAGCCCGCTGACGGAAGCCTGTCCATTTTCATCCGTAGTAAGTGTTGCCACCTGATCTCTTGCTTTATACATCACACCGGTTGCACCATCCGGATAGACAATGTTCTCTCTGGCATACAGTCCATAAACTGCTTTTTCCAGAGTCGCATCTCCCTGCGGAACTGCTTTCTTTGTTTCTGCATCCAGCTTCTGTAAAGAGATCTTTGCTGTCACACGTTCATTTTTAAAAGTATGGTGAAATGTCACCTTTGCTTCCTTATCGTTTGTATACGAAAAAGCAAACTGGTAAACATCTTCTGTATTTCTCACATATCCTGTTGGAGCCTGTTCTTCCTTAACTTCATAGGAAAATCCAAGCGGAAGATCTGCACTGAATTTTGCTTTTCCATCTGTTCCAGTGGTTGCCTTTTCAATCAGTGTGCCTTTCTTTACAACTACAGTACCATCCACATTTGTAATGTCACTGGCAACATAAATTCCAAAAACACCTCCGTTCAGAGGATTTTCTGTATCCTTATCCTGCTTTGTCACAATAACTTCTGCTTTCTGTCTGTCATTCGTAAAAGTTGTTTCAGAAAATACCACTTCTACATTCTGTCCTGCATAAGCAAGTTTTACTGTCTTTTCTTCCCCTGCATTATAAAAACCGGACGGAGCCTGTACTTCCTTTACAACATATGTACCAAAATGCAGATTTTTAAGAATTACAGCACCATTGGAATCTGTTGTCAGATTCTCCTTTACCAGATCACCTTTACTGTAAACTTTTGTACCATAAGCAGTTGTAATATCCGCTCCGGCATAAACATTATAAACAGCACCTTTCTGTCGGCGTTTTTCATATCGGAATGTTGTTCCGTTTTCTGTCACCTCTGCACCTGCGAGAACTTCACCCTCTTTATATACAGTAAGCTGTCCAAGCTGTTCTTCATCCGGAACAGTTACCGTAGTCGTCTTGCTGACTTCCAGCTTCACATTGTAGGCTGTAGCATTAATACGATAACCGCTTGGTGCAGTAATCTCTTTCAGATAAACGGTATCCTGTGTCTTAACGATCTGTGCAGATGCTTCTCCATTCGCATCCGTTGCAGGCAGTTTTGTAATCAGGTTCTTACAGTCTGCATCACTGTATAAGCCAAATACAGCTCCGGACAGTTTTGCATTTGCTTTGGAATCCTTTTTAATGACTTTCACACTGGCATACTGTACCCATGTCACTTTAAAATCCACATACTTTTCATCATCGACACCCTCACCAAACACCAATGCCAGATCCTGTGAACCAGAACCGGTACTGATCTTATAAGCAGAATAATCTTTTGTGATATTTCCCTTCATTGTAGCGGACCAGCTTCCTGCTACATCACTTACCTGAGTAAGCGGTGCAGACAGATAGAACTTTGTTCCGCCACTGATCACTACGGATTCTCCTGCCTTGCTTGTCTTTCCTGTTGTCACATTATGAAGCTTTACTCCACTTGGAAGTTTCATTGTGATACTCTGCAGTTCATCTGCCTTAAAAGTAATCTCCTTTGTTCTCTGGCTGCTGCCATCCACATAGGCAGTTACATTCGCATCTGAAAAGCTCATCTCAACATCTGGAATATTTGGCTGCGAAATACAGTAATTGTACAGTTTCATAGCAAGTGTTTTTGCTTTGCTGCTTGCACCGGAAAAAGCAGAATCTCCGCTGTTGGCATAAGATGCTGCCAGATGCACCAGGATAAATCTTGCTCCTGTGCTCAGATTTCCATAGCCATTCTCTTCTGTAAAAAATCCATCATCACCGGATGCCTTTGTTCCGTAATAGCAGACTTTCGCAAGTTTCTTACCATCACTCAGCTTGATAATATCATAAGTTCCACTTCCTGGACTGGATTTTTCCGGTTGAATACAGTAAGCAGTAGCAGAAACACTTCCAAACTTTACAGTATACTGATAAGTCAGATAACTTCCGTAACCATAATCAGAATACTGATAGCAGGCTCCTCTTGTCACTGTTACTTTCTTGGTGCTTGTCGTAGATGCTACCCTTGCCATAAAAGTAACTGATTCCCCTTCATCTAAGGAATAAAGGTCAATCCCTTCCTCGTCAGCCTGTTCCATCACATCAGAAACTGTCAGTCCAGTTTCTTCGTCTGTCGTTGTTTCTGATTCTTCTGTGAGATCAGTCACTACTTCTGTTTCTGTCTGCCTGTCCGTCTCTTCATCATCTGCAGTTCCAATATCCTCCGTTTCTCCGGCATTACCTTCACCCGTAGTATTCTCAGAACTATTTGACGTTGTTATAGCTTCTGTTTTCGGTTCTTTCACTGTAATATTTCTGCTGACTCTATAAGCAGGATGACCGCTGACTGGTTCTACTGCATAGACAGCTTTGTAAGTATCTGGTGTATGTGTATCAAAATCTGTGCCAGCTTCATTCTTTGCTTCATGGAATAAAATCTTGATCTTACTTTCATCTACACCTTCGATTCCAGACAGATCAACTTCTACATCAAATTCCTGCCCATAAGAAAGTTCAATGTCATTTGCCTTTACGATTTCATTCGGATCAAGGGAATCCTGAACATCTTTTAATTCTGCATACTGCTGTTCAAATGGTATTTTTTCTGGTTCTAATTCGGAAGCTGAAACTGTTACTGGTTGAATAATGGTAGAAGCCAATGTTGCAACTGCCATAAAACCGGATAAGAATCTTTTGAATCTCATTTTCATTTTGATCGAATCCTCTCTTTCTTCTATTATCTGTTCTGTTGTCACGCAGGCTCACACCTGCATTGTTCAATCATTTGAACCACCACCCACCTCTCATTACTGTCATTCTGCAAAGCAGAAATGACACTTGGATAAAATTCAGGATTAAGCATTAAGCCGCAAGAGATAATTCGTAATCTTTCCTATAAAGGGTGCCTCCCATCTGTATCCCTTCACGTTCTCACCGGATTCCCGCCGCAAGAATGCGTAGCTGAAAAATTCCGGGTATCCTCTCGCTGCTGGTATGAAATTGTCAAGGTTCAATTTTTAGGGGAGTTATTATCTCGAATTGAAAATAGACATTTGCCCCTTCACTAACCGCATGTGTGAAAGGGCAAAAATTAACCTGTTTGAAAAAATTTTTAGAACTTTTTATTCCAATATGTTTTTATAGCTTTTCGAGTTGTTCTTTTAATTTCTCCAATACCTTCTTTCTCCGGTTTCTGATTGTCTTTGGGCAACACCCAAAATACTGTGCTGTTTCTTTTACTGTAAATTCTTCAAAAAACAATAGCGTTATCAGTTCTGCCTCTTCTTTAGCTAAACATCTCATAGCTTCTTCGAGTTCCTGTATCTCTGACATCCTGATAACGATTTCTTCCGGTGATAATACCGAAAAAGAGCAGTCGTAGCCTTTTTCCTGTAATTCCTCCATGCTGCATACTCCATGCCTCTGCATTTTTTCAACCTGGTATCGCTCTTTTCTTCCAGCCTGATACCAGGCCAGATATACTGCTCTGGTAACTTCCACAAGCGTGTCATTCACACGCAGCATATAGCGTTGTCTTTCTTTTGGCTTTTTACCAGGCATACTTCCAGTCTCCTTTTTCCAATGCTCTGGCAGAGTCATCCGAATTATTCCGCATTTTCTGCATTGCCTGTGAAATACACTTTGATACTGCCGGAACTGTAATACCCAGTTCATGCGAAACTTCTTTTTGTGTCTTCTGCTGAAAATAAATACGCTGGATCATCTGTCTCTGTCGCTCTGTCAGCAAATCCATCAGCTCTCTGACTGTTTCCTCTGCAATGATTTTTTCAAGCAGACATTGTCCTTTATCTGCCAACTCGCACCATTCTTCAGAAATACAGCTATATGAAACACAATTATTATGTTCTCGTGTTTCCCTGTTTCTCCACAGCCGGTCTTCGCCTTCTAATATCAGCCTTACATACCAGGGTTGATCATCGAAAAAATCCTCCTCAACAACTGCTATTTTTCTTTCTGCTTCATACACATAATCTCGACAGGTAAATAACGGAAAAACTGTTGCATAGTCCCCCACACAATAGAGAACATATCCGGTCTGATATGCGATAATTTCCGCACAATCCATCAACCTTTGCTTCGCAACTGCTACCTCATTTTCTCTTAAATATTTAGCGGACGGAACCTTTCTTCTTTCTTCCCTGTTACTTACAACCTGTTTCAATTCCTGCAATGTAAGCATAATTACCACCTTTCTGCCTGCTGGCAACAGATGCCCATCGGCAGAAAGGATAAGATTCTTACTGATCAAATGACAAAAGGGCAGTAAAAAACAGCTTCCGGTACACCCGTTTTTTTTAACGAGAGCCTGAAACTTTCTTACTGCCCTTTCTAATAGTTACAATATTCTCTACTTTATTTTCCGTCTGATGCCAGGATCAGACTTCTTGGCATTTCTTTCTGCTTTTATGTTCTTTTCATTTTCCATCAAAACAGAATAGTCTCCCATTGCGTCATAGGGACACTGCCTCCGATAAAGCAAATTTTCTTCTCTGGTCATCCATCCTATCTCCCTTCTTTGTTTCTGTCTTTTTCTCTCTGTTTTCCATTTTAACAATACAGGATTCTATTATCCTTAGCATATATGAGGAGTTTTTTCATTTTGCACCCCATATATGGTGAAATTTCACCTGTATTCATTAAAACTGTCTATCAGAGAATCTATGGTCTGCATGATAATTTTCTGCTCTTTCCATTCCATCTTCTGAATACGGTAAAGCACTTCCTGAAATGAGTCCTGCTTTTCTGTATCACCTTCCTCTTTCCCCAGCAGGATATTAGCATCTATTTCCAATATCTCAATCATCTTCCTGAAAATCTCAACAGACATTGCAGTTTGCCCGCCTTCAATCCTGCTGACCGTATTGACACTGATACCCGCTTTTTCCGCAAAAGATTCCTGTGACAACTTCATTTCCTGTCTGCGTTTTCTGATCCGTTCTCCCAATTCAATAAGTTCTGTGGAAATTGCACGATTGCTCAATACGGTGTCTCCTTTCCTGCAATTTGTCCCAACTTTACGCCATTGTGTCGCAAAGTTCCCCGAAAAAAAGCAGCTAATTTTTGTCTTAGCTGCTTTTCAAAAAATCTATTTCATTTTATTCTCGGTATTTTATGTATCCCTGTAAGAACTGTAATCAGAAAAACGCAGAGATAAATGATCGCCTGTCCAATCATTGCCAGAAGAACGATGCTTCCGATCAATCCTCCGATCAGAAGATTCATTGTCCAGACTGCTAGCGTTCCTCCGAGGTCAAAACCTTTTGGAACCATCCAGACACACATTTTTCCGATTCCAAACGGTATCCCCATCAGAAGTAACAGCAAGAAATAATTGCACTTCCCATCCTGGATACAAAACGGTCTTAATACTGCAAACAATACTGTAATCACCAGCACTGGTGCTATCACTTTTTTAATCATCTTCTTCATGTTCCTTTATCCTCCATACATATCGTGATTAACTTCTGCCTGATAATAACTGTTTATCGTTGCCGGAGCATTATACAGGGCGGTCAGAAGATACGCTTTAATATTCCCAATCTTGGTCGTATTCCGATTCAGACAGAACAGCACATATTCGATATGCGAATAGTTCAATTTCATAAACCTGTTTTTTACCAAAGCAACTGGTTTTTCTACTCCCGCAATGCGAATCATACTGTCCTCCGGCATCATCATAACTTCGATCATCAACTCCACCAGTTCATCTACATCTTCCTTGGCATGATATTGATAATCTATGTTTTCATGAATCACCTCACGATATGCTCTCATCTTCTCCATCACATCTTTTTTCTTTTGGGCATTACCTGATATGATTGGATAAGATTGATTTATCTCAGTTTCACTAATATCAGTCTTGTTAATATCAGTATTATTAGATTGTGATTTCGGGTATTCTGGATTTGTGATTTCCACTATTCCGGAATGATGATTTTCACTATTTTGGAATTGTGATTCTGGAAATTCTGGATTTGTGGTTTCCACCATTCTTGAATTGTGATTTTCATTATTCTGGAATTGTGATTCCCCATAATCCTGAATTGTGGTTTTCACTACTCCTGAATGATGATTTTCACAATTCAGAGAAATGCCTGTTTTTCCCTTGTTTTCTGCTTCTTGTTGCAAATCTGCACATTCTTTATATCTTTTCTGTCTTGATTGCAAATCTGCACATTCCTTATGTGTTTTCTCTTTTGATTGCAAATCTGCAATTTTTTTATGCTCTTCATGCTCAGCTTGCAGATCTGCACAGCTACCTGTCGGCTTTTGATCTGGAACCTCTCTGATCATAAAATTTTTCACATAAATAACATTTGGTTTTCCCAGTCCCAGGCGTTTCTTCTCGATCAGCCCGATCCCATTACTGCTGTCCAGCTCTTTTACCAGTTTCACTGCCTTTTGGGTTCCGCAGTTCATCAGCTCTGCAATTTCTTCCACAGTGAAAATAATGTATACTCTGTCCTCTGAATCCAGCCATCTGTTCTTAATGCTCAGGCTCATACGGTCCAGCATCAGACCGTATAATACCTTTGCTTCACAAGAAAGAGTTTTAAAGCAGGATTCTGTAAACAGCACTTTAGGGACACGATAAAAGCTGTATTGTTCCGCTTCCACCCCCGTAAAATAATCAAACTGTATCTTCTGCATTTGCTACTCCTTCTTTGTTTTCTTTCCATTTATCTAAAAGCATAAAAATGACTTCTTCTATCTGTTCTTTAGAATATGTCTCCGGAAAATAATTGCCGATTTTCTTTGCCGGGATCGTCACATTGATCTTACTGCTTTCCTTTTTTAATAAAACAGCATAGATATAACTCTGGTTTAATTTTCCATTTGCACTGCATTCTTTTAACTGTTCTGCCTGTTGCTTTGTCGGAAAAATGCTGCTGTTGGTAATCACTTCCAGAAGCCACTCCTGTTCCTCTGGTTTCAGATAAGACAGCTTTTCTCCCACAATCATAGGAATTTTATTATTGTCCACATAATCCAGCAAAGCATCTGATAATGCCGCCAGACGGATATATCTCTGCACAGTTCGTCCACTGTCCCCTGCGGCTTCACCAACCATATCTGCTGTATATTTCTCACCCTTGCTTCCTTGATGCTTCATTGCATCATATTTCATCTTATAGGCATGAGCTTTCTCACTTGGCAGTAGGTTTTCACGCTGAATGTTGGAATCGACCATAATAATGACCGCTTCATCATCCGTATAATTTCGGACAAGAGCTGGCAATGTAGTCTTTCCACACAGTTCACAGCCTCTTTTTCTTCTATGCCCGGAAATCATCTCATATCCGCCATCTGGTCGAGGTCTTACCAGTGCAGGAGTCAAAACACCGTATGTTTTAATGCTTTCTACGGTTTCTGCCATTTTTTCATCATCGTTTACATGGAACGGATGATTTTTAAAGGGATAGAGCTTTTCCAGTTCTATTTCTACAACCTGGTTCATACTCTTTTCCGATGTTTCCTCTAATCCCAGTAATTCATCATAAGAGGTAAGCTGAATATCTTTTTTCGGTCTACGCATGTTTCAACACCTCCTGAACCAGTTCCAGATAGCTATCTGCCCCCTTGCTTTTTTCATCATAGGCAAAGATACTTACACCCTCTGATGCTGTTTCTGCAAGGCTTTCTGTTCTCGGAATCGTCTGCTCAAAAATCTTAATGTCACTTCCGTATGTGGTTTTAATTGCCTGTTTATTTCTCTTTGCATTATTGTAACGGCAATTATCCATTGTGAATAAAATGCCTTCTATCTGTAAGTCTGGATTGAACCTCTGATGAATTCCCTTTACCACTTTGAGTAATTCCATGAGTCCATCTGCCGCATAATATTGTGGCTGTACCGGAATCAGAACACTGTCCGCTGCACTCAAAGCATTGATCGTCAGCATCCCCAGGGATGGCATACAGTCAATCAGAATATAATCATACTCATCCTTCAGCAGTTCCAGATACTCTTTCAACACCTTTTCTCTGTCCTCCACCGTAAATAAGGACATATCCATCCCAGCAAGCAATTTATTGGATGGGATCAGGTCAACACCTTCTTCATGGTGGAGAATTGCTTCTTTCGGATCAAATTCCAGCCCCATGATGATATTTTCCATCATGCTCTTTAATGTTACTTTGAGATTCTTTGGAAATCCCAATCCCATTGTCAAATGCCCCTGCGGATCTGCGTCTACCAGAACTACCTTTTTCCCTGACTTCACCAGTCCGGCTCCCAAATTGATTGTTGTCGTTGTTTTGGCTACTCCGCCTTTCTGATTTGCAATAGCAATTACTTTACACATATACTTTCCTCCGATTTACTCTTTTTCTTCTACTTCAACATAAACACGAAAATATTTGCTTGTTCCTTTGTTCGCATAAGCCTCTGATACTTCCAGAACATCCAATTCCTTATGCTTTTCTAAAATATGGCGGAACCATTGAATATCCTTTAAAGTACCCTGTAATCTAATTTTCAGCATACATGTCCTCCCAGTCTTTGTAAAAACAATACTCTGGATAACGGATTTTAATGGCTTCCCAAAAATACCGGGCATATCCGCAACAAAACAGATCTTCTACGGTATAATACTGACACTCTTTTAACTGATCTTCCTCCGCTTTATAGTCTCCGACACTTGGTGTCCCATTGCAGTAAAGATTAAATGCCATGCGGACGATCCGTAAACTTCCACTGGTCTGCCAGCCTTCCTGCAGGCATTCCGTTTTTACATATCCAGTCTTAAAATTATAAATTTTATTCACATTTTCTCTTGTGTCTCTGTCGATACCCAGGCAATAAACCAAAGCCTTATGATAAACATCCTGATATCTGCATTTTTTCAGATATTCCATATAAAATTTTTCGTGTTCCTTGCTCTTGAAAGTAATTGTGCGAGAATTGCTATTCTCTGCTCTTAACGCTGTGTTTGTCATTTCTGTTTTCCTCCTAAATTTTAATAAAAAAGACACCCCATTTCTGGAATGCCCTATAAAAAATAGGGACACCCGCTTTTAACAAGTATCCCTATAATCTATCAATTATTTGATAGCTCTCTATTCATTTTCATATTCAGAATTCTTTGTGTTCCCCGTACCGAGGTCTAACGCAACAACAACGGTTACTTTCTTCACAAGGCTCTTTTCTTTGTGATTTTCGCCTATTTTTTTGAAACTGAAAAACTCCACAAAGTGCGTAAATTCAAGGATTTCTACATATTCTTCCTTTGTAGCAACACCACAGTCTCCACATGATTTGTATGAGGGAACTGGTCTACGGGCTGCACCTCGCGCACATGGTAGCCGCCCGCCGCAAGCACAGCCAAATCCCGTGCGAGTGTCGCAGGGTTACAGGAAACATACACGACCTTTTCGGGTGCAATTTGGAGAATCGTTTCCAGCAGGCGTGCATCACAGCCCTTTCTGGGCGGGTCAACCACAACCACATCTGCCGCAATGCCCTCCTCCCGATACAGTCTGGGGATGACCTCCTCCGCCGCGCCGACGGCAAAGGTTGCGTTGGTGATGTTGTTTCGCTCCGCGTTTTTCCTCGCGTCCGCAATGGCTTCGGGCACAATCTCCACCCCGAACACCTGCCTTGCCTTCCTTGCGAAGAAAAGAGAAATCGTCCCGATGCCGCAGTATAAATCCAGCACCGTTTCGTCCCCCTTTAAATCCGCCAGCTCCACAGCCTTTTCATACAGTACCTCTGTCTGCACGGGGTTCACCTGATAGAACGAAAGCGGCGAAATCTCAAATTCGATGCCGTCAAGCGAATCGGTAATCGTATCCTTCCCCCAAAGGGTGATGATTTTTCTGCCGAGGATGACGTTTGTTTTCTCCCGATTCACGTTCAGCACAATGGAAACCATGCCCTCTATCCTTTGCAGGCGTTCCACCAGTACCTCGCTGTGCGGCAGTCTTTTCCCGTTGAGTACGATGCAGACCATCACCTCGCCGCTGCTTCTGCCGATGCGTGTCAGGATATGGCGGACAAGCCCTGTGTGTGTTTCCTCATCATACAAGGGAATCTGAAATTCATTCAGAAAATCGCGCACAAGGGCAACGATAGCATCGTTCCGTTCATTTTGCAGGAGGCACTGCTTGGTATCCACAATGCGGTGGCTGCGTTTGGCGTAAAAGCCGACAGCACAGCCTTCCTTGCCCTGCCCCACGGGGAACTGCGCCTTATTGCGGTAGCGCCAGGGCTCCTCCATGCCGATGGCAGGTCTTACGGTCACATCCGTAATGCCGCCGATGCGTTCGAGGTCGTCCTGCACCTCCTTTGTTTTATACGCAAGCTGCGCCGCATAGGAAAGGTGCTGCAGCTGGCATCCGCCGCACTGCTTCGCAACAGGACAGCAGGGCTCTCTGCGGTCGGGCGAGGGGGTCAGGATTTCCAGCAGCTTGCCATAGCCGAAATGCTTTCTTGTCTTTACAATCAGCACAAGGCAGGTCTCTGGCGGCAATGCCCCCTCTACAAAGACGGTATAGCCCTCTATCCGCCCGATGCCCTCGCCATTACTGCCCAGTGCCGCTATTTTGATTTCATACGTTTTATTCTTCTCTACAGGAATCATCATTTACTCCTTCTATTTCTGTTTCCGAAAACTGACAGACCGTTCCGTTGCAGACGCAGGGGCGGCAATGGGCAAAGCTCGGCTTCGGCTCTGCAATTCCATCCCGAAGCATCTGCCGCATTTCCTGCACAGTCTTCAGCACCTCCCTACGGACGCGCGCCGTATTCTTGATTTCAAACATATAATCCCGATACACGAGCCGCCCGTATGCAGGTCTTTTGCCATAGACATCCTCCAAGATCAGGAAATACGCCGCAAGCTGCAAAAAATCGCCGTGGTGTGGCTCCTCCGCCTCACCGATGCAGCCGCTTTTCAGCTCCACGGGAACGATACGCCCCAAAAGCCGACTGCAAAAGACATAATCGGGTCTGCCCTGCAAATCGTATTTCGCGGAATACAGAAGCCTGCCGAAATCCTCGTTTTTATCCTGCTTTCGGTCGGCATACAGAAGCGCATAGCCGGGGATATCATCCCTTGCGGTCAGCTTTTTTAACGCAGGTCTGCCATACCTGATGCACAAAAGCACCGCCAACAGCACTGCCACGCAGAGCAGCACCAAATCCGCCGTGCCGAAGCCGTTTCCGATTGTTTTAACCCATTCCACTGTATTTCACCCATACATATCCGCCGAAGGCCGCCGCCGCAAACAGCAGAACGGCGAGCTTCCAAGCCATCCGCCGCAGACGCAGCAGAAAATAGCTCCTCTGATGATAGCCCTCGCCCTTACGGAAGTTGGCACTCATGCTATCCTCTAAATGCAGGCGTGCGTTTCTCTCTGCATAAAGCCGCCGCAGCTCCGCCCTGCCGTAGAGCCGTTCATAATACCACTGATACGGGCAGTAGTCATATTTATTGATTTCGTGTGCGGATATGGTTTCTCTTTCTATCATTTATAATCACTCTTACGAATATTTCTGGCAAGCATACGGTGATACCCTGCCCAGCTGCCCTGTGTGTTGTCTGCGGCAAGCATTTCCTCGAACATCTTCGTTTTTGCATCCATGTTGTCGGCGCAGTGCAAAATAAAGGCCTCGATGGTTTCGGGCACCTTGGGAGAGCCATATTCCAGCTCGCCGTGGTGGGAAAGGATGCAGTGCATCAGCAGCATGACAAGCTTTTGCGGAAAGCCCTCGATTTTCGCCGCGGTATCCCGAATCAGCTCCGCCCCGATGAAGATATGTCCCAAAAGCTGCCCCTCGTCGGTATAATCGTTTTCGGGGAAATCGGAAAGCTCCATAATCTTCCCGACATCATGCAGCATGGCGCAGGCAACGAGAATATCTCTATCCACAAATTCATAGCGCGGTGCCATAAAATCGCAGATTTGCGTTACGGAAAGCGTATGCTCCACCAGACCGCCGCGGAAGCTGTGGTGCATGGTTTTTGCCGCGGAATGATATTTAAAATCCTTGCTGATGACAGGGTGTCTGAGGAAAATTTCCTCCAGCAGCTTCTTGATATAGGGGCTTTGAATGGTTTTGATATACGCCAGCAGCTGTGTATACATTTCGTCAATATTTTTATCCGTACTGGGGATAAAATCCGCAGGGTCATATTCACCCTCGCGGCTGCGGCGAATCCGCTTGACGTTTAACTGCAATTCGTTGTTAAATGTCGTTACAAACGCATCCACCTTGATAAAATCATTTTCCTGAAAGCTCTGGATATCCTTATTCATATCCCAGACCTTCGCATCCACAATGCCTGTTTTATCCTGCAATTTTAAGGAAAGATAGGTCTTTCCGTTGCGGGATTTCATGCTTGCTCTGGATTTACAAAGGTAATGCTCAATGACATTTTCGCCCTCTCTCAGTTCCTTGATATATTTCATGCCAATCCTCCGTTTCTATCCTTGCGGCACGCAAATTTACATAAATCACCCATTTTAGATTACCCTTCATTATACTATACTTTTACCGAATGTACCATTTGTTTTTTTCAACTTTTCCGACAAAGCAGCATTTTTTATCCCCTCCGCGGAACAAATAAAACCGTTTGAACGTCAAACATTTAGATAAAATTAAGCCTTGCCGTCTTGGTTTTTTCCGTCAGGCATGGTAAACTAGAAGAAAATAAGCAAAAAAAGGAGGAATCTCTATGACGAAGAAATATCTTTGCGGTGTGGTTTCCGCCGCAGTTCTGATGGGCACATGCCCTACCGCCGTTTTCGCGGCAGATTTGGAAAATCCCCTTGATTTCCGCAGCATGACAGAGGATGCAGCGGATACGGACGCAGGCTGGGCTTGGGATGCAAGCAGCCAGACGCTGACCGTTGAAAACCTTTCCCTCACCGTTCCGCAGGGGAAGCTGGAGGAGCGCGCGGCGATTTATCTGCCCGATGAAAGCACGGTGCGTGTCAAGGGCAGCAATAACAGTCTGAACACCCTTTCCTATCATTGCGACGGGATTTACTGCGAGGGTGAGCTGACCTTCGAGGGCAAGGGAAAGCTGAAAATCGTGACGGACAGCTATTCCGCCAGTGCGATTTATGCAAAGCAGGGCCCTGTTACCTTCTATGACAGCGTAGAAATTGCGGCAGACCCCGATGGGCATGTCATTTATATCGAAAAGGCGAAGGGCAAAAACCCCATCATCAGCGTACAGGATGATGCTAAAGTGACTTTCCCGAAGGACAACGCCAATAAAAACAGTATTCTCGTAACCAAAAATTCTTCCACCAAGCAGGGGGAAAACTGGTTCGATTATGCCGAAGCCTATGACGAATTTGATGATACCATTGAGCTGGTCGCAAAGAATAAGGTGAAGAAGGACGATAAAACAGACGAGAAAAAGGACGAAACCAAAACAGACGAAACCAAAACGGACGAAACCAAAACCACAAATACCTATCAGCTAACCATCGGCAAGGCGGATATTCTGAAAAACGGCGCAGTTTCCCATACCGCAGACGTTGCCCCCTATATCAAAAACGGCTACACCATGCTGCCCCTGCGCGCACTGCTTGCGGTTTCCAATCCTGCACAGGAGGTAAAATGGAGCGCAACGGAAAACGCAGCCTATACCTTCGTGAATGATAAGCTGACGATGCTTACCCCCAATGCAGCAACGTATAAAAAAGGCACCGAAACCATCCAGCTTTCCACCCCTGCGGAAATGAAGGACGGCAGATTGTTCGTTTCCCTCAGAGATTGGATGAGCATAATGGAAATCGAAGGCACACAGCTTGACTGGAACAGCACAACAAAAACCGTTACACTGAGATATTAAGGAGATATTATGAAACAGGCAACCTTTACCCCCTTCCCTGCCGATTGGGCAAGGAGCAGTCATTTTCAATATTACACCAAGGGCTTTGTCAAATCCGTCAACAGCATGACCGTGCGGATGGATGTGACGCATTTTCTGGCGGAGGTGAAGCGGCGCAATCTGAAATTTTTCCCTGCCTTTGCCGCTCTGACAGGACAGGTCATTGCGTCCATCCCCGAAATGTGTACCGCTGTGGACGAGAACGGCACCCCCGGCTATTATTCCTACCTCAACCCGAATTTCACCATCTTCCACGAGGATGACAAGACCTTTTCGGATGTCTGGAGCGAATATGATGCGGATTTTGACACCTTTTATCAGAATCTTGTCGCAGATGCAGAGCAGTATCAGGATAAAAAGGGCATCAAGGTGAAGGAGGGACAGCCTGCGAATTTCTTCTGCATCTCCTGCGTGCCTTGGCTCGATTATACGGCGTATTGCCCCGTTAATTACGGCGGCGCGCCCAATCTTTTCCCGCTTCTCACCTTCGGGAAATATACCGAGGCGGACGGCGCATTTACCCTCCCCCTCACGCTCACCATCAGCCACGCCTGCATGGACGGCTACCATCTTTCCCTGTTCTTCAATACCCTGCAATATCGTCTGAATTGCTTTTAAGAGGGAGGGATATTTATGAAAATCGCAGTGAGTGCCTGTCTTTTGGGGCGAAATTGCAAATATAACGGCGGCAACAACCGCAGTCAGGCGGTTCTGGATTTCCTCAAGGGGCATGTGGTTATTCCCGTCTGTCCGGAGGTGACGGGCGGTCTGCCTGTGCCCCGTGTGCCTGTGGAGCTGCAAAACGGGTGTGCTGTCAACAAAAACGGCGAGGATGTGACCGCATATTTCCGCCGCGGCGTGGAGCAGACCATGGCGCGTCTTTCCGGTGAGGAAATCGACCTTGCCATCCTACAGCCGCGCAGTCCCTCCTGCGGATGCAGAGAGATTTACGACGGCTCCTTTTCCGGAAAAAAGATACCCGGCAAGGGGCTGTTTGCCCAAGCCCTTGCGGATGCAGGGATTCCGCTGAAATCCGCAGAGGAAATCGAAAACATATAAAAAGAAGCGAAGGAAGCTCCCTTTTTGGGGAATACTCCTTCGCTTTTTTGTTTCTTTTTTTATGCTTACAGCACCTTTGCCAAGAACTGCTGCAGACGTTCACTTTTGGGATTTTCAAAAATATCCTTGGGGCTGCCCTCCTCGACCTGCTTGCCGTCCGCCATGAACATCACGCGTGTGCCGACCTCCTTCGCGAAGCCCATTTCATGCGTTACCACAACCATCGTCATGCTATCATTCGCCAGCTGCTTCATAACATCCAGCACCTCGCCGACCATTTCGGGGTCAAGCGCGGAGGTGGGCTCGTCAAACAGCATCACCTCAGGCTCCATGCAAAGCGCACGCACAATGGCGATACGCTGCTTCTGTCCGCCCGAAAGCTGAGAGGGATACGCATTCGCTCTGTCCTCCAAGCCGACACGCTTGAGCAGCTCCATAGCCTTTTCCGTTGCCTCTGCCTCGCTCTTTTTCAGCAGCTTCATGGGTGCAATCGTCATGTTTTTCAGAATCGTCATGTGGGGGAAAAGGTTAAAATGCTGGAACACCATCCCCATTTTCTGCCTGTGGATATTGATGTTTGTTTTTTCATCCGTAATATCCGTCCCCTCAAAGAGGATATGTCCGCCTGTCGGCACCTCCAGAAGGTTCAGACAGCGCAGGAAGGTGGATTTGCCGGAGCCGGAGGGCCCGATGACAACAACAACCTCGCCCTTTTTGATTTCCGTATTGATACCGTCCAGTGCCTTAATCGCACCGCCCTTATAATATTTCTGTAAATTTTCAACCTTAATCAGTGTTTCCTTAGCGCTCACTGTCTCTCAGCCTCCTTTCCAGAATCCCAACCAGCCATGTGAAGAACATTACCATCACCAGATAAATCACCGCAACGCCAATCAGCGGCATGAATGCCTGGAAGGTACGGCTGCGGATGATATCGCCGCCCTTTGTCAGGTCTACCAGACCAACGTAGCCGGCAACAGAGGTTTCCTTCAGCAGCACAATAAATTCATTTGCCAGTGCAGGCAGTACGTTTTTGAACGCCTGCGGAATGATGATATAGCGCATGGTCTGCACATAATTGAAGCCAAGGCTGCGCCCTGCCTCAAACTGTCCCTCATCAATGGACATAATGCCGCTGCGGAAGATTTCCGCAACATACGCCGCGGAGTTGAAGCCGAACGCCAGCACCGCAACCAGCACCTTATTATTGGAGGATACCAGAACGATGAAATACATAATCATCAGCTGTACCACCACAGGTGTCCCACGGATGACGGTCAGATAAATCTTACAGATGAAATTCAGCAGAACCACAATAAATTTACTGAAGCCGCGCATCGAGCTTTTGTTTTTATCGTATGTAGAGCGAACGATTGCGATAATCACGCCAAGCGCAATGCCCAGAAGCACCGCAAAAAAGGTTACCTCAAGCGTAACCTTGAGCCCGTCCACAATGTAGTGCCAACGCCCGTCATCAATAAAGTTGAATATGAATTTCTCTTTCAGGCTCATTCCAAAAATTCCTCCCTTGCATTTCCTGTAACCATAAAACAGGGGTGACGTTTTTTTGTCACCCCTGAAAGCCTTTCACCTTGAAATTATTCAGCGCTGATGTATTTATCAATGATTTTCTGAATCGTGCCGTCTGCTGTCAGCTCAGCCAGTGCTGTGTTGATTTTTTCTGTCAGAGGGCTGTTCTTCGGCAGGCAGATTGCATAATCCTCTACTGCATATTCTGTATCCAGAATTTTCAGACCTTCATTTGCCGCAACGAAGGATTTTGCAGGGTTGTTATCGATAACAACGCAGTCGATTTTGCCCTGTGTCAGCGCCAGAACTGCGTCTGCGCCCTTCTGGAAGCGTTCTACCGTACCCAGACCTGCGCCTTCGATGTCATCTGTTGTATACAGGTCACCGGTTGTACCTGTCTGTACGCCGATTTTATGAGAAGCACCCTCTGCGAACAGATCATCCACAGATGTGATATCGGAGCCTTCCTTTACGATGATTGCCTGTACGCCTGTTGCGTAGGTATCGGAGAAGTCTACGCTTTTCAGACGATCCGGTGTAACTGTCATGCCAGCCATACCCATGCTTGCCTTGCCGCTTGTTACCGCAGGAATGATGGAATCAAATTCCATATCCTCGATTTTGAAATCCATGCCCAGCTTATCTGCCAGTGCCTGACCGATTTCCGCATCGATACCGACAATATCCTGACCTTCGTAATATTCATACGGAGGGAATGTTGCGTTTGTTGCCATAACCAGTGTTTCCTTCTTTGCATCTGCGCTGTCATCTGTTGCCGCATCGCCGCCGCAGCCTGCCAGAGAAGTCATCATTGCAAATACCATTGTTGTAGCCAGAAGGCCCTTCATAAATTTCTTCATTGTCCTCTTCCTCCTAAAAATGATTTTCTTCTGTAATATTTGATATTGGAATTATACTATTTAAGTGCATAAAATACAATAATCATTTTTCACAATAAATTATTTTTTTCTCTTTTCTTTTTATAAAATTTATACAGAACCGCGATATTTTCAAGAGAAACAACCGCTTTCGCCTGCGGTTTTTGCAGGATGCAATACAAAATACAATATAAAAAATGTATAAAATACTGTATAAAATCATTTTATTCATTTTTATTCAATGCACATTTTAATGCACATTCTTATTGATAAACTCCGGCTCTACCTTGGAATACATAATCTTCTGCTCGGTATACAGCCCGTAATAGCCGGAAAGCATGTAGCTGACCGCACAGCAGAGTGCATAATATGCCATTCCATGAAAGCCGAACACCTCAATGCAGAGCATGATGGACGCAAGCGGGCAATTCGTTACGCCGCAGAATACCGCCGCCATGCCGAGCGAAGCCGCAAACGGCGCGGAAAGCCCAAGCAATGGCCCTGCCACACAGCCGAAGGTTGCCCCGATGAAGAAGGAGGGCACAATTTCGCCGCCCTTAAAGCCTGCGCCTAAGGTCAGCGCGGTAAAAAGAATCTTGAGCAGGAATGCCTCCGCCTTCGCGTCCCCCTGCAATGCCTGTGTGATGATATTCATGCCTGCGCCGTTGTAATCCCTGCACCCGACCAGATAGGTCGCCGCAATGACGATGCAGCCGCCGCAGAACACACGCACAAAGGGATTTTTGAATATCCTGCGATATGCACCCCCGACATGCTCCATCACAATGCAGAACAGCACACTCAGCACCGCGCAGAGTACGCCAAGCACCGCCGCCCGAAAGCAGTTTTCCAAGCCGACAGCTGTCGGAATATGTGCGATGGAAAAGGTAGTCGGCGCAATCCCGACAGCCTGCGAAAGCCCTGCCGCAACGAGTGCCGAAATGATGCACGGCACAATGGCGGAATAGTGCATGACCCCAACGGTGATAACCTCCATCGCGAAGATAACAGAGGTCAGCGGTGTGCCGAAAAGTGCCGCAAAGCCTGCCGCCATGCCGCACATCGTCATGATGCGCCCCTCCCGCTCATTCAGCTGAAATATCCGCCCGAAGCTGGAGGCAATGCTGCCGCCCAGCTGGAGTGCCGCGCCCTCTCTGCCTGCCGAGCCGCCTAAAAGATGCGTCACAACGGTGCTGAAAAAAATCAGCGGTGCAGTTCTTAGCGTCACGGCTTCATTTGCACGCACCGCAACCAGAATAAAATTCGTCCCTCTGTCCTTCTCCTGCCCTGCCAGACGGTAGGCAAGCACAATCGCCAGACCGCCGAAGGGCAGCAGCCAGAGCAGCATCGGGTGCGCGGTGCGAAATTCCGTTGCCCATTCCAGTGCAAGGTGGAACGCAATCCCCACCAGCCCAATCACAAAGCCGATGCAGATGCCGCCGCAGCTCCACATCACGAAATGCGCAAAATTGTTTTCGCTCACATCAAAATGCTTCTGATATTTTTTATAAAACGCGTTAATCACAGCGTATCCACCTCATTTTCTTCCTCCTCGTCCTCCTCCCACAGAGGAATACTTACGATTGCCTTGAATAAATCGCCATCCACCTGAATCCCGAAGGTGCCGCCCTGTATTTCCGCAAGGCTCTGCGTGATGGAAAGCCCCAGACCGCTCCCCTCCGTGGTGCGGGAGGCATCGCTGCGCACAAAGCGCTCCGTCAGTCTGGTTTCGTCAAAATCAATCGGCGTTGCGGAAATGTTTTTCATAACCAGCACGCCGTAGCCGTCCATTTTGAAAATATCCACATAGATACGGGAATTGCGCATGGCGTATTTTATCACATTGGACAGCAGATTTTTCAGAATCCGCCACATGTGTCCGCCGTCCGCATCAATAAAGACAGGATCGTCACAGCTGAGCTTAAACGTCAGCCCTGCCGCATTTGTTTTATCCTCCAGCTCGCCCATCGCCTGTAGGGTCAGCTGCTTATAATCCACGCGCATTTTCGCAACGGCCAGATTGCCGCTGGAGGCCTTGCTCGCCTCAATCAAATCCTCAATCAGGTGCTTTAATCGGTAGGATTTTTCATACAGCACGGCAATAAAGCCCTTCGCACGCTCGTTTTTGAGGTCTTCGTGCTTCAAAAGCTCCACATAGGAAATGATGGAGGTCAGCGGCGTTTTCAAATCATGCGAAACATTCGTAATCAGCTCCGCCTTCATCCGCTCGCCCTTCACGGCATCATCCACGGCATTTTTGAAGCCCTCCTGAATATTCGCCACATCCTCCGCAAAATTTAGGAACGAGGGCGAAATCTTATTCAAATCTAATTGATAGGAAAAGTTCCCCTTTGCGCTTTCCTTCACGGAAATCATAATCTCCTTCAAGGAACGCAGTGCGCGCACAAACCAATACATGCAAAGCCCATTGAAGCACACAAGCACCACGCCTGCCAGAACCGCCAGCTCCGCGTAGCCGTAATACGGTGCCATCACCATTACGCCCATGATGACGCAGTTGCCCAGCGCATAGCAGAGCATGACAATCACCATCCAGCCGCGGAAGGTGCTGCCTGTGAAAAGCTCGCTCATCCTGCGGATGGAAACGGAAATCCATGTATTGCGGAAAAAGCTTTTATTTTTCAGCTGCCTTGCAACGGAAAGCAGATAATTCAGCAGAATTGCCGCCGTCACCAGATACAGCACGCCCAGAATGGTCGCGAAAACGTAATTCCAGAACAGCACCGCTCCCTGCCTTATGGTATCCACAAGGGTATGCGCCGTAAAGCCTGCAATACAGCCAAAAAATGCCACCAGAAGGAAATGCACCTCGTTATACAGACGGTCTACCATGCCAAGCTGAATTTTGCCGCGCCGCTCCGTCTGCCCTGTCACCCGCACCAGATAGATGACGGAAAGCAGCATCCCCAGAAGGGAAACCGCCGAAACACAGGAAAGAATCGGGATGCTCTTTTTTGCGAAGCCGAAGCCCTGCCACAGGTCATAAAATTCATCCCCCGGCAGCAGGGGGTCACGAATCGCGCCGTAAAATTTGAAATTGCTTTTTTCCAGAACAGGATTCTCGTAGGTATCAAAATAATACGGATTTTCGCCCAGATGGTCACTGCTGAAGCCTGCGGAAAGCACAAGCGTGCGCGCCTCCTGGCTGATTTCGCCCTTCGCGGCATTGCCGCCGACAACATTGCCGTTTTCATCCTCTACATAATATAGGAAGTTTCTGACCCCTGCCAGATAGCGGATGCAGTTTTTATATTCATCCAGCTGTCTCTGGATATACATTTTATAATAAGCAGGCAGACGGCTTTCCACCAGATTCCGATATTCCTCCAAATTTCCTTGCAGGCTTTCGGGAATCTCTCCATGCAGAAGCAGCCCGTCATAGGCGGCATTGATTTCCGTATTGCCTGTAATAATGCCGTCGATAATGCCGTAATAGCGCTTGAAGCCGTTCAGCAGGTCATTGCGGTCAACCGCTGCGCCCTTGGAAACGCGGTCTTCACTCTGATAATAAATATCCGCCTGCACCGCTCGGTCAAGCGTACGGCTGAAGGCCTCGCGGAATTCCTCCGTATCATAGACCGTATCCGCATTGATGACATCCCAGCTCCAGTTTCTGGAAATATTCACGCCCACAATACCGCAGAAGAAAATCGACACCGCAAAGGTGAAAAACAGAAACACCGCAATTCCCTTATATCTCAGTCAATACAGCTTAGATTTTTTCGATTTTGTAGCCAATCCCCCACACCACCTTCAGATATCTTGGTTCCTTCGGGTTAATTTCGATTTTCTCCCGAATCCGCCGAATATGTACGGAAACGGTATTTTCCGGCGAAAAGGAGGATTCATTCCAGACCCTTTCGTAAATCTCATCAATCGAAAATACCTTCCCTGCGTTTTCCATCAGAAGCTGCAAAATGCCGTATTCCGTCGCCGTCATCTTCACCAGCTTGCCATTTACGCGCACCTCCTTCGCGTCCTTATCCAGCTCCACATCCCCGATACGAATCACGTTATTCTTCTCGGCAATGCTGCCCAAGGAGGTATAGCGGCGCATCATGCTTTTCACGCGCGCCAGAAGCTCCAACGGGTTAAACGGCTTGGTAATATAATCATCCGCGCCGAAATTCAGCCCCAGCACCTTATCCGTATCCTCTGATTTTGCGGAAAGCATCAGAATGGGAATATTGCAGATTTCCCTGATTTTCACCGTTGCTTGCAGCCCATCCAGCTGCGGCATCATAATATCCAGTATAATCAGATGAATTTCGTTTTCCTCCAACGCCTTCAATGCCTCCAAGCCGTTATACGCCTTGATGACACGATAGCCGTCCTGCTTCAGATATATTTCTATCGCATCCACAATACTGTGGTCATCATCACAAACCAGAATGTTAAATTCTTCCATTTCCTATGTCTCCTTTACACATTTTTTATAGCATATCACGTTTTTCCGACAAAAAAAACTGCTTTCTCTTACGATTTCTTTAAGGTTCGGAAAAAATACGCCCCAAGGCCGCGCAGAATTTGCACAAATAAAAAAACTTCCGCTTTTCCCAAAAAAGCTGTTGACAAAACCCGTCTCCTGCGATATACTAATTTTTGTTGCGGGTCATTAGCTCAGTTGGTAGAGCACTGGACTTTTAATCCAGGTGTCCCGGGTTCGAGTCCCGGATGACTCATTTCAGACCGAGGTTTTCGCTTCGGTCTTTTTTATTTTCCTTTTATGCAAAAAATCCCCGAACCCAAGCGTTCTGCTTGAAATTCGGGGTTATTTTTATGCTGTATACAAAGGGGTTATTCCATCTCGCCCTTCGCAATCGCTTCCTTTTTCGCTTTTGCGGTCGCCTGCTTCTTGGCTTTTTTCTCGCCTGCGGTAACCTCCTTCATTTTTTCCAGCTCAGGAAATTCACGTTCCATATTCACGCCTGCCATATCATAGCCGCGAATCCCTTCCATTGGGTTATCCGTCAGCGCAAGGCGGCTGAAATCGTTCACTCGCTGAATCCCTCTCTGGTCATGAAAGATGGACGCTGCGCCGTTTGTGCAGCCACCCTTGCACGCCATGCCTTCAATGAGGTTTTCCTCCAATCTGCCGAAGGATGCCAGCTTCATGGTTTTGATACATTCCTCAATGCCGCTGCAGCGGATGGGGTTGATTTCCGTTTCAATTCCCTCCAGCTTTGCCACACGGCGCACGCTTTCCGCCACGCCGCCCGTTCTTGCAAAAATCCGTCCGTAGGAGGAGGGCTCCCCTGCGGTAATCTCCGGCATTTCCGCCAGCTCCAATCCTCTTGCGTCAAGGATGGCACGCAGCTCCTCAAACGTCAGCACATAATCCACTGCGCCCTTTACGTCATCCTGCTTGATTTCGACCTTTTTCGCCGTGCAGGGCCCGATAAAGACGATACGCGCCTTTCTATCCTTCGCGCGGATGGCTCTTGCCATGGCAATCATGGGAGAAACCACGGTGGATACATGATCCATATATTCGGGGTGATTTTTTCTTACATATTCCACAAAGGCAGGACAGCAGGAGGTTGTTTTCCATTTCTTTTCCTCGATGGTTTCCACAAATTCCTTTGCTTCCTCAACGGAAACCATATCACCGGCAATCGCCGCCTCAACCACATCATAGAAGCCAAGCTCCTTAATGCCGGCAAACACCTGCCCAACCTTGATGCCCGTATACTGGCTGGCAACCGCAGGCGCAACCACGGCATAAACGTGGTAGCTTGTGTTGTTCCAGGAATCGCGCAGAAGATTCAGCACGTTCATAACAAAGGATTTATCCACAATCGCACCGAAGGGGCACTGCTGCACGCAGGCACCGCAGGAAATACATTTATCATGGTCAATCATCGCTTTTCTGTTTTCATCCATCTTGACCGCATTGACGGAGCAGGCACGCATGCACGGACGCATGACCTCACTGATGGCACCAAAGGGACAGACCTGCTTGCAGCGTCCACATTCGATACACATTTCCTGATTGATGTATGCTCTGTGGTTTACAATGGAAATGGCGTGCCTCGGACAATTCTCCTGACATTTATGCCCCAGACAGCCGCGGCAGGAATCGCTGACCACGAAACGGTCAATCGGACATTCGTCACAGGCGGAATCCAGCACGTTGATTACACGGTCGCCCTCTGTCGGCTCCAGAACCAGACGCACACGGTCCTCAATAATATGGCGCTCCTTATAAATACAGCAGCGGAAGGATGCCTTTGGCCCCGGAATGATCGCTTCCGCAATCTCCTTTTCCATATTGATTTCCTTATCCAGCTCCCCATTGAAGAAGCGGCTCGCGCATTCCCTGTTTACCAGATATTTGATGTACTGTACATTACTTTCAAACTTGCTCATAACCTTCACCTTTTTTTCTAATATACTACCCAACAAAAGCGCACGTCCAAAAGGTGTACCCTGATATGCGGAACCATACGCTCATTTCCCCTAAAATTGCTCCTCATATTCTCACTCTCGCTATCATTCTAGCACAACCTTATTTCGCATGCAAGATAATGTATACAGAAAACCAACCAAAGATTTCCACCTCCCTTCCCCTGTTTTTTATGCTTTTCCGATGGGTCGGCACGCCGGTTACTTTGTCTAATTCGCCCATTTTTTCACCGGAGACAGAACCCCCTCCCCATGCGTTTTCACTCCACGAAAAAAACCCCTCTCCTGAGGAAAACAGAGAAGGGGTTTTCAGTATGTTTTTCGTATATTCAATTTATTGAATATGGCATGGAAATCTCAATGCTTGTCCCATTTCCGATTTCACTCTCGATAAAAATTTTTCCGTTATGCAGTGCCGCACCATGTTTGACAATAGAAAGCCCTAAGCCTGTGCCGCCGTTTTCCGCAGAGCGGCTTGCGTCCACACGGTAGAATCTCTCGAAAATCCGCCCCTGCTCCTCCTTCGCAATGCCGATGCCCGTATCCCTTACGGTAAGGGAAATCCTGTCCGCCTTCTGCTTCAGGGTGACAAAAACCGCGCCGCCCTCCTTGTTATAGCGAATGGCATTATCGCAGAGATTGTATATCATTTCGGAAAGCACCTGTTTCACGCCGCGAAACAGAATCGGTTCGGTCTCCGCCGAAAGGGTTACGCGCTTCCTTTCCGCTGCAGGCTGTAAGCGTTCGCATGCCTCCTGCACCAGTGCATCCAGTTCGACCTCCTCCTCGCAGAGGCTCGTGTCCTTTTCGTCCAGCTTGGAAAGCTTGATGATATCCTGCACAAGCGCAATCAGCCGCTGCGCCTCGTTATAAATCTTTTCTGCGAATTTTCCCATATCCGCAGGCGGCACCATGCCGTTTTTCATAATCTCCGCAAAGCCGGAAATCGAGGTCAGCGGTGTTTTCAGCTCATGGGAAACATTGGCGGTAAATTCGCGCCGAAGCTGCTCGCGCTCCTCCTTTTCCGTTGCATCCAGAAGCACCAGAATCATGCCGGCAACCTCCTCCTCCCGAAAAACGGGGTTTGCGAAAATCTGGCAGATTCTGCCGTTTGCCTCCAGCCGCTCCTCTCGGTGCTCCCCTGCCAGCGCGCCCTCCACACTGCGGCGCACAGCGGCACTGCGGTTCAGAGAAAAAATATTTTCGCCCTCCGTTACGGCATCCACACCCAGAAGCGTTTTCGCCGCGGCGTTATAGGAAAGAATATCCCCCTCGCCATCCATCACAAGCAGACCCTCCTGCATATTCGAGGTAATCGTATCGAATTCCTCTTTTCTGCGCTTCAGCTCTGCCATCTGGCGGTGGATTTCCCGATTCTGCACAGCAATTCGCCGCAAAAGCGGTGTCAGTTCCTCATAAACCTCAGCCTGTTCGGGATGCTCTAAATCAATCTCATTGATGGGGCTTGTGATATTTTTTGCCGTGCGGAAGGCAAGAAAAACGGAAACCGCCATCATCATTGCCAGAATCAGCACCAACGGAAATGCCATCGTCAGAAATACCGCAACCACGCTCATCGTTTCCACGGAAAGCCGCAGAATCGTCCCATCTGTCAGCCGTTCCGCATGGTAAAGCGTCTGTCCGGAAAGCGTTGCGGAAATGCGCTTGCTGTTGCCCTCGCCGCTTTGCATGGCCTCCTTTATTTCCTCACGGTCGCTGTGATTCTCCATTTTGGATGCATCCGCGGAGGAATCATACAGCACTGTCCCATCTGCATCAACCCAAGTAATTCTCGTTTCTGCGTCCTTGATTTTCTCCAGATACCGCACGCCGTCCGTTTCAATGCCACAGGCAATATATTCTGTCTCCCTTTGCAGCTTTTCCGTCGTTTCCTCCGCGGAAAACTGATACATCATCCCCATGGTCAGCAGGGAAACGGCAAGCATAACTGCCGCCGCCACCAGAAAAATTGCCCGAAAAATACGATTCGTCATATATTTCCACCTACTTTATAGCCTACCCCGCGCACCGTTTCGATATATTCGCCACATTCCCCCAGCTTCTGCCGCAGGGTACGAATATGCACATCTACCGTACGGCTTTCTCCGTCAAAGCCATAGCCCCAGATGCGGTTTAAAAGCTGGTCTCTCGTCAGCACGCGTCCCTTGTTTTCCAGAAGCAGACAAAGCAAATCAAATTCCTTGAGCGTCAGCGTGACCTCCTGCCCTGCCGCATATACCTCGTGCCTTGTTTTATTCACGGAAAGCGCGCCAAGGCGATAGACCTCCTCGCTCTCTGCCTGCTCCGTGCGGCGCAAAAGTGCCTTCACCCTTGCCAGAAGCTCCATCATGCCGAAGGGCTTCGCCACATAATCATCCGCGCCGCTGTCCAGTCCCAGCACCTTATCATATTCACTGCTTTTTGCCGTCAGAAGCAAAATCGGCAGCCTTGCGGTCTCCGGTGCCTGTCTCAGCTTCTTCAAGATACTGATGCCGTCCTCCTCCGGCAGCATCAGGTCAAGCAAAACCAAATCCGGTCGTCTTTCGGCACAGGCGCGCCAAAAAGCAGAAGGTCTCTCAAAGCCTTCCGCCTCAAATCCCGCGCTGTGCAGCGTATACGCCACCAGCTCACGGATACTGTTGTCATCTTCTACCAAATAAATCAGCATGGGATCTCCTCCACCTCAAATCAAAGATTGTTCGTTAATCATCAGCTTAAATTGCAGTCCCAGCTTTTCTGCCGCCTTACGGCACAGCACCATTCGTTCCAGAAAGATTTCAAAATAATCCATCACAGAGCCATAATGCGTATCAACCGATAATTTCAGCTTAATCAGGCTATGCTCACGGTTGATTTTCAAAAGGGACTTTTCTACAGAGTAATTGACTCTGTCATGGATGTCAAAGGTTTTTTTCTCAGGATTGCGCACACGGCTGCGGCGCACGTCGCTTTTATCCGCCAGAATCAGTGCTGCCGCAATGGCGTTGACAGGCACACCCGTCCCTTCATCATGGTTGCCGATGGCGGCTACAATCGTCGCAATATCCGCCGCAGGCATATCCATCCTGTCCAGAATACGGAACGCCATCACTGCGCCGCTCTGCGAATGCTCCGCGCGGTTGACCAGATTGCCGATATCGTGCAGATATGCCGCAATCATGCCCAGCTCCACCGCATGCGCGGAAAACCCAAGCGTTTCCAGAATATATTTCACCGATTCCGCTACCTTCGTCACATGCGCAAAGGAATGTTCCGTAAAGCCAAGCGCCGCAAGGGCTTCATCCGCACTTTGGATATAGGTGCGGATGTCCTCATTTTTTCGTATTTCCTCATAGGTAATCATGCACGTTCCTCCTCCGCGATAACATGCTGCCCCGTGATGGAGAATTCTACCCACTCTGCAATATTTGTTGCATGGTCACCGATTCTTTCCAGATATTTTGCAATCATCAGAAGGTCAATGCAGAATTCGCCGTTTTCCCGATTTTCGAGAATCAGCCGAATCAGCTCCTCCTTCACCTTATCAAACAGACCATCCACCACATCATCATACTGCATAACAGAACGCGCCAGTGTCAAGTCCTTTTTCACAAAGGATTCCACTGCATCCGTTACCATCTTTACCGTTGCGCGTGCCATTTCCTGAATATGCAGCTTGCTCTGCGTATCCTGTGCGCCGAGCGTTAGCATGATTTCCGCAATATCCCCTGCCTGATCACCGATACGCTCCATATCGGAAATCATTTTCAAGGCGGAGGAAATCGTCCGCAAATCCCTTGCTACCGGCTGCTGCTGCAAAAGCAGGCGCATGCAGAAGGTTTCAATATCACGCTCCATGTGGTCAATCTCGTTATCCTTTTCAAAGACCATCTGCACCACCGTGCGGTCATATTTCATCAGGGCAGAAACAGAAGCCGTAATTGCTTCCTCGCATAATGCCCCCATTTTAATCAGCTCTACATTTAATTGCTCCAGCTGAGCATCAAAACGACTGCGTACCATAGCTTAACCAAACCTCCCCGTAATATAGTCCTCTGTTCTTTTGTCTCTCGGAATGGAGAACAGCCGCTCCGTATTATCATACTCCACAACCTCGCCCAGCAGGAAGAAGGCGGTGTTATCCGAAATACGGGTTGCCTGCTGCATATTATGCGTTACCATAATAATGGTATAATCCTCCTTAAGCTTCAACGCCAGCTCCTCAATACGAGAGGTGGAAATAGGGTCAAGGGCGGAGGTCGGCTCATCCATCAGAAGCACCTCCGGCTGCACCGCCAAGGCTCTGGCAATGCAAAGCCGCTGCTGCTGCCCGCCGCTCATGCCGAGGGCGTTCTTTTTCAGTCTGTCCTTCACCTCATCCCAGATGGCGGCATCGCGCAGTGCCTTTTCCACAATCTCATCCAGCTTTACCTTGGAACGGATGCCATGCGTTCTGGGGCCATAGGCAATGTTATCATAAATGCTCATCGGAAACGGGTTCGGCTTCTGGAACACCATGCCGACTCTGCGCCGCAGCAAATTCACATCCATGCCCTTATAGATATCCTCGCCGTCCAGAAGCACCTGCCCTGTGATGCGGCAGCCCTCAATCAAATCATTCATACGGTTCAGGCTTTTGAGCAGAGTGGATTTGCCGCAGCCGGAGGGCCCGATGAATGCCGTAATTTCCTTTTCCGGCAGCTCCAGATTGATGTTTTTCAGCGCATGAAAATTACCATAATATAAATCCAGATTGGATACAGATAGCTTTGTCTGATTCATACTTTTTTCCTTTTCTTTCATTTCTCTTTTCACTTCCGTCATTTCTCTTTCACACCGGCTTTCTTTGCAGCAAAGGAGGACAATGCGTTGATGCAGACCACCAGAACCAGCAGCACAACTGCTGTGGCATACGCCTGCTCCGTATAAAGCCCTTCATTCAAGAGGGCATACATGTGTACCGCCAGCGTGCGCCCCGAGGAAAACAGCCCATCTGCCACCTGCGGCGCTGTGCCTGCGGGATAGAGCAAAGCCGCCGTTTCCCCGACGATACGCCCGATGGCAAGAATGACCCCTGCCAGAATCCCCGGCACTGCGGAAGGCAGTACAATACGAAATACGGTTCTCAGCTTCCCTGCGCCAAGCCCGAAGCTGCCCTCGCGGTAGGTATCCGAAACGGAACGAAGTGCCTCCTCCGTTGTTCTTAAAATCAGCGGCAGCACCATGATGGAAAGCGTCAGCGCGCCGCCCAGAATGGAGTAGCCCCATTTCAGATAGATATTAAAAAACAGATACCCGAACAAACCAAACACGATAGAGGGAATCCCTGCAAGCGTTTCTGTTGTCATGCGCACGACGGAAACAAATTTGTTGCCGCGCTTTGCATATTCCACCAGATAAATCGCGGCGAAGATACCGGCAGGCACCGAGAACAGCAGCGTCATTGCCGTAATGCTCAGTGTATTGATAATCGCGGGCATCATGGAAACATTTTCGGTATTGTAATTCCATGCAAACAGGGATGGCTTTAAATTCGGAATCCCCTTATATAAAATATAGATAATCAGAGAAATCAGCACTGCCAGTGTAATCACCGCAGAAAGCGTTACCAGTGCCGCCAGAAAAAGCGAAAACGGGTTTCTGCGATAGGCAGCCAGCCTTTCTCTCCTGCTTTGTTGATTGATTGCCTGCATCAGTCAGCCCTCCTTTTCAAAAGCGAGAAGCTCAGATTGATAATCAGGATGAATACGAACAGCACCACCGCCGTACCAAGCAGGGCTTCTCTGTGCAAATCCGTTGCATAGCCCATTTCCATAACGATATTCGCCGTCATGGTGCGGACACCGCTGAAAATGCTGTCGGGCAGAATAGGCTGATTCCCTGCAATCATGACAACCGCCATGGTTTCCCCGACGGCACGCCCGATGCCAAGCACAACCCCTGCCAGAATCCCCTGCTTTGCCGCAGGCAGCACAGCGAAGAATACGCTTCTTTCATGCGTTGCCCCCAGCCCTAAGGAGCCTTCGTAATAGCTCATGGGAACGGCGCGGATATTGCTTTCCGAAACACCGATGATAGTCGGCAGAATCATAATCCCCAGCAAAATGGATGCGGTCAGAATCCCCTTGCCGCCACCGCCAAAGAGGCTCTGCATGATGGGCACAAGCACCATCAGACCAAAAAAACCATAGACGATGGAGGGAATCCCTGCCAGAAGCTCTACCGCAGGTTTGATGATTTTATACAGCCGCTTCGGGCAGAACCACACCAGAAAAACCGCACAGAGAATGCCAAGCGGCACACCAACGATAATTGCCCCTGCGGTGACATACACACTGCCGACAATCATCGGGAAGATGCCATATATATTATTTCCGGGCTTCCATGTTTTCCCCAGAAGAAAATCCGCTACGCCAATTTTGCCAATGGCAGGCACGCCATTGGCAAACAGGAATATACAAATCAATCCAACTGCGAGAATGGATACTGCCGCAGCAGCCATGAACACCCATTTCATTACAGTTTCCTTCATTTCATTTCCCCCTTCATACTTGGGAACCTTGTTACTGGGCAGCGGACCAATCTGTCAGCTTGCCTGTGAAGATTTCCTTCACCTGTTCGCTTGTCAGATTGTCAACTGTGTTGTTGTGGTTTACCACAACTGCGATACCATCCATCGCAATCACTGTCGGGGTCAGTCCTGCCGCCAGTTCACTGTCCTTAAGCTCTCTGGATGCCATGCCAATGTCGCACATGCCCTCCATTGCAGAGGTCATGCCTGTTGTGGAATCGGACTGCTGTACCTCAATCGTTGCATTGGGGTTGATGGCAAGGTATGCCTCCTTCAGCTTTTCCATCACAGGGGTTACGGAAGAAGAACCTGCCACAACGATTTTGCCTTCTGCTTCGGTGCTTTTGAATGCACCCGTATTGCCCTGACTGATGTATCCGTTTTCCTCAACAACTGCCTGCCCATCCTCGCTCAGAATGAAGCTGATGAAATCCTTGGTCACCTCGCTGACCTCCTTGCCTGTTGCAATATTGAAGGGTCTTGCGACTGCGTAGGTGCCGTTTTTAATATTATCAGCAGATGCTTCGACCCCATCAATGGAAAGTGCCTTTACGGAATCATTCAAGGAGCCGAGGGAAACATAGCCGATGGCGTTATCATTGCCTGCTACGGTTGTCATCATAACGGCTGTGCTGTTTGTGATTTCCGCTGTGTCTGTGGTGTTGTCGATTTTTTCACCTGCGTCGTTTTTTTCTTCAATGCCGAACAGCTCGATAAATGCGCCTCTTGTGCCGGAGCCATCCTCACGGGAAACAACCGTAATCGTGCCGTCTGCCGCGCCGCCCTGTGCGCTGTCGTTGCTGCCGCAGCCTGCTAACATTCCGACTGCTACTGTCATTGCCAAAGCAACTGCAAATACCTTTTTCATATTCATTTCTCTCCTTTTTTCCTGTTTTCCTTTCGTTTACAGTTAAGAGTATAGGGCAGAAAGGTTAAATGAAAAATCATACTTTTGTTAAATCTATGCAAAATCTGCAATCAATTTTTTCAATCGAAATCTTTTTTTATTTGCAATTTTAGGAACATTGACTTTTAAAAATGAACATGATAGTATGAAATCAGTTTCCGAAAAAATACAATTTCAAGTGGAAATTTCCGGTAAATATAATGTAGTAATTTTTTATAGGGTGATTGCATGAGAATCAAAAGCAAAGTATGGATTGGGTCTGTTTTCTGTATTCTGAGTGCCTGTCTTTGGGGCGTTTCGGGTGCCGTTGGGCAATATCTTTTCAATCAGGCAGGCATTTCGCCGGAATGGCTCGTTTCTGCGCGCTGTCTGTTGACAGGGCTGCTGCTTCTGGTGTTTTATCAGGTGAAGCACGGCGGTGTTTTTTCCATCTGGATGGATAGGCAGGATAGAATCGGCATCATCATCTTTGCGCTGGGCGGCATGCTTTTCATGCAGTATGGCTATTTTGCCGCCATTGCCCATTCCAATGCCGCAACCGCAACCGTTCTGCAATATACCGCGCCGGTGCTGATTGTGGTCTATCTGGCATTTCGGGAGAAAAAACTGCCGACAAAGCTGGAATGTATCGCCGTTTTCGGCTGTCTGGTCGGGACAATTCTTCTGGCAACGCATGGCAATCTGAAAAGCCTGAGCCTTTCGCCGCAGGCATTATTCTGGGGGGCGCTTTCCTCCCTTGCGCTTGCGTTTTATACGGTTTATCCTGTGCGCCTTCTGGCAAAATATGATGCAATGCTCCTGATTGGGTGGTCGATACTGGTTCTGAGCTTCGTGATGCACTTTGTGCATCCCTCGTGGGACTACGCAGGCAACTGGAACACCTCCACCGTGCTGGCAATGGTTTTCATCGTCATCTTCGGCACAACCATCCCCTATCTGATGTTCCTCAACGGCGTAAAATACATCGGGCCTACCAAGAGCAGCCTTTACGCCTCCGCAGAGCCGCTGGCATCTACCGTTGTTTCCGTTGTGTGGCTTAAGGTACATCTGGAATTTATTGATTATATCGGTTTTGTTTTCATCGTTGCGGCGGTGCTGCTGCTTTCCTTCGTGAATCCTGCACCAAAAGAAAAAGAAAATACATAAGCATTAAAATATGAACAGGTCCGTAAAAAGTAGACAATAGACAAAAAGCCTCCTTGTTTTTTATAGCAATGCGGTCGCCAAACCACTGCTATTTTACAACAAGGAGGTTTTTATATACTAAAGTTTTTTTCTTCCCCCAGTAGAACTGGGGGTTTATTTCCACGCATAAATGCGCCAACAAAAAAGGAAGGCAAATCCAAAGACTTACCTTCTTTCTATCTGTTCTTTATTTCAGCTTAAAGGAGCTTTTCAGCGGAACAATGCGGTTAAATACCAGATGTTCGTCTGTTGTATCCTTTGTATCCACAATATAATAGCCGTTTCTCATAAACTGGAATCTATCGCCCTTCTTTGCATCCTTAACGGAAGGCTCGATGAAGCATTCCTTTACCTCCAGAGAATTGGGGTTCATGATCATTTCGCCGTTAGGGTCTTCGGGGTTATCTAGCATCATATAGTCATACAGTCTTGCCGTTGCCTGTACGTTATCCTTTGCGCTTACCCAATGCAGGGTGCCCTTTACCTTTCTGCCCTCAAAGCCGCTGCCGCTTCTGGTTTCGGGGTCGTAGGTGCAGTGAACCTCTGTCACAATGCCGTTTTCATCCTTTACAAAATCGGTGCAGGTTACGAAATATGCCCCCTTCAGGCGCACTTCCTTCCCCGGAGCCAGACGGAAGAACTTCTTCACGGGTTCTTCCATGAAGTCCTCTCTTTCGATATAAAGCTCTCTGGTGAAGGGTGCCAAACGGCTGCCCAGCTCAGGTGTTTCGGGGTTGTTTTCCAGCTCCATCATTTCCACCTGATCCTCAGGATAATTGGTGATAACCAGCTTCAAGGGATCAAGCACAGCCATAACCACCTTCGCCTTTGCCTTCAAATCATCACGAATACAGTAATCCAGCAAGCCGCTGTCTACCATGCTGTTTGCCTTAGAAACACCAATGCGTTCACAGAAATCACGAATGGATGCAGGGGTATAGCCACGGCGGCGCAGACCGCTGATGGTCGGCATACGGGGGTCATCCCAGCCGTCAACCAGACCGTTTTCCACCAAAGCACGCAGCTTTCTTTTGCTCATCACAGTATTTGTCATCCCCAGACGGGCAAATTCAATCTGTCTGGGCGGATTTTCGGTATAGCCTGCCTCTCTGACTACCCAATCATACAGAGGTCTGTGATCCTCAAATTCCATCGTACAGATAGAATGGGTGATGCCCTCAATCGCATCCTCCAAGGGATGTGCAAAGTCATACATCGGGTAGATGCACCATTTATCTCCTGTGGTATGGTGGGTAGAATGGGAGATACGGTAAAGCACAGGGTCTCTCATGTTGATATTGGGAGAAGCCATATCAATCTTCGCACGCAGTGTTTTAGAGCCGTCGGGGAATTCGCCTGCCTTCATTCTTTCAAACAAATCCAGATTTTCCTCCACGCTTCTGTTGCGATAAGGGCTTTCCTTCCCGGGTGTGGAAAGGGTGCCGCGGTATTCTCTCATTTCCTCTGCGCTAAGCTCATCCACGAAAGCTTTGCCTTCCTTAATCAGCTTCAGCGCAACCTCATAATATTTATCAAAATAGCTGGACGCATAAAAAAGTCTGTCCTCCCAATCGAAGCCAAGCCATTTTACATCCTCCTGAATGGATTCTACATACTCCACATCCTCTTTTGTGGGGTTGGTATCATCAAAACGCAGGTTGCATTTGCCGCCGTACAGATTTGCCAAGCCAAAGTTCAGGCAGATGGATTTTGCATGACCGATATGCAGGTAGCCATTTGGTTCGGGCGGAAATCTGGTGTGGATTTTATTCAGCTCTCCCTTTAAGTCCTCCTGGATATAACTGTGGATAAAATTACCCGTTGCACCCAGACCGCTGTTGTTTTCTATGTTTTTTTCTTCAGCCATTGGTCGCCCTCCTGTATTTTCATTCTTTTCAGATTTTTTCATAAATGCAGTATGATATTTTATTATAATACATTGAGACTTTGATGGCAAGAAATGCGTAAACTTTTTTTGCGTATATATATAGATTATCTATATATAAAATGCCATTCGTTTTTCTGATTGGACATAGATAGACCATCGATATATAATGCAGATATATAGATACTCGATATATAAGGAGGTGCATCGCATGGCACTGGATAAAACCCTGCTGGCAGGCAGCTCTGCCACTCTTGTGCTTAAGCTTCTGGACGGACGTGATATGTACGGCTATCAGATTATTGAGGAGCTGGCATGCCGTTCCAACAACGTCTTTCAGATGAAGGCAGGCACGCTTTATCCCCTTTTGCACGGCTTGGAAAAGAAGGGACTTCTGGAATCCTATGAGGAACACGCGGATTCCGCACGCGTTCGCAAATATTACCGTCTGACACAAAAGGGAAAAAAATTTTTACAGGAAAAAACAGACGAATGGAAGGAATATTCCTCCGCCGTCAGCAAAATTCTGGAAGGAGGTCTTTGCTGTGAATGTTTCTGATGCGTTTCATCGTTATGCCGAAAAGGTCTGTGAGCAGATTCGCTGGAAAAAGGCGCATCCTGCCGTTGCACAGGAAATTGAGGATCATCTGACAGACCAGAAAAACGCCTACCTTGCCGCAGGAGATTCCGAAAGCATTGCCGAAGAAAAGGCACTGCTGCAGATGGGTGACCCTGTATCCGTCGGTGCGGCGTTAGACCAGACACATAAGCCTGCGCCCCAATGGGGGATAATCGGGCTGGTACTGCTGCTGTTTGTGCTGGGAGGCATCATTCAGGTGCTGCTGCTGAAAACGATACCCGTAGGAAATGATGCGTTAGCGACGCACTCCGCACAGGTGCTTTTCGTCTTTCTGCCACTTAGCTTAGCGACGTTTGTCGGGATGTATTTTCTGGATTTTTCCTTTTTCGGAAAGCATCCCTATGTACTGCCGCTCGGCTTATTGATGGTTGACCTTGCGGCACAGCTGTTCGGGGTATCCTATTGTGGAAAAAGATGGTTCACTCTCGGCTCCTTTGCCCTCAGTCCGCTTGCACTCTCTCTGCTGTTTCCCCTTGCCTTCTGCGGTCTGTTTTATCGGCTCAGAAGTCAGGGCAGAAGGGGCTATCTTATCAGCGGCGTTCTGGCGGTGGTTTTCTGCCTGTTTCTGTCATACTGTCACACCTTCAGCGGCGTTGTGACATTTGTGTTCTCCGCAGGGATTCTCATGCTCATTGCCGCAAAAAAGGAATGGTTCGGCAAGAAAAATCAGACAATTCTGCTGTTGCTTTTTCTGTTAGCGGTGGTCTGCCTGATTGTCCTGCTGATGTTTTATGCACCGTTTCGGTATCGGTATGGCTGGGAACGCCTGTATACGATTTTCGTCCCTTCCGGTGACCCTATGGGCAGCGGCTACCTTTCGACACAGTTGAAAACCATCCTTTCCCACTGCGTTCTTCTGGGCGAAGGTGCAGCCCTTTCGGAAACACAAGCCTATCTGCTGACAGATGCCTCTATGCTTCGCTCCGATTATCTTCTGGCCTATCTGACCTATCATTATGGCTGGGTTGCCTCGGGCATTGTGGTTCTGCTGTTGGCAGTCTTTCTCGGGCTTGGCTTCCGCAAAGCGCTGAAACAGAAAAGCATTTTCGGGCAGATGGTTTCTCTGACGATTCTCTGCACCTTCACAGCGGAAATCCTGCTTTATATTCCGGCAAATCTGGGTATATGGCTCATCGCACCGATTGCCCTGCCCTTCCTTTCCTATGGGGCAACGGCTTTGCACATCAATATGGCATTGGCAGGCGTACTGCTTTCTGTATTCCGCACGGGTGAGGTTTATCGGGACACTGCTCCGCATCCGATTTTTTCGGATTCCAAGTTTATTCAATGGGCTGACGGAAAGCTGACCATCTCTTTTAAATGAGAAACAAATTGAAAAATCCTCTCAAAGCATGTAAAATAGAAGGACAGAATTGTTTTGGGAGGATTTTTTATGCTTGCTTTTACCGTCAATGATACAAAATCATTTATGAATCTGCTTTTGAAGGGGGATACCTTTGATGCGTTTTCGTTCCGTCAGGGGGAGCTGACCACCTTCGCTTCTTTTATCATTGAGGGCAAGCGCAATATGGATTTTTATACTGCCGAGGAGCAGGAGGCAGGGCTTTCCCGTTATGTGCATTGGGAGGAAATGCGTCCCTTTGTATTTCAGGCAATCAAAGGGAATAAGCTGCCGAAAAGCATCAAGCTTGTGTTCTCCCTTGCGGAGGAAAAGCTTGCCAATCTCCCCAATACCAAGGCGGCATTTCTGAATATTCTCTTTAAGGAGCATACCATCCTCTGCACCACCGCCATTTCACAGGAAGCCTTTTCTCTGGATAAATCCTCCGAGCGGCTCTGGGAGGACTATATTTTAAAGTTTTTCAAAAAAAACGCCATTGGCATCCGGAAGCAGGAGAGTTAATCTCCTTCTTTTTTCCTCTGAATTTGTTAGCACTCATTTTTATTGAGTGCTAATTTTTTCTTGACTTTTCCGTTTCAGGTGCTACAATATAGAGTGATGAGAGCCAAACACATTGGCTCTGTAAAAAAATTTTAGGAGGTATGCAGTATGCAGGAAAAAGGCAATCTTTCTATTAACAGTGAAAATTTTATGCCAATTATCAAAAAATGGCTCTATACAGATAAGGACATCTTCATTCGTGAACTGGTATCCAATGCGTGTGATGCGGTGACAAAGCTGCAGAAGCTTTCCATGATGGGGGAAGCGGATATTCCCGCAGAGGAAGCATACGAAATTCATGTTGTTCTGGATCAGGACAAGAAAACATTGCAGATTATTGATAACGGTATCGGCATGACGGCAGATGAAATCAAGAAATACATCAACCAGATTGCATTCTCCGGTGCAACCGATTTCCTTTCCAAATTTGAAGGAAAAACCGAGGACGAAGGCAGTGAGATTATCGGACATTTCGGTCTGGGGTTCTATTCTGCTTTTATGGTAGCCGATACGGTCGAGATTGATTCCCTTTCCTATCAGAAGGGTGCAGAGCCTGCAAAATGGCGCTGCAACGGCGGCATTGATTATGAAATGGAGGCCGGTGAAAGAACCGAACGCGGCACAACCATCACCCTCTTTATCGGCGCAGACGGCGAGGAATTTCTGAATGAGGCAACGCTTTACGCCGCTATGAGAAAATACTGCGCCTTCATGCCCGTTCCCATCTTTGTGGATGTGCTGAAGGAAGAAACAGAGGAGGAAAAGGCAGCCGCAAAGAAAGCAGAAAACACCGTTCATGTTTCCCCCGAGGAAGCCGCAAAGCTGACCACCGAAGGTGCCATGGATTTATTGCAGGAGCAGCAGGATGCCGCAGAAGAAGCAAAGGCAGAGGAGCCCAAGCCGCTGAATGACACCAACCCCCTCTGGCAGAGAAAGCCCTCCGAATGTACGGATGAGGACTACAAAGCCTTTTATCATCAGGTATTCAATGATTTGAATGACCCTCTGTTCTGGATTCATCTGAATATGGATTACCCCTTCCGTCTGAAAGGGATTCTCTATTTCCCGAAGCTGGTGGAGCAGATGGACATGATGGACGGCGAGGTAAAGCTGTACTGCAATCAGGTTTATATTGCGGATAACGTAAAAGAGGTTGTCCCCGAATTCCTGCTGCTCTTGAAGGGGATTTTGGACTGCCCCGATATGCCTCTGAATGTTTCCAGAAGTGCATTGCAGAATGACGGCTATGTGGAAAAAATGAATGCCTACATTACCAAGAAGGTTGCGGACAAGCTGAACCAGCTGTTCAAAACCGACCGTTCTGCCTTTGAGGGCTTCTGGGATGATATCAATATCTTCATCAAATACGGCTGCATGAAGGAAGAAAAGCTGTATGATAAGGTAAAGGATATCCTGCTGCTGAAAACAACAGACGGCGTTTATGAAACCGTTGCCGAATATCTGGAAAAGAATAAGGAAAAGCACGAAAACGTGATTTATTTTGCAACCGACACCAATCAGCAGGCGCAGTATATCCGCCTGTTCAAGGAGCAGGGTCTGGAGGCTGCCATCATGGATACGCCTGTGGATAAGCCCTTCGTTTCCTTCTTGGAATACAAAAATCAGGATATCAAGCTGAAAGTACAGCGTGTCGATGCGGATATTGATTCCTTGCAGGAAAAAGAGGATGCCGAAATTTCCGAAGCGAAAAAGCAGGCAGACGAATTTGAAGCAAATCAGATGCAGGAGCTGTTCCGCGCGGCGGTTGCAAATGAAAAGCTGCATGTAAAGCTGGAAGCGCTGAAGGCTGAAAAGGTTTCCGCTATGATTCTGCTTTCCGAGGAATCCAGACGTATGATGGAAATGATGGAGGCTTACGCCAACAACGAAGAATTTAAGGCAATGTTTGCCAATATGAAGCCCGATGAAACTCTGGTGCTGAATAAAAATAATAAACTGGTAAAAGCACTGCTTTCCATGGCAGGCAAGGAGGAAAAGAAGGAGGATGCAACCCTTCTGTGCCATCAGCTGTATGATCTGGCACTGATGAGCCATCGTCCGCTGACCTCCGAGGAAATGACTGCCTTCATCGACAGAAGCAATCTTCTTCTGGAAAAACTGACTGCCTTTGAAGCATAAATTTCCAAAAACCCTTGATAACTCACTACCCCTTATTATATAAAAACCCGAGGATGCTTTTTGTCCCCGGGTTTTTCTTTTCTTGATTTTCTTTTCTTGATTTATTCCTCTTTTTCGCCTTCATTGGCTTCTTCCATGGTCAATTCCTGTGTCGGTAATTGTTCGATAAAGCGTACCTTCACAATCGCCTGCGCCCAATTCAGCGAAACCTGCGCGAATTTTTCTTTCTTCGCCGCTTCTTCCTTGAAAATCCGCAGAAATTCCTGCACGATTTCCCTTGTCATATAGCCGCCGCGCCAATGAAACAGCAGTGGTTTTCCCTTTTTCACCGCCTGCGCCGCGCGCTTTTGCACCTCCTCCGTCTTCGTGAAGGAGAGCTTCTTTTTCTTATAATAAAATCTGTCTGCATCCTCACAGGCAGGCACACGCCATACCAGTCTCTCATGATCGCGAAAAATCTGCTTATCACTCAGCAGAAAATAATCATAGCGGATTTCCTCAGGATTCCCTAAGGAAAGATCAAAGGTACAGTCCAGATGGTAATATTTTTTATCCAGCCGCACCACGTTCCACGCATGGCGATACTTCACGCCCTTTTCGGGATTATTTTCCGCCAAGGCAATGATGCACTGGATTTGCAGTGCATCACAGAGGATCTTGACTGCCTTTGCAATGCCCTCACAAACGCCAACGCCATGCCCCAGAACGCCGATGATTTCATGGGAATATTGCTTTTTCAGTTTATCGTAGCGTACATTTTTGCAGATAAAATCGTGGATATACAGTAGCTTTTCCTCATCGCCGCACTTTGCCACAGGGCGAACCAGCTTTTCCACCCTTGCCTGCAGCGCCTTCTGATGCTCCTTCAGCTTTCCCTTTTCAAAAAGATACGCAGGAATCAATTCTGCATTTCTGGAATCGGGATAATAGCGATATTGAAATGTCCCTGCATAAAACAGCTGCGGACAATCCAGACGCAGCTTCATGAAAACATCCGTCAACGCTCTGTTTTCCAGAAGCGGTACAGGAAAGGAGGGCGCAAACGCCTGCAGTCCTGCCCGCATCGCCTGATAGCTGCTCTGCTCCGCCTTGGATAAGGTTTGATAATAATACGGTTCCATATTTCTCCTCTTTTACAGATTGATTTCCAGTTCCACAGGACAATGGTCAGAGCCAAGCACCTCTGTATGGATCTTCGCATCCATCAGCTTGTCCTGCAAGCGTGCGGAAACCACATAATAATCAATCCGCCACCCTGCATTCTTCTCTCTTGCCTTAAAGCGATAGCTCCACCAGGAATAAATGCCTTCCTGCTCCGGATAAAAATAGCGGAAGGTATCCACAAAGCCGGCACCCAGAAGCTCCGTGAATTTGCCGCGCTCCTCGTCCGTAAAGCCGGCACTTCTGCGGTTTGTTTTGGGATTTTTCAGATCGATTTCATTATGTGCTACATTCAAATCCCCGCAGATAACAACAGGCTTTTTCGCATCCAGACCGCTTACATACGCGCGGAACGCATCCTCCCATTCCATGCGGTATGCCAGACGGGCGTTTTCCTGCTGCGAATTGGGGGTATATACCGTCACATGGTAAAATTCGGGAAATTCCAGCGTAATCACACGCCCCTCGTGGTCATGCTCCTCCACGCCAATACCATAGGCAACAGAAAGCGGCTCCTGCTTCGTGAACACCGCTACGCCGGAATAGCCCTTCTTTTCGGCATAATTCCAGTATTGATGATAGCCCTCTGTTTCTAAATCAATCTGCCCTGCCTGTAGCTTTGTTTCCTGCAAGGAAAATATATCCGCATCAGCTTCCTTGAAATATTCCGAAAAGCCTTTGCCTACTGCGGCGCGTAAGCCGTTTACATTCCATGAAATGAATCTCATTTTTCTGCCTCCTTCGCTTGAAAATAACATAAGTATAACAGAATCATTCTCTATTGTCTTGCCCCCACGGAAAAAATATTATAAAATGAGGTATCAAAGAAAGGATGGTTTTCGCATGAATATCCAAATTTACGGCTCCAAGAAAAGCTTTGATACCAAAAAAGCGGAACGTTATTTTAAAGAGAGAAAAATAAAATATCAATATATTGATTTGCACCAATTCGGCATGGCAAAGGCAGTCTTTGAAGCAGCGAAAAAATGTATTCCCGTTGAGGATATGATTGACCGCAAGGCAAAGGCATACACTAGGCTTTACATGGATTATATCGACGAGGCAAAGCGCGAGCAGACGCTGTTTGAAAATCCGGAGCTGTTCGCCACACCGATTGTACGCAACGGTAAAGCGTTTACACTGGGCTATTGCCCCGATATCTGGAAGGATTGGGAATAAAAAATCAGTTTTGCATTTGAGAATAACATTTAAGAATAAAAGGAGGAAAATCCTATGAGAATCGCATTGGGACAGATTGATATGGGCTTTGAAGAAAAGGAAAAGACCATGACACTTTGCAGCAGGCTGCTTGCAGAGGCAAAGGAAAAACAGGTGGATTTTGTCATTTTCCCCGAAATGACGCTGACAGGCTTTACGCTGAACCCCGAAACCTACGGCGAGGACAGAAAAAACAGCCCCTCCATGGCGTTTTTCCGCGAAGAAGCAAAGAAAAACCATGTTGCCATCTGCTATGGCCTGCCCGTATATGAAAACGGAGTTGCCACAAATCACTGCATCATTCTGGACGAGAACGGGAATCAGCTTGCAGATTATGCAAAAATTCATCCCTTCTCCTTCGGCGCAGAGGCAAAGCATTATACCGGCGGTAATGCGCTGCAGCTTTGCGAGGTAAAGGGTGTACCTGTTGCACCGTTAATCTGCTATGATTTACGTTTCCCCGAAATCTTTCAGATTGTATCCGAGCAGGCAAAGGTAATTCCCGTTATCGCAAGCTGGCCCACGGCACGCAGAGAGCATTGGATGACACTCCTAAAGGCACGCGCCATCGAAAACCAGTGCTTCATCCTCGGTGTGAACCGCAGCGGCGAGGGCGGCGGTCTTTCCTATATCGGTGACAGCATGGCAGTTTCCCCGACAGGCGAAGTGCTGGCGCATGTAGAGGGCGGCAACGGGCTGACGATTGTGGATATCGACCTGAACGAGGCAGACGCATACCGCAAAAGCTTTCCCGTCAAGGCGGACAGAAAGCCTGCGCTTTATCATACTCTTTGGGAAGAAAACATCAAACAGAAATGAAACAGGAGTCATTCATCATGAAGCAGCAGACAGCAAGAGATTTTCATATCGACAATATCAAGGGTGTTCTGATTTTTCTGGTGGTTCTGGGACACATGCTTGGCTATTTGCAGGAAACCCATTCTGCCTTTGCCACAGGCGTGAGAACCTTTATCTATTTTTTCCACATGCCGGGGTTTATCTTCATGTCGGGCTATCTGGCAAAGGGCTTTCTCACAAAGGAATATAAGGCGGAAAAGCTGCTCTCCTTCGCATGGCTCTATCTTCTGTTCAAGGATGCCATCGAGCTGGTACATTTCATCTTTGAGCGACCATATTTTGAAACGGCACACCACCCTGCCGTCTGGACTCTCATTGTTCTGCTGTTTTGCGGCGGCATTTGGCTGCTCTCTTTTGCGTACAGTAAATCCGCGCTGTTCCGAAAAGCATTTATTCTTGGCGTTCTGATTTTCTCTCTTCTGAAAATCAATATGCTGACAGTTGGGGCAGCACCGTGGTATCTGCTTTCTTTAATCTGGTGGCATATTTTTCTTTACGTGACAAAAAATATGAAACCGAAATATGTCCTCATTGGAGCAGTCCTTCTGGCGGCAGTCATCCATTATCAGGAGCCGGTCGGGAAATTTTTAAGCCTTTCCCGCACCATTCACTTTCTGCCCTTCTTCCTCATGGGGTATTACATCAAGAAGGAGCAGTTTCAGGCAGTCATCAACAATGCGAAATGCAGAAAAGCATTGCCTGCCGTTCTGCTGCTTTCCGCCTGCGTGCTGATTCCCTATGGACGAGGGGTACAGAAATATCTGGGGGTATTCTTCTTCGGGATTGCCCCCTATGCACAGCTGAAAAGTCAGCTGTTTCCCTTTGCACCGCTCATCTGTATCCTCTGGATGGCGGCGGTTGTGCTGATGCTCTTTGGTCTGTTTATCCTTTGCCCGAAAAAGGAAACCTTTCTCTGCCAATTCGGGAAAAATACCATCGGTATTTATATCCTGCACCGCCTGTTTAAGGATTTCCTCATTTACGGCGGCTTTTATGAGCTGCTCAGTGCAAATGGCTATCTTGCCGTTCTGGAGATTATGGTTGTTTCCCTTCTGCTGACCTTCCTGTTCGGGACAGCCTTCTGGGCGGATATCATCAAAAAGCTAAGTCGGGTTTCCGTCCGCAGGCTATATTCCTAAATCTGATTCTTTTGCTGAACAGAAATTTTTCTCTGTTCAGCATTTTTTTGCATTTCAGCGCAAAAAAGACTGCTGTACAATAAAGTACAGCAGTCTTTGTATTTTCTATTCGTTTATTCCTGCATGGGCATATTCCATGCCTTATGATCCGTATGCAGCAGATGGTGTGCTGTCTCTCCCAAGGGTTCGCCCAGATATTCATGATACAATGCCTGTACCTCAGGATTTTCATGAGAGAAACGCATCGGATTTTCCGCATCAAGGGTATAAAGCCGTTCCCCTCTCACGCCGTAAAGCTCCTCATCCTCTGCGGAGATAGGCTGACCGCCGCCGCCGACACAGCCGCCGGGACAAGCCATGACCTCTACAAAATCATACTGCACCTTGCCCTCCTTCAGCCGTTCAATCAGCTTACGCGCATTGCCCAGACCACTGACAACCGCACAGCGCACAGGAATTCCCGCAACGGTATAGGTTGCCTCTCTCAGTCCGGGGCCTGTCCGCACCTCACTGAAGGCATCCGGATTCGGATTTTCGCCCGTCAGCACATACGCCGCAGTACGCAGAGCCGCTTCCATAACGCCGCCGGTTGCACCGAAGATCACGCCTGCACCGGTATGTGTTCCCATAGGGGAATCCAGTGCTTCCTCCTCGATGAAATGCGGGTCCAGATGGTCTGCACGCATCATACGCACCAGCTCCCTTGTTGTCAGCACGATATCCACATCCGCACCGCTTTCGGCACGCATGGTCGGCAAATCTGCTTCCGCTTTCTTCGCTACGCAGGGCATGATGGAAACACAGCAGATTTTTTCGGGTGCCACATCCAGCTTCTTCGCCAGCCATGTTTTCGCAACCGCGCCGAACATCTGCTGGGGAGATTTTGCCGTAGAAAGCTGATTTGTCAATTCAGGATACTGCCCTTTCAGGAAACGCACCCAACCGGGACAGCAGCTTGTGAACATGGGCCAACGTACCAATGCGCCGCTTTTCAGCCGATGCAGAAATTCATTGCCTTCCTCCATAATCGTCAGGTCTGCCGCAAAGTTTGTATCATATACATAATCGAATCCAAGGCGGTGCAGTGCGCCTGCCATGCGCTCCATGGTCGCTTCTTCCCGTTTCAGCCCAAAATACTCGCCCCAAGCGGTACGCACCGCAGGCGCAACCTGTACGACCGTAATTTTTTCTTTATCTGCCAGAGCCGCTCTTGCCTTTGCGGTGTCATCTCTTTCTCTTAAGCCGCCTGTCGGGCAATGCGTGATGCACTGACCGCAAAGCGCACAATCGGAATCCTTGATGACACGGTTGCCCGAAACATCCACCGTTGTGCGGCTGCCTGTCCCTGCCAAATCCCAGATATTCAGCGTCTGCACCTTATCGCAAATCTGGATGCAGCGCATACATTTGATACATTTATTCACATCCCGATAGAGCGGAAATGTTTTTGTCCACGCACTGCGCAGCCCCTTCTGCAGCTGTGTTTCAAAGGGAAGCTCAAGGATACCCAGATCATTCGCAACCTCCTGCAGCTGACAGTTGCCGCTGCGTACACAGGTCGCACATTTGCAGTCATGCTGAGACAAAATCAGTTCTACATTTGTGCGGCGTGTCATTCTGGCACGAGGGGAATTCGTATACACCACCATGCCATCCTTTACAGGGTTACTGCAGGCCGCAACCATCGCGCGCTCGCCCTCAATTTCCACACAGCAGATACGGCAGGCGGAAATTTCATTGATTCCCTTCAGGTAGCAAAGATGAGGGATTTTTACATTGACCGCCTTCGCCGCCTCCATAATCGTCGTTCCTGCCGGCACCTGCGCAAGCTGTCCATCAATCGTTATTCTTACCATTCTCCTGTCCTCCCTCCTCTGAAGCTGCCAAAGCCGAAGTAATCACAACGCAGGCAGCGTTCGGATTCCTGATCCGCCTCTTTTCTGCTCATGCCTTCCACAACCAGATCAAAGTTGCCCTTGCAGTCCGGTGTGCAGTGGCTTTTCAAGTTTACACGCCCACAGGGAGGTGCATTTGTCAGATGCGCCGGAGGAACCACAACGTCCGTCTTAATCTTATGCTCAAAGCCAAGGTAGGCATCAATATTCGCTGCCGCAACCTTCCCTGCCGCAACGGCACGAATGACCGTAGCAGGGCCGGAAACCGCGTCACCGCCGGCGAATACGTTATCCACATCCGCAACAGAGCTGGTATCCTCCGCCTGAATCATGCCCTTAAAGGTCTTAATGCCGATGGCTTCAAAGGGACGCGCGTCTATCGCCTGCCCGATGGCAACAATCACATAATCACATGCGATACGGAATTCGGGTACATCCGCAGGAATGGGCTTGGGTCTGCCATCCTTGCCGTAAGGCCCGATAATCTGCGGAACTGTCCACAGCGCTGCAACCTTACCCTCTGCATCCTTTTCGATGCGTGCAGGTGCCTGCAGGGGTAAAATCTGACAGTCCTCTGCCATTGCTTCTTCGATTTCCTCCGCCAGCGCGGTCATATCATCCACACGGCGACGGTATACACAGGTGACGCTTTCCGCTCCCAGACGTTTTGCCGTTCTGGTGGCATCCATAGAAACATTGCCGCCGCCGATAACGCAGATTCTCTTACCCGTGAAATCGGGCGCATTGCCTTCATCAATGCGGCGCAGCAGGCTAACCGCACTGACAACATTTTCTGCGTCCTCGCCCTCAATGCCAATCTTTTTATCATTATGCGCGCCAATGGAAATATAAACTGCATCATAGCTTTTCTGGATATCCTCCATTGTCACATCTCTGCCGATGGAAACATCCGTAATCACGTTAATGCCTGTTGTCAGAATATGCTCGATATCGCGCTCCAGAACCTCCTGCGGCAGACGATAATCGGGGATACCATAGCGAAGCATACCGCCCAGCTTAGGACGCTGCTCATATACAGTTACCTGATGCCCCATCTGTGCCAGATAATACGCCGCCGTCAGTCCGCCGGGGCCACCGCCGATAATGCCGACGGTTTTGCCTGTTTTCTCATACAGGATTTTCGCAGGCTCTGCCTTTGCATGATCCACTGCAAAGCGTTTCAGACCACAGATATTGATAGCATCATCCACCATCGCGCGGCGACAGTGTGCTTCACAGGGATGCTCGCAGACATACGCACAGGCGGATGGGAAGGGGTTGTCCTTCCGAATCAGCTTCACTGCTTCTTCATATCTGCCCTCATTCACCAGCGCCACATAGCCGGGTACATCCACATGCGCAGGACAGGCGGAAACACAGGGAACGGGATAGCTCAGCACAGAGATACAGCGTCCATGCTGCACATGCTCCTCATAATCCTCGCGGAAGCCGCGAATCCCCTTCAAAACCATGTGTGCCGCTTCATAGCCAATCGCACAGCCTGCGGAATCGGCAATCACCTTTGCGGTACGCTCAATTATGTTAATGGTTTCCATGGTTGCGGTACGGTCAAGCACCTGCTCGATCAGCACCTCCAACTGTCCCAGACCAATGCGGCAGGGCACACATTTCCCACAGGTCTGCGCATGGCACAGCCGCAGGTAATTCAAAGACATATCCACCGGACACAGTCCGTAGGCACTGGCACCAATGCGGCGCTCCATATCCCGATGCAGACCATCTAAGACATTTTGGGCGCGTCCTGGCGTTTCAATAGATAAACGACTCATAAGCTCCTCCTTTTTCTTTCTTCTTCCTCTTGTTCTCTAAATTCCTTCTCTTTTTTATCACCGATGCTCCATCCTCCATCGATGTTGTTGTTTGATTGTTTATTCCGAAATTTTATCCACATCCATATTTTTCGGCAAAACCAGATTCAGAATGATAGACACTACAAATGCCACCGCTACCACGTTTGCGGAAAATACAGACTGCACAATTTCGGGGAAAATATGCCACAAATCAATTTCGCTTGCAGCCGTAAAGCCAACGCCGACTGCCAAAGACAATGCGGCAATGGTCACGTTTCTCTGATTAAAGCCTGCCTTTGCAAGCATCTGCATCCCACTTGTCATAATCGTACCAAACATCATGATGGTGCAGCCACCCAGAACAGATTCGGGCAGAGATGCGAAAAAGTTCCCGACAGGCGGCAGAAGCCCTGCCAGAATCATGCAGCCTGCACCTGTCATAATCGTAAATTTATTGACTACCTTCGTCATTGCCAGCAGCCCGACGTTCTGGGAAAAGGATGTCACAGGAGGGCAGCCAACCAAAGAGGACAACGAGGACGCATAGCCATCACACGCCAGAGAGCCGGAAATTTCCTTGCTCTCGATTTCTCTGTTCAGCCCTGTCGCAACCATGGCTGTGGTATCCCCAATCGTTTCCGCTGCGGAAACCAGAAAAATAATACAGACAGAAAGAATCGCACCCGCATGGAATTCCGGCTTATAGGGCATCAGCTTTGGCAGGGAGACGAAGCCGCCTGCAAAAATAACGGACAAATCCACCTTCCCCATAAGGATTGCCACTACATAGCCCACAAGCAGTCCCACCAGAACGGAAAGCTGCTTCAGATAACCCTTTGCAAAGCAGTTCCAGCCAAGACAGACCACAAGCGTAATTGTCCCCAACAGAAGATTCTGCGCAGAGCCAAAATCCTCTGCATAACCGCCGCCAAAGGATCTTGCACCAACAGAAAACAGGGACATCCCGATTGCAATAACAACAGATGCCGCAACCACAGGTGCAATCAGCTTTCTCCAATATTTTGCCAGAAGCCCCAGTGTGCCTTCAAAAAGACCGCCGACAAGCACCGCCCCGACAACCGAGGGATACCCATAATTAGACGCAACCGTACATAAAACCGTTACAAAGGTGAAGCTGACCCCCATAACGATTGGCAGACCCGATCCGACCTTCCAGACGGGATACAGCTGAATCAGCGTTGCAATCCCGGCAATAAACATTGCATTTTGCAGAAGCACTGCAATCTCCGCCTGAGAAAGCCCTCCTGCCGCCGCAATAATAGTAATCGGGGTCAGATTGGCAACGAACATTGCCAGAATATGCTGTAAGCCAAAGGGAATGGCTTTCAGCAAAGGCACCCTGCCCTCTAATTGATAAATGTTGTTTACGCTACAGTCTTTGGAACTCATTTTTCTTTCCTTTCCTCCTCTTTTTCCGTTTCGAGAATCACTTTACAAAATCACAAAATAAAGCGCATCTTTAATAAAGTATAATAGGTAATATTATAGCATGAAAAGTCCTCGTCCTGCAAACAAAACCCGACAATTCTCTACATCTGTACATCGAGAACGCAAAAAAGCCGCCAAAAGGCGACTTTCTTTACAATACTTCCTGTATTCTGTATAACAAAATTTCAACATTTTCATCCGAATATTCGATTTCTGCGGAATATTGCCTTGCAATTTCAATCAAATCCGCCAAAACAACGCTGCCGTGCAATGCAAAATGCACCAATAAAAGCCTGCGAATCATGGCAAAACTCAGCACAGCAAAGGCGGCTCTTCCCTCATATTCTCCATCATCCAGCGCAAGGGGCATCTGCCGATAGAGAAAATACACCAGAAGCTGCTCCAACGCAGGCTCCCACACCATCGCATCCGGCAGGGAAATCCCCGTCAAATCGGTTTCCTTCAGCTCCAGAAGGCGGTCTGTCCAGCTTGGCTCCAAACGCTCCAACTCCAGATAAATCTCCGCCCATTCTGCCCACGAATGATGGGAAAGCGTCCGCCCCGCCGTCTGCAAAATTTCCGCGGCGCGCAGTTCGATTGGCTTGCTTCTGTCCTGCGCAAGAGCAAAGAGCTCCTCCCGCCACGCAAGCAGGGATTCGTCTGCAATATCCGGCAAATCTGCCGCGCCGTCATCCTCAAGTGTGATAAGCGTCAGCTTCTCCTGCTGCGACAAAATCAGTTCTCCTGCTGCTTCACAGCAAAGCCCCAAGCCGATTTCCGTTCGGTCGGCGTAAAAATTACGAAAACGGGGATGGTCGCGGCAAATCTGGCAAAGCGCATCCTCCCCCAAGGCCGTAATCATATCGCATAAGCCTGTTCGGTTCAGAAAGGGACAGCGCTCCTCATCATCTAAGATAAACTGCGCCGCATCATCCGCTTCCGCAATGCCCTTTTGCAGGCGAGCGCCAAACTCTCCCTCAATACTGCGATAATACACAAGCTTATCGGGATCTATCTCAATCTCCCAGCCGACACAGCAGCTGTGCCTGCATTTATCGGCAATACAGTGAAATTTTGTATAATACTCAGGTGCAATCAGTTTCATGGTAATCCCTCCGTGAGAATCATTGTAACACAGAAGCTTCAAAAATACGATTGCATCTGCAAAAAAATATAGGCTTTCGCCTCTGTGTAAAGAATAAAAAGCAATACTATCCTTGCATGTGTTCCAATAAGAAACCAGGAAGAAGCTGACTTTGCTTTCTGCCCTTTATTCTTCTATCACCTCCTGTAAAATTCCCCCGATTTCCTCCAAAACGCCGCTGCAATCCGCGCCCAGAGCCGAAAGCGTGCAGCAATCCAGACTGCCGAATCGATTCTGTACCCGAAGAAGAAACAGAATCCGTTTCAGCTTCACCTCCTCCTCCTCGCACAAAAGCCCAAGCGCCATCACCCCTGCAACAATCCCACTGCACATCCCATTGATGCCAAAGCCGCCATGGATGCCGCGGCAGGCGCAGAACAGCTCCTCCGACAGGGAAATGCCATATTCCTCTGCCACTGCGCGCAGAATCACCTGTGAGCAGTTATCCCCGTTGCCGCAATCTGTGCGGATGCGTTCCTTCAGCATTCCCCTCGCCCCCTTTTTTCTATATATTATGAAAAACGGGACAAAGTGTGACTGTAAAGCCACAAGACATAAAAAAAGATGCCCTGAAAGGTGCGCCCAGATAAGAAACCATAAATTCTGAAATGCTGAAAGCTACGGCTACTGCGTCAGTTCCCCTTGACAGCCTAAGTCAAAGGATGCCTGCGGGAAACTTTCTTGTACCCGCAGTCTTTCAGCTATTTCATTTTCTTCATGTTTTCTTATTGGGACACACCTAATAGAGCATCTCTTTTTCTCGTGTTTATGCGCCGCACATTTCTGGCTCATCTTCCTCCACAATCTTTGTTGCCAGAGGGCGATATTTGCCGCTTTCCCAACGGTGATTCTGGCTGTGAATCCAAAGCATTGCAAGAACAATACCCAGCACGCCCAGAACCAGAGAAGGCAAAACAGGAGAAATATTCGGAATCAGCTTCGGCACACCAAAATACCCCAGCACAATGCCTACGATAAAGCCGATAAAGGGCAGTCCATACATCACGATTACTGCATTAAAAAATGCGTTTTCCTGCAGCTCCAGCTCCACCCAATCGCCTTCCTCTGCATCGCAGAGATTTTTTGCTTCGATATCCATTTCCGTTTTCATCATGCCGGAAAAGCAAGCTCTGCATTCCCCGCAGGCTTCTTTTCTCTGAATTTTTACCATTGCCAGATCGCCTTTTACTTCATGTACGATACCTCTCATACGCGTAACCACCTTTCTATCTCTTTCCCTGCATCCCGCTTTTGCTGAAGGCAGGGCACAGTATATGCTCAAAACTCATTTTATTACTTTTCTAACCTTATCGCATTATACAACAAAATCGTCATAAAAAAAAGTGGTTTTCCACGGAATTATTGACAAATGTCAGATTTTTTTCTGCGATAGCACCAAAGCACAAAATTTTTGCAAAGCGCACCCAAGGGAACCGCAAACACCAGCCCCCAGAAACCAAACATCCGCCCAAAAGCCGCCAGAGAAAGCAGAACCAGAACGGGATGCAGCTCCAATTTCTGCCCGACTGCCTTCGGCACAATGAAAATGCTGTCCACCTGCTGTAAGAGCAGAATCAGCACAGACGCATAAACCGCCTTCATGGGCACGCCGCTGAAAAGTCCTGCAAGCACCGCCAGGAAAAACGCCATCACCGCCCCAAAATACGGAATCAGATTAGAAAAGCCGGAAACCAGACCAATCAGAATTCCATGCGGCAGACCGACAATCGTAAACGCCGCCGAAAACAACACCGCCATAACAGACGCATCCAGAAGCTGCCCACTGAGGTAGCCCGCAAAAACCGTATACACCTCATGAAAAAGATTTTTTGCGTGTTTCGTGATTTTTTCTCCCAGAAGAACCCTGCTCAATTCGCCCGCAATCCCACGAATTTTTTCCTTCTCCATCAGGAGATAAAACGCTACCACTGCCCCAAGCAGAACGTCCAGCAGACTGCCGCCGATATTCGGAATCACATCCGCCAGCCATAGCATCCTCTCCTGCATCCAACGCGTCGCCTGCTCTATCCACCGAGAAAAAATCCACTCCGCATTCCGGAGAATCCCCATTTCCGCCAGCTTCAAATTCAGAAGCACAAGCATGTCTCCTGCCTGCCGAATATAGTCACCAATCTGCTCCGTCAGGGCAGACAGATTCGTTTGTCCGATTTTCCTTGCCAGAAAACCGCCTATCAGAAAGAGAATCAGCCCGATGGAAAGATATGTCAGCGTTGCGCCTGCCTTGCGGTTTCGGATGCGGCTGCGGTGATATAATGTACACCGCTTTTCATAAAACCTCTGCCAGAATGCAGTCAGCGGTTCAAGCAGCAGTGTAAAGAAAAACGCCCAGAAAACGGGCGCAAAAACGGCGAGGAATGTCCCCGCCGTCTGTAATATGACATTTTTCGCCACAGAGAGCCGCAACAGCAGTGCAATCATCCCCACCAGAAGCAAAACGGTAAGAATGACGTGAAAACCGATTTCCATGTATTTTCTATTCCACGGAAGCCGCATACGCCGCCCTCTTTCGCACGAATTTTTTTGATTTTCTTATTTCAGCCTTGCCAGAACCAGCTTCAGATATTCCCAGATACGGATGGTAGAGGAAATACTGAGTCTTTCATCGGGTGTATGCACATCGTACATATTGGGTCCCAGAGAAATCAGATCCAGACCGGGGATTTTTTTCGCAAACAGCCCACATTCCAGACCTGCATGGATGGCAACCACCTTGGGTTCCTCGCCGAATTTTTCCACCCAGACCTCCTTGAAGATGCGCAGCATCTCAGAATTGGGGTTATACTGCCAGCCGGGGTAATCATGCACGCCGACCACCTTTGCACCGCAAAGACTGCCCAGAACCTCAATCTTTTTGCAGATAGCATCCTTTCTGCTTTCCATAGAGCCGCGCACTGCATTATCAATGAAAATATGATCCTCATTTGTTTTCAGAATCCCGATATTACTGGAGGTTTCCACCAATCCATCCATATTGGTATCCATTGTCTGTACACCATAGGGCAGAAGCCGCAGCAATGCAATTACATAATCTCTCGTTTCTGTCGTCAGCACCTCGGCTGCTTCCGGCATCTGCTCCGCTGTCATCAGTATATCGCTTTCGCGGTCTTTATATTCCTCTCGGAACATAGCTTCTGCTTCCTCAATCACAGCCGCTACGGTCTGCACCTGTTCCGGCGCAACTACAACAACCGCCTCTGCTTCCCGACAGATGGCATTATCCATATTGCCGCCATTTGCGCTTACCAGTGCAAAATCTACTCTTTCACGCAGCTCAAAAAGAAATCTGCCCAGAAGCACATTCGCACTTGCCCGCTGCAAATGAATATCCGAACCGGAATGACCGCCCTTCAAGCCGCGAATATGAACGGAAAGGGTTGTGCCTGCCTGCTTTTTCTCTTTTTCAATCGGCAGATACACACGCATCCGTCTGCCGCCGCAGCAGCTTACCATCAGATGCCCTTCCTCCTCGGTATCCATATTTAAAAAGCGTTTGCCTTCCAAATCAAAGGCATCAAAATCTGTTGCACCGCCCATACCGATTTCTTCCTCGACGGTAAAGATACATTCCAGTGGCGGATGTGCGATATCCTCCGCATCCAGAAGTGCCAACATATACGCCGCCGCAATGCCATTATCCGCACCAAGAGTTGTCCCTCTCGCCTTAATATCGTCCCCGTCAATATAAATTTCAAGGGGCTCTGTCAGAAAATCATGCTCTGTATCCTCGTTTTTATCACAGACCATATCAATATGCCCCTGCATAATCAATGCAGGAGAGCTTTCATAGCCTGCTGTGCCGCCCTTTTTAATCAGAACATTCATTTTATTATCCTGACGGCAGTAAAGCCCTCTTTCCTTTGCAAAAGAAACAATATAATCACTCAGAGCTTTTTCGTGAAAGCTTCCATGGGGGATATCGCAGATTTTTTCAAAATAATCAAAAACTTTATCGCAACCCAGATGGCTTAAAACATTCATTTTTCTTTTCCTCCTAAAATTGTCATTCCTATCTATGATATGCCTCAAAAATCCTTCTGTCAATCACGTTTTCGACAAAAAAATATCCATAAAAACGGGTTTTCCTTTTTCTGCGGCTTCTTCCTGATTTTCGCCAATTTTCATGGCAGGATGTTCCTAACATAAACCGCCGCCTGCCGCACATACTAACCTTGCAACACCAAGCAATACAAAACACAAAAATCAGCAAACAACAAGGAGGTTATAAACATGAGCAACAACAATACAAACAGCAACAAAATCAACGTGCCAGAAGCAAGGGCGGCAATGGAGCAGTTCAAATTTGAAGTAGCAAACGAAATCGGCGTACCCCTGAAAAAGGGCTACAACGGCGACCTGACATCTGCACAGAATGGCTATGTAGGCGGCTATATGGTAAAAAAGATGATTGAAAAGCAGGAACAGATGATGGCTGAAAAAAATCAGGGCTGATTTCTTCTGAAATGACTTGATTTGGAAAGCCTGACACAAAAAGCCCCTTTGCGGATATTCTCTGCAAAAGGGCTTTTTTTCATACATAAAATTCTATCGGCTTTTTATCTGCAAGGGCAAACTGTTTTTTCTCTGACCACTGTTCCTTCTCTCTCATTCATGCTGGAGCGCACCACCAAGGGGATTTCAAATTTTTTTGCCAGTTCTACGCAACGGCTGTGCAGCACCTGCGCGCCATTTAACGCCATGTGCAGCATATCATCATAGGAGATTTCGTCCAGCTTTTTTGCTGTCGGTACCTTTCTGGGGTCAGCGGTATACACACCATCGACATCTGTATAAATTTCACAGGCATCTGCCTGCAATGCCGCCGCCAAAGCAACTGCCGTTGTATCAGAACCGCCTCTGCCAAGTGTGGTATAATCATCATTTTCATCAATGCCCTGAAAGCCTGTCACAATAACAATTTTTTTCTGCGCCAGCTCCTCCCGAATTCGTTCTGTTTCGATATGGGTAATTTTTGCATCCCCATGCACAGAAGTGGTGTGGATTTTCGCCTGAAACGCATTAAGAGAAACCGCAGGCACGCCAAGACCTTCCAACGCCATTGCCATCAATGCAACGGACATCTGCTCACCAATCGTAAAGAGCATATCCATTTCTCTCTCGGAGGGGGTTTCGTTGATTTCCTTCGCCTTGTCAATCAGCCGGTCTGTCACATCGCCCATAGCAGAAAGCACAACAACCACATCGTTGCCCTTTTCATATTCCTTTTTGCATCTTTTTGCCACATGCAAAATACGCTCTCTGTTTGCTACGGAGGTGCCGCCGAATTTTTTTACGATTAACATAGCCGATTCCCCTTTCTATCAACCTCTGTTTCTTTACTATTATTTTACGAAGCACAACTTGCAAATAAAATACATTTTATGCTATGATTATTGCAAAAAGTGCGACCAGAGGAGAAATAATATGGAAACGAATTATGAAAAACGGGGCTATCTTTTGGATGACTTCCGTTTATTTCATTTGAAGGATAAAAACGGAACAAATATCGACTATCATTATCACGAATTTTGCAAGCTGCTGCTCCTGCGTAGCGGCTATGGCGGCTATACCGTAGACGGACAGCGGTATGATTTAAAAACAGGCGATGCGGTTTTAATCGGCAGTCAATGTGTCCATCGTCCGGAATTTGAGCCGGGAGTGCTGTATGAGCGTGTGATTATCTATATCTCGCCGCAGTTCTTGCAGCAGCAATCTACGCCCGATTGTCAGCTGGAGGAAATCTTCAATGGCAAAAAAGGTGCCGTTCTGCATATGGAAAATCCCGAAGCCATCTGGACACTGGCAGATAGCTTAGAGCAAGAATTGGAGGGCAACGCCTACGGCAGAGTCATTCTCAGCAATGGCCTTCTTCTGCGCCTTCTGATTGCACTTGCGCGCCGGATGCAGAACCCCGATGCTGCCTTTGCAAAGCCCATCGTGCCGACCAACAGCCGTATTCTGGATATCCTGCACTATATAGATGCACACCTGACCGAGGACATTCCGATTGAACGTCTGGCAGAGGAATTTTTCATCAGCAAATATCACATGATGCGCCTTTTTCGGCAGGAAACAGGCTATTCTATCCATGGCTATTTACAGGAACGTCGTCTGCTTCACGCCAGAGAGCTGATTCGGCAGGGCATTTCCGCTACGGAAAGCTGCTTCCTTTCGGGCTTCGGCAGCTATTCTTCCTTCACGCGCGCATACGCCAAACGCTTCGGCACCACCCCGACAGGCAGAAAGGGTGCCCCCGCAGAGGAAACCTACGAATGATAACAAAAACCGCCGCCTACTTTCCTCGGAAAATAGGTAGCGGTTTTCTTTATGTCGATTTTTAATTATTTCAGATTGAAGAATGCATCAACGCCCAGATATTCTGCTGCATCATCCAGTTCCTCTTCAATTCTAAGCAGCTGGTTATATTTTGCCACACGGTCTGTTCTTGCAGGTGCGCCTGTTTTAATCTGCCCTGCATTTACAGCAACAACAATATCTGCAATCGTTGCATCCTCTGTTTCGCCACTTCTGTGAGAAACAACTGCTGTCATCTTGTTTCTGTTTGCCAGTTGGATTGCATTGAAGGTTTCTGTCAATGTACCAATCTGGTTTACCTTAATCAGAATGGAGTTGCCTGCCTTCAGGTCAATGCCCTTCTGCAGTCTTTCTGTATTTGTAACGAACAGGTCATCGCCAACCAGCTGAATCTGATCGCCCAGTTCTTTTGTCAGAAGCTGCCAGCCTGCCCAGTCCTCCTCAGCCAGACCATCCTCCAGAGAAACCAGAGGATATTTTGCAACCAAAGCCTTCCAGAAATCAACCATTTCTTCGGAGGTTCTTACGATTTCCTTGCCAAGCATCTTGCTTTCGCCGGGGAAGTGATATTTGCCGTCCTTTTCATCATACAGCTCTGTTGCAGCAGCATCCAGTGCAATCTTGATGTCCTCACCCCATTTATAGCCTGCGGCTACAACTGCTTCCTGAATCAAGTCAATCACAGCGTCTGCTGTCGGCAGGTCGGGTGCGAAGCCGCCTTCGTCACCAACTGCTGTAGAAAGGCCCTTATCCTTCAGCACCTTTTTCAGCTTATGATAAATTTCTGCGCACATTCTCAGTGCTTCCTTGAAGGAGGATGCACCAACAGGCATAATCATGAATTCCTGTACGTCTACGGTATTATCTGCGTGCTTACCGCCGTTCATAATATTCATCATGGGAACGGGCATTGTCTTTGCATTAAAGCCGCCCAGATACTGATACAGAGGCAAATCCAGTGCTTCTGCCGCTGCCTTTGCAACTGCCATGGAAACACCCAGAATTGCGTTTGCGCCCAGCTTGCCCTTATTGGGTGTGCCGTCCAGTGCAATCATCGCCTTATCGATTGCAACCTGATCCAGTGCATTCATGCCGATGATAGCATCTGCGATAATGTCGTTTACATTATCTACAGCATCCTGCACGCCAACGCCGTTGTATCTGTCGCCGCCGTCACGCAGCTCCACTGCTTCAAATGCACCTGTAGATGCGCCGCTGGGAACAGCCGCACGGCCCAGAATGCAGTCATCCAGGATAACCTCTACCTCAACTGTAGGGTTGCCTCTGGAGTCCAGAATTTCTCTTGCGTATACATCTGTAATTTCGTAATAACCTTTCATTTCGTTTATCCTCCTTAATTTTTGACAAATACTGTTGTCCAAAATTTACTTACCAGAATTTTATTTGCCTGTCAAAAGGCTTGTGCCTGTCATTTCCGCAGGCTTGGGCAATCCCATCATTTCCAATAAGGTCGGCGCAATATCCGCCAGCTTGCCGCCCTCGCGCAATCCCACGCCGTCGGTATAATTCACCAGAATGAAGGGAACGGGGTTTGTGGTATGTGCTGTAAAGGGCTGTCCGGTTTCATAATCAATCATCTGGTCACTGTTGCCATGGTCGGCGCAGATAAACATCTGCCCATTCACCGCAAGCAGTGCATCCACCACTCTGCCTACACAGGCATCCACCGTTTCCACCGCCTTAATTGCGGCAGAAAGCACGCCTGTATGCCCTACCATATCAGAGTTTGCATAGTTTACAATAATTAAATCATATTCTCCGGAGCGAATCGCCTTTACCAGACCATCGGTTACGGCAACTGCGCTCATTTCCGGCTGCAAATCATAGGTTGCAACCTTGGGAGAGGGTACCAGCCAACGATCCTCATTGGGATTGGGTTCCTCCACGCCGCCGTTGAAGAAAAACGTAACGTGTGCATATTTTTCTGTTTCCGCCGTTCTGAGCTGCTTCAGCCCCAGAGAGGAAATATATTCCCCTAATGTATTTTTCAGCTTCTGCGGCTTGAATGCAACCTCCTTATTGGGAATCGTCACATCATATTCCGTAAAGCAGATATATTTCAAATCCTGCGGCACACTTTCTCTTTGGAATCCGTCAAAATCGGGATCACAGAGAGAGCGTGTGATTTCTCTCGCCCTGTCCGGACGGAAGTTATAGAAAATCACCGCATCATGGTCACTGATTTTCGCTGTTGCCATGCCATCCTCTTTTACAATTACCGTAGGCAGAACAAATTCATCCGTCTTGCCTGCTTCATAGGAATCCCTGATTGCCTGCACCGCATCGGTCGCAGTGGTTCCTCTGCCAAGCACCATGGCGTTATATGCCTCCTGCACACGCTCCCAGCGTTTATCTCTGTCCATGGCATAATATCTGCCCATTACGGTTGCAATTTTGCCTACGCCGATTTCGCGCATTTTTTCCTCCAGCTGTGCGGCATATTCCGCACCGGAGGTCGGAGGGGTATCTCTGCCGTCCAGAAAAACATGCACATAAACCTTCTCCAAATCGTTTCTTTTTGCCAGCTGCAGCAAAGCGTACAGGTGGGTATTGTGGCTATGCACACCGCCGTCGGAAAGTAAACCATACAGATGCAGTGCGGAATTGTTTTTCTTACAATGCTCCACCGCCTCCAACAGTGTGGGATTTTCAAAGAAATCGCCGTCCTCAATCGCCTTTGTGATGCGTGTCAGCTCCTGATAAACGACACGCCCCGCGCCCATATTCAGATGCCCGACCTCAGAATTGCCCATCTGCCCTGCGGGCAGACCAACATCTAAGCCGCTGGCATAGCCCTCAACGAAGGGATATTTCTGCATCAATCCGTCCAGAACAGGGGTCTTTGCCTGCTTTACGGCATTGCCCTCTGCTTTATCATTCAGACCGAAGCCATCCAAAATCATCAAAACTGTTGTTTTTTTCTCCATTTTTTCCTCCATTCTTCGAGGAATCCTTTCCCCGAACCCCAAGGGGTATGATGGTGAGCCTGCTTGCACAGGAAATGCTTTAATAGTGTACGATAGAAACAAATTCCTCTTTCAGGCTTGCGCCGCCGACCAGACCGCCGTCAATATCCTCCATTGCGAACAGCTCTGCCGCATTTTTGCTGTTGACACTGCCGCCGTACTGGATACGAATTTCGTCCGCAACTTCCTTGCCGTACAGCTCTGCCAGAACGGTACGAATTGCATGGCAGACCTCCTGTGCCTGTGCAGAGGTTGCGGTTTTGCCCGTGCCGATTGCCCAAATAGGCTCATAGGCAACAACAACCTTCTTTGCATCCTCGGCAGAAACGCCTGCCAAAGCGCACTTTATCTGGATGCGTACCCATTCAATCGTAATGCCTGCTTCTCTCTGCTCCAATGTTTCGCCGCAGCAAAGAATCGGCACAATACCTGTTTCCAGAGCTTTTTTCACCTTCTGATTGACCATTTCATCTGTTTCGCCGAAATACTGTCTGCGCTCGGAATGTCCCAGAATGACATAGCCAACGCCCATTTCCTTCAGCATTTGTGCAGAAACCTCGCCGGTATATGCGCCGCTTTCCGCAAAGTGCATATTTTCCGCACCAACGCCGATGCCTGTACCCTTCAATTCCTCCAGAACGGGATATAAATCCACAAAAGGCACACAGAATACAACCTCAACCGCATCGGAAACGACCTTTTCCTTCATCAGCTTACAGAACTCTGCCGCTTCCTTCGGTGTTTTATTCATTTTCCAGTTGCCTGCAACGATTTTTTTCCTCATGTCTCGTTTCCTTCTCCTTCCGCAGCAAATGTATTTTCTGCAGTTAATTCAATCTTCCGCACCACGTCCTCACCGCTCATGCCGGATTCAATCGTGATACGCGGAATTGCATCTCTTTTGGTCTTTCTTGTAATCACGCTGTTTTCCACGGTAAACTGCAGCACATAGCCATCCTCATCCAGAAGCTGCTGTGCCGCCTCTGTATAACGCCCATTGGGGTAAGCCATTGCCTTCACATGCTTTGTGCCGAGGTTTTCGGTCAGCGTTTCCTCGCTTCTGCGCATGGAATCAAGGAACGCCTCTTCCTCCCCTGCCACAACAGGCTGATGGTCTGCCGTATGGCTGTAAACCTTCATATAACCCGATTTTTCCATTGTTGCCGCCTGATTCCATGTGAATTTCTGGATACCAATCCGATTCGTCACATAATCCGTCACTGCAAACACAGACGCAGGCACACGATATTTTTTGAACAGCGGATATGCCAGATCATAATTGCTGAAATAGCCGTCATCCATGGTAATACAGAGATATTTCTTTCCCAAATCAAGTCCAAGACCTTCCGCATGGGTATCCCTTTCCGTTGCCGTAAGCAGGCTGTCCAGTTCCTCTAAGGAAATGATTCTATAGCCCTGCGATTGGAAATAGTGCAGATGATCCTCCAATTCCTTTGTGGTTGTCACAACGCCGTTGCCAACTCCCATATTGCGAATTGCAAAGTGGTGATACATCAGGACGGGGATATATTCCCCCTCCAGCGACTCTGCATCCTCCGCCGCATCAACAACCTTTCCATAAGATAGCTGTTCTGCTGCATCCTCCTGCGGAGGCTCTGCTGTCTCCTGCTCTGTCGGTTCCTGCTCCAAAACCTCCGCCGCTTCCTGCTCCGAAAGCTCCTCTGCATACGCCGCAGAAGCCGAAACAAGCGAAAGCACTGCCGCAAGCACAGCCGCGATTGCTTTTCTTCTCTTCATTTTCCTTACACTCTCTTACTTCTTACAAATTCTATTACAAATTCTTATTTATCATCCACCGCAACAACGCCGGGCAGCTCCTTGCCCTCCAAAAATTCCAGAGATGCACCGCCACCTGTGGAAATATGTGTCATTTTATCGCCATAGCCCAGCTGATTAACTGCCGCCGCAGAATCACCGCCGCCGATGATTGTGGTTGCATCGATAGAGGCCATTGCTTCTGCAACTGCCTTTGTGCCCTTTGCAAAATTTTCAAATTCAAATACGCCCATAGGCCCGTTCCATACAACGGTTTTTGCGCCCTTGATGGCATCCGCAAACTGCTTTCTGGTTTCCTCACCGATATCCAGACCCATCCATCCATCAGGAATTTCTCCTGTCGGTACGGTTTTATATTCTGTGTCATTCTTAAATTCCTTTGCAATCACCGTATCCACGGGAGTTAAGAATTTCACGCCCTTTTCCTCTGCCTTTTTCATCATTTCCAGTGCATAGGGAATCTTATCCTCCTCCAGCAGGGAATTACCAACCTTGCCGCCCTTTGCCGCCGCGAAGGTATATGCCATGCCGCCGCCGATAATCAGTGTATCTACCTTTTCCAGAAGGTTATTGATTACGTTGATTTTATCGGAAACCTTGGAGCCGCCCAGAATTGCCACAAAGGGTCTTTCGGGGTTATTTACGGCATTGCCGAGGAATGCGATTTCCTTTTCCATCAGATAGCCCACTGCGGATTCCTGCACGAATTTGGTTACGCCAACTGTGGAGCAGTGCGCTCTGTGGCTTGTGCCAAAGGCATCATTTACAAAAACATCTGCCAGAGAAGCCAGCTCCTTGCTGAAATTTTCTTCGTTCTTTGTTTCTTCCTTTCTGTAACGGGTGTTTTCCAGAAGCACAACATCGCCGTTCTGCATTGCTGCAACCGCCGCCTTTGCATTTTCACCGACTACATTGTCATCCTTTGCGAAAACAACCTCCTTGCCCAGTAATTCGGAAAGTCTTTTTGCTACGGGAGCCAAAGAAAGTTCAGGCTTTACCTCGCCCTTAGGCTTGCCCATGTGTGAGCAGAGAATTACCCTTGCGCCCTCGTCAATCAGCTTTTTGATGGTCGGCAAAGCCGCTGTAATTCTGTTTTCGTCCGTAATCACGCCGTCCTTAAGGGGTACGTTAAAGTCACATCTTACCAATACGCGTTTTCCTGTTACCTTAAGATCATCCACTGTTTTCTTATTCAGCATCTGTCCTGCTCCTTTCTTTATCCGATACGGCTGTCGGTGCTTCTGCCGACAAAACTGCTTATTCAGTTTTCCCGAATCTTCCCTCTATTATGAAAGTAATTGCTCTTTAATTGGGACAAAAAACGTCCCTCAAAAGCTATTATACGATAAGATTTACTTTCCCGCAAGCCTTAACATTTCCAAAGCTGCACCTTCATCCGTCACAAAAATGCCGTTAGGGATGCTATGGCTGACTGCAAGCAGGCTTTCTGCCTTCTTTTTGCCGCCTGCCACTAAGATAATGCAGTCCATTTTATCAATATCATTAAAATCAATCCCGATTGAACGGGTTTCATAGACCACCTTGCCTGCGCCGTCAAAATAATAGCCGCACGCCTCGGCAACGGCATTGTCCTTTTCCAGCTGTTTGCGAACAGCTTCATCCAAGCGGCGTTTTTCCGCAAGCTCCAAAGCATTCCCTACGCCCAGAAGCAGGATATTCGCCTGCTCCATTTCCGCAATGGTTTCGGAAATATCAGGGTCCTTTTTCATTTCCTCCAGCACTCTTGGGCTTAAATTATCCGGCAGGTGCAGCAAACGATAATCCGCCTGCAGCTTTTCCGCCAGTCTTGCCGCAAGGGTATCCGCCTGCAGCTCCAATCTGCGCCCGATGCTCCCACGCGCCGGCAGTACCATCTTCGCCATCGGCACAGCGGATTCCGGTGCCGCCTGCACCAGCTCCGCCATGGCAGAGCCGCCTGCAATGGCAATCCGCAAATCCTCTGTTGTATTTTCAGAAAGCACGCGCGCCGCAAGCTGCCCCATTTCCTTCTTGGCACGCTCGCTGCTGTCGCTGTCTCCCTGCGCAATAAAGACCTTCTGCGCCCCAAGGGCATCCGTCAACCGTTCCTCCAGAATGGAAAGCCCCGTCAAGGCAGAAAAAATCGTCTCCAGTCCCTCCAGAACCTCCATGCCCTCTTCCGTCAGGCTCATGCCGATTTTAGAAATATGAACCAGTGCCTGCGCACTCAACCGTTCAATCTCGCTGCGCACCGTCCGCTCCGTCATGCCAAGAGAAAGCACCACAAGCCGCCTGCCGCAGGGCTGCAGCAGTCTGACCGTTTTCAGAACACGATACCGCTTGATCATTTCCTCTGTCAAATCCGGCGCGATTTTTTTAATCAGTTGCAATTTATGTTCCATTTTTCTTCACACACCTTATTTGGCTATCTTTTATCCCACAAGTTCATTTTATGTCCCATTTGCCTCAAAAAAAGAGGGTGACAGCAAAATTTTACCATACCCTCTTGATTTTCTTACGCCTGTTCTACTTTTACGGAATCATCTACATCCTTATCTGTGCAGCAGCATTCGTCATCCTCACAGAATTCATCATCCAGATCATCCCAGTCATAATCCCAATCTTCTTCGTATTCGTCATCCATTCTTGTTTTCAGAAGATAAACCACACCTGCCGTTACCGCAATCAGCACAGCTGCTACCAGTGCGATTACAGCAATGAGTGTCTTTCTATCCTCTCCGTCTTTCAGAACGATAATTTTTTCCTTCAAACCGTCAAGGTTGGGTGTAGCTTCAAAATATTTTTTCATAATCGCATCTCTCCTTTTGCCTTTTATGATTTGCTTTCACCGAATTTTCTTCTCAGAAACTCTTTGTTTTTGCGCATTTCACTATATTCATAGTACGCTTTTTTCAAGATCTGGCGTTCATCGTTAAACTTCAGCAGATGATAAGCCTCATGGAATTTATAGAAACCGGCATCGGCAAAATATTCCTCACTCTGCGGTTTGCAGTAAAAGGAATTGGCACTCATCAAATACCAATGTACCGTTTTATTTACAGTATCCTCACTGCCCTTAAAGGTATATTGGGTCTTGCCGACATATTTGATAATCTCGCCATTTGCCCCGCTTTCTTCCTTTACCTCGCGCAAAGCCGTCTGCCGATAGGTTTCGCCTTCCTCCACAGTTCCCTTGGGAAGAACCCAGCCCATATATCTGCCATTCTGATTTTTATACAGCAGAAGGATCTTCCACTTGTATATCACAACGCCACCGCAGCTGACTGCTTCTATCATCGTTTTTCCTCCCGCCTATTCAGTTTTTGCACTGGTTATAGTATATCCTGTTTTTTATCCTTTTTCAAGGTATTTCCAAAAGATTCTCTCCCTCCGCTAAGACTCTTTTGATACTTTTTCCCGAAACGGCGAGCAATTTTGCAGCTCTTTGATTCTTTTTAACCCGAAAACCCAGAGCCGCACCTCTAAAACCGAAAAAAATAACCAAAAGACAGGTTCCCTTTTCAGCAGAAAATAATTATACAATGCATGGGCAAGATAAGGACTGAAAAAGGCAAGCGGCAGATATCTTTTCCGATTGCGGTATTTCCCCAGCGCAAAATAATATCCCATCCGGACACCGAACAGCCCATGTCCGGGCACGGAAAGCAGCGCCCTCTCAAGTGCCGTTTCATAGCCGCCAAGAATCGGGTGCGTCACATAAATCACATTCTCCGCCCAGGCAAAGCCGAGCGAAACAAATACGCCGTATACAATCCCGTCAAGCGGCTCATTGAAGTTGCGGTTGCCCCAGATGAGAAAAAACAGAAACAGAAACTTCACAGCCTCCTCCACCCCCGCCGAGCTGAAAAAAGCCGTGTAAAACGGTGTTTCCTCATGCGGAAACCGTTCCTCTAAAAAGCTGCCGAGGGCATATACCACCGCCGCTGTATACAGCCCGAATAGAACACCCAGAAACAGCATTTTCCAAGGCTCCTTTTCATATTTATCCTTGATATAAAGGAAAAATAACCCTGCCGCAACAGGTGTACTCGCCAGCTCCACAAGCATTCCGCTTCTCCTTTCTGCCCGATTTCTCTTAGCTTTCGCAGAAAAAGGGAAACTATCAGAAAAGTTTCTGCCAAAAGCAAAAGGCTGACCTTAGGTATATCCGAAAGGTCAGCCAAAAAGGTTTTTTATTCTGTTTTAATTGCCATCAATGCACTCAGCTTCATTGCACGCTTCGCAGGCAGATATCCGGCAATTACGCCTACCGCCGTAGAAAAGGCAACGCCGCCCAAAGCAAGCCAGATGGGAATTGCCGACTGCATGGTGCTTCCCTGTCGCTGTGCAACGAAATTGACCAGAAACGAAGCTCCATAGCTGACGATAATCCCAATAATACCGCCCGAAAAGCCGATAAAAGCCGCCTCGGTCAGGAAGAGTCCCTTGATATCCTTCAAAGATGCCCCGATAACCTTCATGATACCGATTTCCTTCGTGCGTTCATAAATTGCCATAACCATGGTATTCGTAATGCTGATTGCCGCAACCACCATGGAAATCGCGCCGATTGCCCCAAGAACCAAGCGCAGCATACGGGTGGTTTCCTTCATGGCCTCCAATTCATCCGTCAGGCTGGTGGCACGAAAGCCCATGTCCTTGATTTTCTGCTGCACCTGCTGCACATGCTCCATTTCGTCCACCTTTACCATCACACGCTGATATTCCTTGGACTTTTGGCGATTGCCGTTGCTGCTTCCGCCATTTTGCTTTTGCTCCCATGCCTGCTTTTCCTTCTGTATCTTCTCCAGCTCTCGAATCGGCATGATGACCGTCCAGCCGTTATTCCCGTCGGCAGACATCTTCCCAACCGCATCCACCTTCACAGGCTTAATGGTTTTGTCTGCGTCCCGTGTGCCGTAACTCCAATCCCATGTCACACCAAGCTTTTCATTCAGCACATCCACCTGCGGCGGCTCGGAGGCATTGCGCATTTCCCAGCTCAGCTTCGGGTTATAAAATTCCACCCCGCCGCCAATCACAATGGCCTTGCTGTCCTCCTCCGATAAGGCACGTCCATCCTCTACCTGATAGCCCAAGGCGGTCATTGCCCCCGGCTCAATGCCGATAAAGCTTGCATCCGCCATGTATTTTCCTGCTGTCAGGTAAAGATAATCCTCAAGCACGGGCGAAACCGCCTGCACATGCTCCATCTGCCGAAAGTTCTCAACCGCCTTTGCGTTCAGCTCATCCTGCTTTTTTGTCTGCTTCATGGAATCTGTTTCTTTGTCATATTCCATACCGCCACTGGGATAAACATCAATCACCTGCAGGCTGCCCCAGTTTTCCAGTTGACTGGCAAAGCCCTTATTCATGCCGATACCAATAGAAACCATAACCACGATAGAAGCCGTCCCGATTACAACGCCAAGCACCGTCAGCGCCGTCCGCAGCCTTCGCTTCCAGAGGTTGCGCAGTGCCATATCAATCATGTCTCGTCTGTTCATAAGGACATCCCCTCTTTATCGTCCTCGTGGATTACCTCTGTCACTTCCTCTACAAAATCGTCCTCCTCGAAATCATCCTCCAAATCCTCTGCACTGCTCACGCTTTCAGCTGTGCTTTTCGGCGGCTCCTTCTGATTTTTCACAAAGAACGCCAATGCCCCTGCCAGAATCACCAGAAGCCCAAGCCCAATCGCAATATGCTTCTTATCCATGGGCGCACTTGCATCCGGATTTTCCGTATCATCTGGCATTGCAGGCTCTGTCACCTGCATAATCATATCCCTGCGCTGTTCGACTGTCTCGCCGCTCGGGTCCTCGTATGTAATCACAATGCTGACAGGCACCTCGCCCGTCTCGTAAGGCGTAAATGTCGTTTCAAAATAATCACTGCTGCCGGATTCCATGTTGCCAACGTAAGTATTCTTATTCTGGCAGTCCACATCCCCCTCAACCTTAATCATCACGTTGTTCAGGGTAACCTTCCCTGTGTTGTAGTAGTTGAAGCCAACCGTTACGGGCATCCCCTGCTCCACTGTTTCGGGAATGGTAAAATCGTCAATCTGCAGCTCTGTAACCTGCTTCACATTGATACCCAAAAGCTCTGTTGCGGTATATTCCGTCCCCTTGGCATCCTCATATTCAAAATTGACCGTCAGGGTATAGGTTTTCGGCTGTGCCTCCGGCACAACATACAGCCGCAGTGCCTTATTGACGGTTCCCTTCGGGCGAATGGAATCAAAATAGAAGGTATTGCTGCTGTTCACAGGGGTAAAGATATTCCCCGATTTTTGCGTCTCGGAAGATGTTTCCTCTGCCAAGGTCAAATACATTTTGATATTCTTGACCGCCTTTTGCTTATGCGTATTCATCAAGGTCAAATTCAAATCAAATTCCTGCCCTGCCATCACAATCAGCGGATCGCAGCTATAATTGCTTACGATGATTTTCGGCTTACTGGTGTTTTCCTCGCCCTCCTTGCTGGGATTGCTGATATTTACCCCTGCGTACTGCTTGAAGGTTGTTTTTGCCGTACCGCCGGAAGTGTATTCCACCGTAAACTGAATCGCCTGATTCTGTGTCGCAGACTGCGATGTACCCGCAAAAGTAAAGCTCAGACTTGCGCTGCTTCCCGGAGCCAAAGACTGAATATTCTTCATGCTTGCGGATTTCGGAACTACCGCTGCGCTGTCCACGCCCTCCGCTGTTACCACGATATCCTTCGCCGCAACCGCACCTGTATTCTTCAGATCAAAGGAAACCGTGAAGTTCTGATTCACGCCGTAAGTACCACCCGGCTCCTGCATGTTCCGAATTTCCAGAATCGCCTTTCTGCCTGCCACACCGCCGACATTCACATAAAACTGATTCGTCTTTTCGTAATTTTTACCGAACTGGTCGCGATATTTCAGCTTAATCGCAACGGGATAATTCCCTGCCGCCATATCCGCCGCCGCAACCAGAGGGAACTGAAAGGCAGTGCTGCCGCCAATGGGAATCTTGGAAACCATCTTGCTGTTAAAGCCACCCGTCAGGCTGATGCCTTCGGTTGTCAGGTTATCCAGAGAAAGCTCCACCTGATACATATCCTGTCCGCCCGTATTCATCAGCCGTCCGCTCAGTCTTGCACTGCTGCCCGGACTCATATCCTCAGGGGAAAGCTTCATATCCCGGAACGCAAACCCCGGCTCTAAATCAAAGCCCTTCATTTTCAAATAAATCGTCATAGAGCCGCTTCTTGCACTGCCGCCGCGGCTGCTGTAGGTATATTCGATGGGCAGGCTGTAGCTGCGCTCCTGCACATCCCCATCCACCGTTACCTGCAATGTCACCTTTTTATAGGCATTTGCGCCCATGTCGCCAAGGTCGCCGTTGCCCTGCATCTTTACGCGAAACGGCGCAACGCCCGAAGACACTCTCGGCTGAAGGTTCACATTTTCCGCCGTCCCCGTTCCTTTGTTTTTCACCTGTAATTCGATTTTCGTTGTTTTTCCTGCCTCTACTTCATATACACCGTCACCACTGATGACGATATTCCCTTCCCCGTCATCCGCATAGCCCGTTACCCACGAGCCTGCTGCAAGAGAAAACACCATTGCCATTGCCAGTATGCGTCGCAGCCATTTCTTATTCATACACATTCTCCTTTTTTTCCCGTATCCGTTTCTGAATCTTCTCAATCTTTCCATCCTGTAGCACCACGATGCGATCTGCATATTCTGCCAGCTCCTGATCGTGGGTAACAATGACAAGTGTCTGATGGTTTTTCTGTGCCATACCCGTAATCAAATCCATCATCTCATAGGTTGTTTTTGTATCCAGATTGCCTGTCGGCTCATCCGCAAACACCACAGGCGGGCGGTTAACAAATGCTCTTGCAATGCTGACGCGCTGCTGCTGACCGCCGCTCATCTCAAACGGCTTGTGATTTGCTCTGTCCGCCAGACCGACCGCCTCAAGCATCTCCATTGCCTGCTCATTTCGCTCCTTTACGGAAACACCCTTGAAAATCAGAGGCAAAGTCACATTTTCCAGTGCTGTCAATGTCGGCAGTAAATGATAGGACTGAAACACAAACCCGACATACTGTCTGCGGAAATCAGCAAGCTGATCCTCATTCATCCGTTCGATGTGCTTATTGTGAAACAAAATCCTTCCTTCTGTCGGCTTTTCCAGCCCTGCAATCAAGTTCAGCAGTGTTGATTTGCCCGAACCGGATTTCCCGAACAGACAGCAGACCTCCTCCTTATGGATATTCAGCGATACATTATCCACCGCATGAATGGACTCACTCCCCATCTGAAATACCTTCGTCACATTTCGGATACGAATGATGTTTTCCGTCACGGACATTCCTCCCCTCTCAAAGGATTTTCCTATCCTTTTAATCGAATTTTAATATAAATTTATAGTACCATAGAGTTGTTACAAAAAAATACCCCTTTTCTTACAATTTTCTTAATCTATTCTAAAAAAAGAAAAAACTCCGTACATTTTGTACGGAGCCGTTTCTATTATTCATTCACTTTAAATTTTTCCAGTCTGTTGGCAGATTCCTCATCCACATAAACCTCCAGCAGAACACCCTCGCCTGTGTGTTCCTCGCGGATAATTTCGCATCTGCCGTGAATCCACCCGATTAAGCTGCCCTCTGTGTAAGGCACAAGCGCCGTAATGGATTTGCGGAAGCTTTGCAGCAGCTTTTCCACCCGCTCCAAAAGCACATCCATGCCGTCCCCATTCTGTGCAGAAACCTGCACGATATCTCTCGCCATGGTATCCATCGGCAAGGGCAGCTCCACCTCTCTGTCCATCTTATTAAAGACCGTAATCACAGGAGTATCCTCACACCCAAGCGACCGCAGCGTATCATATACCACCTCGATATGCTCCGCCCGGTTTGCATCCGAAGCATCTACAACATGCAGCAGAATATCTGCATACTGCAATTCCTCCAGTGTTGCACGGAACGCCTGCACCAGATGATGCGGCAGCTTCTGGATAAAGCCTACCGTATCCGTCAGAAAAACCTCCGAGCCGCCCGGCAGTTCAATTTTTCTTGTGGTTGTATCCAATGTTGCAAAAAGCTTATCCTCCGCCAGAACGCCTGCATCGGAAAGTCGGTTCAGAATCGTGGATTTCCCCGCGTTAGTATAGCCCACCAGAGAAATCACAGGTGTCCCCTTTTTGCTTCTCTGCGCGCGAAGCAGCTCTCTGTGTGTGCGGATTTCCTGCGCATCCTTATTCAGCTCTGCAATTCGCTCCTTGATGTAGCGTCTGTCTGTTTCCAGCTTCTTTTCCCCGGGGCCCCTTGTCCCAATGCCGCCGCCCAGACGGGACATGGATGCACCCATTCCTGTCAGTCGGGAAAGGCGATATTTCAGCTGTGCCAGCTCCACCTGAATCTTCCCTTCGCCAGATAAGGCTCTTGCCGCAAAAATATCCAGAATCACAATCGTTCTGTCCATCACCTTTGTACCGAGCATCTGCTCCAGATTCCGCAGCTGTGCGGGAGAAAGCTCATCATCGCAGACAATCCCTGTTGCATCATACGCCAAAAGCATCGCCTTCAGCTCCTCAATTTTCCCTGTGCCAAGGTAATGTCCGGGGTGAATCCTTTCCCTTTTCTGCACAGAGCGTGCCACCGCCGTCCCTCCTGCCGTTTTTACCAGCTCCTCCAGCTCATCCAGACACGCGTCCGTATCCATTGCAGAGCGGCTGCTTCTCTCGTCCATCTCCACCGCAACCAGAATGACTCTCTCCTCAAGCTCATTCAGCTCGTGTAACTCCTTCGCCATCTTATACCTCCCGCAGCCATTCCCCATCGAAGGAAAATTCCGCAGGTCCCGTCATATAAACATGGTTGTCCTCTGCATTCCATTCAATGGTCAATGTGCCGCCAATCAATTCTACATCTACTTTTCTGTCTGTTTTGCCGTTCAGCACGCAGGCTACCGCCGTTGCGCTCGCCCCTGTGCCGCATGCCCATGTTTCGCCGCTGCCGCGCTCCCAGACACGCATTTTCACATGGCTGTCATCCACGATTTCCACAAATTCCGTATTCACCCTGTCGGGGAAAATGGGATGGAATTCGGATACTCTGCCGTATTTCTCAATGGGGTATTCCATTACGTTTTCCACAAAGGTAACCGCATGAGGATTTCCCATGGAAACGCAGGTAAAATCAAATTTCCGATCCAGAATTTCCACTGTTTCACCGATAACAGGATGCTTGTCACTCAGAACGGGAATTTCTGCCGCCTCCAGCACAGGCTCACCCATATCCACAGTTACGCTTTCCACAATGCCATCCTTTACATGCAGCTGCAAAATCTTGATGCCGCCCAATGTTTCCAGTGCCACCGTTGTTTTCTCCGTCAGTCCTCTTTCGTAAACATATTTGCCGACACAACGAGAAGCGTTGCCGCACATTTTCCCCTCCGAGCCATCCAGATTAAACATTCTCATGCGAAAATCCGCAGCCTCGGAAGGCATAATCAGAACCAATCCGTCCGAGCCAACCCCAAAATGGCGCTCACTCATGGCAATTGCCAGCTTTTCGGGATTCTCCACCTTTTCTGCAAAACAGTTTATGTAAATATAGTCATTCCCGCAGCCCTGCATTTTTGTAAAACGCATATTCCTTCACTCCTTTTCTTCTTTCCCTTTTGTATGTAACGCGGGCAAAAACGCCCGCTTTTTCCTTTGTTGCTTTTATTGCTTTGTCATTTTGATCTGTGGCTCCTGCCCAACATTATGATACAGCGTCAGGCACCACAGACCTGCCAGCCCCACCAGAGCAAAAATCACTCTTGCCACCCAAAACAGACCGCCGTGGAAAAGGGTTGTCACCAAATCGAAGCCGAAAAATCCAATCAATCCCCAGTTCAGCGCACCGATAACCACTAAGGTCAGCGCAATCATATTTGTTGCTTTCATGATAATTCCTCCTTAATACAAAAAATTCGGGATAAATCCGTATCTATAGTATTTCTAAGGAGTGCCTTTTTTATTTAAAAAACTTTTCCACCAGTGCGCCGAAATCATTCCCCTTCAGGTTGCCCACTGCGGAATAGCTAATTTTCTCAGTGTCGAGCACTGCTCTCGCCGTCGCAAGCACATCTGCCGCCGTCACTGCCTCGATTTTTGCAATCACTTCCTCTGTTTCCTGCACCTCTCCGCGCAAAAGCAGAGAGGCCCCTGCCGCCGTCATACGGTTCAGCGTGCTTTCCGTCCCGATGATAAAATTGGAAATCATCTGCTCCTTCGTCACCGCAATCAGCTGTTCCGGGAAGGCTTCCGCTGTCACCTCCTTTAGCTCCTCTGCAATCAGCTCAAACACCCGCTCCGTCTGATTAGGGTTCATGCTCGCGCAAATCGTGAAAACACCCGTATCCGCAAAGGCAGTCGTATAGCTGTAGATGGAATAGGTCAGCCCGTTTTCCTCTCGAATTTTCTGAAACAGGCGCGAACTCATGCCGCCGCCGAAAAGCGTATTGAAAATTGCCAGTGCATATTTCTGCGGATGCTCTCTGGTCAGTCCGGGAAAAGCAAGGCAGACATGCACCTGCTCAATATCCTTTTCCTTCTCCACACAGGAAATCTGATACGCCGCATGGGTATCATGCTGCACAAAGGGCGTTTCCCGTTTCCATCCGCCCAGCTTTTCATTCAGCTTCCCAAGCATTTCCTTCTCCTCGAAATTTCCTGCCACAGAAAGCACGATATTTTCCTGATGATAATTCCGTTCATAATACGCCCGAATGAAATCCGCATCAAAGGCAGCAATTGTTTCCTCCGTCCCCAGAATCGGCATCCCCAGGGAGGTATCACGCCAGATGGCATCCTGCAAGGCATCATGCACCAGCTCCTCCGGCGCATCGTCGTACATATAAATTTCCTCTGTAATGACATTGCGCTCCTTCTGCACCTCCTCCTGTGCAATCAAGGGATGCAGCAGCATATCACTCATCACATCCAGTGCGCGGTCAATATGCTTATCCAGCACACGGGTATGATAGCAGGTATATTCCTTCGTGGTATATGCGTTAATCTGCCCGCCGAGCGCATCCATTTCCTCCGCAATCTGCCTTGCCGTGCGGCTTTTCGTCCCCTTGAACATCATATGCTCAATATAATGCGACACGCCGTTTTCCTGCGGCAGTTCATTTCGGGAGCCGTTTTTCACCCAAATCCCGAAGGAAATGCTGCGGACATAGGAAATGGATTCCAGTGCGACCCTTATGCCGTTGTCCAGTGTTCTGATTGTAACCATACCATCTCTCCTAAATCAGCTTTCTGTTTCTATCATGAGAAAAATTTCTGTTTTTATGCAGTCTTTTCCATCCTCTTTCCGATAAAATTTCTCTCTGCGCCTGACAAAAAGGCAGGAGGTTTACAGGCTTACACCTGCAAACAGCCCCTGCCTGCGTTTTACTGCTATTTTATTTTCAAAATCTTATTTGTTTTCTTCTGCTTCCATGGCATCCTTCATGGAGAAGTTCAGTCTGCCCTGCTTGTCAATTTCCATCAGCTTCACGGAAACCTTATCGCCAACAGCCAGAACGTCCTCAACCTTTGCCACACGCTTGTTGGAAATCTTGGAAATATGAATCAACCCTTCCTTGCCGGGTGCGATTTCAACAAATGCGCCGAAGGTCATCAGTCTTGTGATAGTCCCCTGATAAATCGTGCCGGGTTCGGGATCAGAAACGATTGCGGTAATCATATCCTTTGCCATCTGGATGCCTGCGGGATCAATGCCCTTGATGTAGATGGTGCCGTCATCCTCTGTATCAATTTCACAGCCGGATTCCTCCACAATCTTCTTGATAACCTTACCTCTTGCGCCGATAACCTCAGCAATTTTTTCCACATCAATCTGCATCTGTGCAATCTTCGGTGCATAAGGAGAAAGCTCTTTTCTTGGCTCTGCGATTGCCTTCAGCATAACCTCATTCAGAATGTAATCTCTTGCTCTGCCTGTCTGCGCAAATGCCTGCTCAATCATCGGGAAGGTCAAGCCATGAATCTTCATATCCATCTGGATGGCTGTGATACCCTCGCTTGTGCCCGCAACCTTAAAGTCCATATCGCCGAAGAAGTCCTCAACGCCCTGAATATCTGTGATTTCGATGAAATCATCATCGTTTTCGCCTGTTACCAGACCTACGGAAATACCTGCAACAGGGCGTTTGATGGGAACACCTGCCGCCATCAGGGACAGTGTAGAGCCGCAGATGGATGCCTGAGAGGTAGAACCGTTGGAGCTTAAAATATCGGAAACCAGACGGATTGCATAAGGGAATTCCTCCTCACTGGGGATAACGGGCAGCAATGCTCTTTCGCCCAGTGCGCCATGCCCGATTTCACGTCTGCCGGGACCTCTGGAGGTTTTTGCTTCGCCTACGGAGAAGCCGGGGAAGTTATAGTGATGGATGTATCTCTTGCCTGTTTCGTTTGTATCCAGACCATCCAATCTCTGTCCTTCGCTGATTGCCCCCAATGTGGTTACGGTCAATGCCTGTGTCTGTCCTCTGGAGAACAGCGCGGAGCCATGCACACGAGGCAGAACGTCTACCTCTGCGGACAGCTTTCTGATTTCTTCAATGCCACGACCGTCGGGGCGCTTGTGGTCTCTCAGAATCATTCTTCTTACCGTCATTTTCTGGAATTTATAAATAATATCGCCAATCAGTGCGTCGATATCCGTTTCTTCGCCAACCATTGCTGTCAGCTGCTCTGTCAGGGTTTCTGTAACCTCCTCGGTCAGTGCCTTAATCTTTGCATCTCTGTCCTGCTTCAGCTCCGCAAAAACGGCATCCTCCATTCTTGCGTCTGTGATAAAGCCGGTTACCAGCTGATATGCGTCTTCGGGAATTACATATTCTGTGTAGGGCGCTTTTTCCTTACCCTCTTTTGCTGTGATTTCCTGAATGAATTTCACAACCTGCAGGTTGGTATCAAATGCCAGATGAATGGCCTCCATCATCAGTGCGTCGGGAATTTCATCCGCGCCTGCTTCAATCATCATAACCTTATCCTCCTTGGAGGAAACGGTCAGATTCAGTCTGGTTGTTTCTCTCTGTGCCGCAGTGGGATTTACCACCAGTGCGCCGTCACAGTAGCCGATATTCACAGAGGATACGGGATCTGTAAAGGGAATATCAGAAATATTCAGCGCAAGAGAAGCACCAATCATTGCCAGCACCTCAGGTGCGCAGTCCTGATCTACGGACATAACGGTTGCAACGATAGCAACGTCATTTCTGTAATCCTTGGGGAACAGCGGACGCAGAGGTCTGTCGATACATCTTGCTGTCAGAACCGCCTTTTCGGAGGGTCTGCCCTCTCTTTTGATAAAGCCGCCGGGAATTTTACCAACGGAATACAGTCTTTCTTCGTAATCAATGCTCAAAGGGAAGAAATCAATCCCTTCTCTGGGCTTATCGGATGCAGTTGCCGTTACCAGAACGGTTGTATCGCCGTAACGCATCAGGCATGCGCCGTTTGCCTGCTCTGCCACTCTGCCGATTTCAGCTGTCAGTGTTCTGCCTGCCAGTTCCATGGAATAGCTTCTAAACATAATCATTCTCCTTTTCTTGAATGTCGTTTTTTCGCACCATAGATCTTCAACTTCGCCTGCAAGCCTGTCCCTTCTTGCAAAAAAAGTTGGAAATCTATAGTGCCTCCTACTCGTTTCTTGCTTTTTAAAAAGAAAGGGAGGATTGGCTCCTCCCTTTTTCTGTCATCTGTAAATTACTTTCTCAGACCCAGTTCTGCAATGATTGCACGGTATCTTTCGATATCGATTTCCTTCAGGTAGTTCAGCAGACCTCTTCTCTGACCAACCATTTTCAGCAGACCACGTCTGGAGTGGTGATCCTTCTTGTGCATTTTCAGGTGGTCTGTCAGCAGAGAGATTCTTGCTGTCAGCAGTGCGATCTGAACTTCGGGAGAACCTGTGTCGTTAGGTGTTCTGCCATATTTTGCGATGATTTCCTGTTTGTTGATTGTTGCTGCCATTGTTGTTTTCCTCCTTAAAAACCTTATGTTTTTTTATTTCTGTATCCCCAAAGACTAAGTAATGGTCGGAGTGTCCGGAAACTGAGTCTCGGTTTTACAACATTAGTATCTTACCATACGAAGCCCATCTTTGCAAGGAAAATTCAAGGAAATTACGCAAGTTTCCCAAGAAAAGCAGGCTTTTTTTCGATTTTCACGCCTTTATTTTTCCTGCTCGCTTCTCCAATGTGCATACTCCGCAGAGTGAAAATAGGCTCTCGCCTGCTCCGCATTGATCGCAATTTGCCTTTGCAGCTCCTCCACACTGGGAAATTTCTGTTCACTGCGCAGGAATTTATAGAAAAATGTCTGTAGCTGTTCGCCGTAAATCATTTCATTGAAATCCAGTAAATACGTTTCCACAATCTTCACTGTGCCGTTTACGGTAGGGTTTTTGCCGATATTTGTCACACCGTAATAATATTTCCCCTTATATAAGGTTTTTGTTGCATAGACCCCATTGGGCGGGAACAGCTTGAGCGGATGCGCCTCGATATTTACCGTAGGGAAGCCGATGGTTCTGCCCAGCTTTTTCCCTTCCTTTACTGTACCAAGGATAAAATAAGGCACCGTCAGCATCTGGTTTGCTTCTTCCAGATTCTTTTCCAGAAGGCATCTGCGGATACGGGAGGAGCTGACTCTCTCATCCCCATGCAGCACCTTCGGCACACCGATAACCTTAATGCCGCGTTCTGCACCAAGGCGCTTCAGCATTTCATAATTGCCTGCCGCGCCCTTGCCAAAGCGGTAATCCTCCCCGACCACCAGCACCTGGCATTTCAGCTTTTCAAAAATCAGCTTCACTGCAAAGTCCTCAGGGTCCATCGCCGCAAAGTTCATATCAAAGGGATATTCAATATAAATATCAATGCCCATCTGCTCCATCTGGAATTTCTTTTCCGAAGGGTCAACGATTAAGGCAAAATCTTCTTTTCTTTGAAAGACAAACATCGGGTGGGGAGAGAAGGTAAATACCACGCTTTTCAGCCCCTCCTCCTCCGCAAATTGTTTTGTCAGATTGATCAGCGAACGATGCCCCTGATGCAGACCATCAAAGTTCCCCAGAGTCACAGCCGTCGGCTCGCTCTGCTCAATTCGCGTGTCAGTAATATGTTCCATTTTTTTACTCCTTTTACAAGTATAAAAATCCTTGCTTTATACCAGCATTTTAAACGGTTTGATGTAAAAATTCGTTTCTTCTTTTTTCAGCGTATACAGTCCAACAAGGTGATTCTCAAAATCGTAAACCGCTGCGATTTCATCCTCCTGCAATGCCTTCGGCTGCTTTGTAAAATATTTTTCCTGTATTTTTCCGCCGTTATAGAGCAGCTTGGTTGAGCCTTCCGCAATTTTTATCACAGGAAAGTCTCTGAGCGCCTCCTGCATCGTCAGCAGTGCCTCCTCTGCTCTCTCCTGCTCCGCCAGTGCCTTCAAATCATCCAGCTTTATGGCGTTTTCCAGAGAAAAGCTGCCTGTTGCTGTCCGCAGCAATTCCGCCATGTGTCCGCCACAGCCCAGTGCCTTGCCGATATCGGCGCAAAGCGTGCGGATATATGTCCCCTTCGAACAGTCAATGTCCATCTCCACTCTGTCTGGCGGCAGAAATCTGCGAATCCGAATATCATACACCTCAATGGTGCGCGCCTTTCGTGCAATCTCCTTGCCCTCTCTGGCAAGCTCATACAGCTTTTTCCCATTCACCTTCACTGCGGAATACATCGGCGGCACCTGCTCCAGTCTGCCGATAAAGGCTGCCACAGCCGCGCGGATTTTTCCCTCATCAAACACAACCGCCTTTGTCTCCAGAACCTCGCCCGAAGCGTCCTCCGTCGTTGTGGTCACGCCTAAGCGGAGCATGGCGCGGTAGCTTTTTCTGCCATCCATAATGACATCCGAAAGCTTGGTTGCCTTGCCCACGCAAACCGGCAGAACGCCCTCCGCATCGGGGTCAAGCGTGCCGGTATGCCCCACCTTTTTCATGTGAATGGTTCTGCGAACAATCGCAACCACATCATGGGAGGTGAATCCCTTTTCTTTGTAAATATTGAAAATACCGTCCAAAAAACAGTACCTCCTTAAATTCTTTTTTACAGCATTTTTTCCACCTCTGCCAGAACCATTTCCTTGGCTTTGGCAATGGGTGCGGAAATGGTACAGCCTGCCGCCTTCACATGACCGCCGCCACCGAATTTCTGCGCCAATGCGCATACATCATAGCCGTCATTGCCGCGGAAACTGCCCTTTACATCCGTTTCCGTCTTTTCGTAGAAGAAGCAGGCCACCTTTGCGCCCAATACGCCCTTCAGATAATTGATGATGGCATCCAGCTCCTTACTGCTGCCGCCCAGCTCCGCAATCTCCGCCGCCGTAATCTGAGAGCAGACCACATCGCCGCCAAACAGCAGCTCTGCATTGCTCAGGGCTCTGCCCATCAGCTTTAATTCCGAAAAGCTGCGGCTGTCGAAAAAGCGGTTATAAATCTCCGTAAAGGGAATCCCGTACCCCATTAGGGCCCCTGCAATCTGCATGGTTTCAGGGGATGTAGAGGAATGACGGAAGCCGCCTGTGTCATAAATCAGTCCGGCATAAAGCCCAGCCGCCTCTGCCGCCGTCATGGGCAGTCTGTTTTCCAAAAGCTGAAACACAATCTCACTGGTCGAGGAGGCCTTCGCCGCCACATAATTCAGCTCTGCGAAATAGGTGTTGCTTTCGTGGTGGTCAATATTGATTTTCTTCGCTGCTTTTTGGAAAATTTCCGCCGCATCCCCCAAGCGTCCCTCGTCACCGCAGTCCAGTACGAGAAACAGCTCAGGAAGCCTTGCATCCTCTGCCGCACAGACCAGATGTCCATTCGGAATCAGCTGATATTTATCCGCATATTTTTCCAGAATGACCTGCACCTGCTTCCCTGCCTTTTCCAGTGCGCCGCCGAGTGCCAGACATGCGCCGATGGCATCCCCATCGGGGTTGGTGTGTCCTGCCAGCGCAATCGTTTCCGCCGACAGAACCCATTCCATGATTTCATCAAAAGAGTTGTTTGCTTTTTTCATTCTGCATCTCTTTCCTTGCGTTCCTTATCAATTTTGCTGAACAATTCATCCATGTGGATGGCATATTCTGCGGATTCGTCCAGCTTAAAGCGCAGCTCAGGGGTATAGCGCAGGTTAATTCTCTGCGCAATCAGTCGGCGAATAAAGCCGCCTGCGTTCTGCAGCCCCTTCATTACATTTTCCTTATCCTTTTCGTCACCCAGTACAGAAACATAAACCTTGCAGTATTTCAAATCCTGCGTCGTTTCCACACGGATCACGCTTGTCATCACACCAATGCGAGGGTCCTTCAGCTCTGCCCGGATAATCTGGGAAAGCTCCTTCATAATCTCGTCATTGATGCGAGAAAGTCTGTTATTTGTTTTCATAATCTCTCACCTTTTATTTCAAAATTAGCGAGGTACCTCTACCATAGTGAAGGCTTCGATCCAGTCGCCCTCCTTCACGTCATTGAATTTCTTGAACACCAGACCACATTCATAGCCTGCTGCAACCTCTTTTACGTCATCCTTGAAGCGTCTCAGGCTTTCCAGATCGCCTTCATACACAACGATACCGTCACGCACGATACGAACCTGACAATTTCGCACGAATTTACCATCCTTTACATAGCTGCCGGCAATCGTACCAACGCCGGATGCCTTAAAGATCTGGCGTACCTCTGCATGACCCAGAACCTTTTCTTCGTAAATGGGGTCAAGCATACCCTTCATGGCAGCCTGAATATCCTCGATTGCGTTATAGATAACACGATACAGACGGATATCCACCTTTTCCTCATCCGCAAATGCCTTTGCCGCAGGCTCAGGACGCACGTTGAAGCCGATAATAATCGCATTGGATGCGGATGCCAGAAGCACGTCGCTTTCCGTAACCGCACCAACGCCGCCATGGATCACGCGCACGCGTACCTCCTCGTTTGTCAGCTTTTCCAAAGACTGACGCACTGCCTCTACAGAGCCCTGTACGTCCGCCTTTACAATAATCCCCAGCTCCTTCATGTTACCACTCTGAATCTGGTTGAACAGGTCATCCAGAGATACCTTCTGGGGTGTCTGGCTAATCAGTGTTTCTCTGTTCTTTGCGATAACGCTTTCCGCAAGCTGTCTTGCCTGCTTTTCGTTTGCCGCTACATAGAAGCTGTCACCTGCCGCAGGAACCTCAGAAAGCCCCAGAATCTCAACAGGAGTGGAGGGGCCTGCGGATTTCACGCGTCTGCCCTTATCATCTGTCATCGCTCTGATTCTCCCGTATGCAGGGCCTGCAACCACAGGATCGCCCACACGCAGGGTGCCGCTCTGTACCAGTACGGTTGCAACAGGGCCGCGCCCCTTATCCAGCTGTGCTTCGATGATAGCACCTCTTGCCTTCTTGTTGGGGTTTGCCTTCAGCTCCTTCATTTCTGCTGTCAGAATAATCATTTCCAGCAGGTTATCAATGCCTTCCTTCGTGTGTGCAGATACAGGAACGCAAACGGTTGTGCCGCCCCAGTCCTCTGCCAGAAGACCGTATTCTGTCAGTTCCTGCTTTACGCGGTCGGGGTTTGCGGAGGGCTTATCCATCTTGTTGATGGCAACGATAATTTCAACGCCTGCTGCCTTCGCATGGTTGATTGCTTCTACTGTCTGGGGCATTACACCGTCATCCGCCGCAACAACCAGAATCGCGATATCTGTAATCTGCGCGCCGCGCATACGCATTGCCGTAAATGCCTCGTGACCGGGTGTATCCAGGAAGGTAATGGGCTTGCCGTCAATCTGAACGGTATATGCACCGATATGCTGTGTAATGCCGCCTGCTTCGCCCTTTGTTACGCTGGAATGACGGATGGCATCCAGCAGAGAGGTTTTGCCGTGGTCAACATGCCCCATTACAACAACAACGGGCGGTCTTTCCTCCAGCTTGGATTCATCCTCTTCCTCCTCTGCGCCAAAGGCTTCCTCCATGATATCCTTTTCTTCCTCCTGCTCCAGAATCACGTTGTATTCCTCTGCGATGGAAGCCGCGGTATCAAAATCCAATGTTGCATTGATGGCAAGCATTTTGCCCTTTTTCATCAGATTCATAACCAGATCGGAGCCTTTTTTGCCCAGAACCTCAGCCAGATCCTTTACGGTAATGCTTTCGGGAATATATTTGATAACGGGATCTGCGTTTGCTTCCTCCGCCTCCAGTGCCGCCAGCTCTGCCATCAGCGCTGCTTCCTCCTCCATTTCACGTCTTCTGCGCTCCATGGGGTTTTCTCTTACCTTCTGACCGTTCTTGTTGCCCTTTTTGTCTTTTTTGTCCTTGCCTTTATTGTTGTCCTTCTTGCCCTGCTGCTGTGCGCCCTTGTTATTCTGACCGCCCTGCTTGTTATTATTATTATTGTTATTATTATTGCCCTTTCCCTGCTTGCTTTCGTTTCTGTTTTCGTTGCTTCTGCCTTCGTTTCTGTTGTCCTTTTTCTGTGCAGGTCTGTTGCCGTCCTGTCTGCGGTCATTTTCCTTTTTCTGCCCATCCTGCTTCGGCTGATTCTGCTTGGGCTGGTTCTGCTTGGGTGCATCCTTTTTCGGTGCATCCTTTTTGGGTTCCTCCTTCTTCGGCTGATATAACGCCGTCACCTTTGCGGCTTCTTCCTCTGTCAGCATTGCCATGTGGCTTTTTGCTTCAATGCCGATGCTGTTGATTTTTGCTACTAAGTCTTTATTGGCAACGCCAAGCTGCTTTGCCAGTTCATAAATTCTGATTTTGGACATTCCACAACACCTCGTCTTTCTCGAAAATCAGCCTTCACCGACCTTCGTTCTATTCTCTATATTATCATCCGCAAGCTCTTTCAGTTTTTTTGCAAAGCCCTTTTCTGTAATCGCAATAATGGAGCGCATTTCTGCGCCAATGGCTCTGCCCAGTTCTTCCTTGGTTCCGATTTCTGCCAAGGGCAGTTCATAATACACTGCGGAATTTGTAAATTTCTTTTTTGTATTCTTCGATGCATCCTGCGCTAAAATGAGCAGAAATGCCTGTTTTTTGCGCACCGCCTGTTCTGCGGCCACCTCGCCTGCAACAAGCTTTCCCGCCCGCTTGCAAAGCCCCAGAAGGGAAAAAAATTTATTCATTGGTCTGTTTCTCCAATTCTTGAAGCAGCTGCTCATACACTTCCTTCGGCACAGCCACCTTAAAGGAGCGCTCCAGCCCCTTGGATTTCTGCGCCTTCGCCAGACATTCCGCATTGGGACAGATATATGCACCGCGTCCGGGCAGCTTTCCCGTACGGTCTAAGGCAAATTCGCCTGCATCATTTCGTACAATGCGAATCAGTTCCTTTTTATTTTTCATTTCCTGACAGCCGGTACATTTTCTGAGAGGTACTTTTCTTTGCTTCATATACTCTCCTCCCTCTTACGCTTCTGCTTCGCCTTCTGCCGTTTCCTCTGTCGCTGTTACATCTTCCTCTGCTGCTTCTTCTACAGCCTCATCTACTGTTTCTTCTGCCGTTGTTTCCTCCGCCGCTTCTTCCGTTACGGGGTCTTCTGCTAAGAAGTTTGTTTCTCTTGCCTGTGTTTCACTCTTGATATCGATTCTCCAGCCTGTCAGCTTTGCGGAAAGTCTTGCATTCTGCCCTTCCTTGCCGATTGCCAGAGAAAGCTGATGGTCGGGCACTACGATTTTCGCGCTCTGCTCTGCTTCGTTCAGCGCAACCTCCAGAACCTTAGAGGGGCTGAGTGCCGCCGCAATAAATTCCTTGGGGTCCTCGCTCCAGTTGATCACATCAATCTTTTCGCCGCCCAGCTCGCTTACGATTACATTGACACGGTAGCCATTCTGCCCAACACAGGCACCCAGTGCATCCACGTTTTCATTCTTGGAATAAACGGCAATCTTTGTTCTGCTTCCGGCTTCTCTTGCAATGCTCTTGATTTCCACTGTACCGTCATGTACTTCGGGCACCTCCTGTTCAAACAGACGCTTTACCAACTCAGGATGTGTTCTGGAAACAAAAATCTGAGGGCCCTTTGTGGTCTGCTTTACCTCCAGTACATACACCTTAATGCGATCCATAAAGTTATACTGTTCGCCGGGAATCTGTTCGTTTGCGGAAAGAATCGCATCAATCTTGCCCATCTGCACGATAACATTTCTGCGTTCCTTTCTCTGTACGATGGCAGTTACAACCTCTCTTTCCTTTGTAATGTACTGGTTAAAGAGAATTTCTCTTTCTGCCTCGCGGAATTTCTGTACCACCACCTGCTTTGCGGTCTGTGCGGAAATTCTGCCGAAGTCCTTCGGTGTTACCTCCAGATCCACCACATCGCCAACCACATAGTTGGGGTTCAGCACTCTTGCCATTTCCAGAGAGATTTCCAGCTGCGGATCTTCCACAGGGCTTGCAACGGTTTTCTGCGCATAGCAGGCAACATTGCCGGATTCTCTGTCGATAACCACCTTAATATTCTGGCTTGTGCCGAAGTTTTTCTTGCATGCAGAAACCAGGGATGCCTCGATTGCCTCAAATACAACTTCCTTATCAATACCCTTTTCCTTTGCAACCAGATTCAGCGCATCCAAAAATTCTTTACTGTCCATTTTCCAAATTCCTCCCTTAGCTTAAAAAATAACTGCCAATCTCACGCTGGCGGTATCCTTCTGCTCAAATTTCACTACGTTTCCGTTTTCCTCCTCGATGGAAAGCACGCCGTCTTCCAATCCCAGCAGCCTGCCCTGATACTGCTTGCTGCCGTCCTGCGCCTTATACAGCTTCACATCAATGATTTCTCCCTGATATTTCACAAAATCCGCATCCTTTTTCAGCGGTCTGTCGATACCGGGAGAGCTTACCTCCAAAATATAGGCCTGCTCGATGGGATCTTTTTCATCCAGCTTCACCTCAAGCGCACGGCTGACCGCTTCACAGTCATCAATATTTACGCCGCTGTCCTTATCAATATAAACACGCAGATACCAGTTTACGCCTTCCTTTACAAATTCCAAATCCACCAGTTCCAGCCCCTTTTCTGCAATAATCGGCTCCAGAATGGGCAGCACCTTTGCTTCTGTATTGTTTGGTTTCGCCATTTTTACACCTCTTTTTCGTTTTTCTTTTTCCGTCTTACAAAAATCTGATTAGGGCTTTCCCCCTACAATAACAAAGAGCGGGTTGTTCTACCCACTCTTTTCACCAACGTTTATAATCATTACTTTGTATTACTATACCACTTCTTTCCTTTGTTTGCAAGGCTTTTTCAGAAAATTCCCTCGCAGCGCTCCGAAGCCGTGCAAGAAATTCCCTTTAGCCCAAATACATGCTCAGCTCCTGAAATCTTTCACTGTCATTCTTAACAGCTTCCTCCTTCTTCTCGCCGTTGGCATATTCCACTAGAAATCTCGTTTCCGCTTCCGTGCCGTCCAACAGCCTTACACTGACGATGGTCGCGCTCAATTCCGCCTGCATGGTAAAGCCCTGCATCCTTTCGGATTTTCGCACACGCTCCGCCGTTCTCTTTTCCTGCAATTTCTTAAAAAGGGACATCTCTTTCTCCTTCCGACCCGTCACTGGCTTACTAATAGCTTTTTGCGGTGTTGATGCCGATGGTAGCCGAGCTTTCCTCCCATGTCACGCCCATATCCAGCAGCTTCGCCAGATCGCGCAGCTTATAATAGGTATAATCGTTGATGGTATAGGCACTCACACTCTTTCTTTCCCCATCGCAGTATAGCTTTGCAGTAGAGGTTGTGCCATAGGTATCGCCATATCTGCCTGCCGCGCCGCTCACAGAGGAGGAATACGGCACACCACGGAACAGCTCAATCGCCTGCTTGCTTTCGTCCCAGTAGGTCTGAAACTGCTTCGCTGTCCCATTTACCGCACCTGCAACATCGCGCAGCTTAAAATAGGTATAATCGTCAATCGTGTATGTCTGGAAATCCACCGCCTTGCCGTTCACCGTTACCTTTGCCCTGCCTGCGTAGGCATATTTCTTTTCAATCGTAACAGGTGCTTCCGGTTCGGTCGGGGTGGTCGGTTCTGTCGGTGTTGTTGGCTCTGTCGGTTTTGTCGCTGTCTGATAATATGCCTTCACCGCATCCGCACAGCCCTGTCTGTTGTTCAGCAAATCCCGCAGACTGAAGAACATACTGCCGTCCACGTTGTACTTTTCATTGACCTGCATTTCCTGTGCAATCTCCTTCGCAACGGAATCCTTGTAAATCCCCTGTCCGATATAAAGCTTTACGTCAGTCCCCTCGACCACGTCGCTCCACCATTTCACCAGTGTCTCATAATCGGCATAGGCATTGCCCTGCTCCCAGTAAATCTGCGGTGTAATGTAATCTACCCAGCCTTTTTCTACCCATTTTTTCGCATCTCCGTAAACCGTATAATAGCCTTCGGAGCCGCGTGTTGCGGAGCCCGCCTCGTCAGAGGTGCTGTTTTTCCAGATTCCCATCGGGCTGATGCCGAATTCCACAGAGGCTTTTGTATTTTTAATCGTCTGATATACCTTTTTGATTAACGTATCCACATTGTCGCGGCGCTCCTGCGCCACTGCGCCTTCCCTTGTTTCGCCCTCAGGCAGGGGATAATTGGAAGGATAGAAATAATCATCAAAATGGATGGCATCCACATCATATTTTTCCACAACCTCTTTTACCGTATCGCAGATATACTGCTGTACCTCCTCATTCGCAGGGTCATAATACATTGCCCCGTTGTAGGTCAGAATCCAGTCCGGATGCTTTCTTGCCATGTTGTCCGCAGAAAGTGCGGATACATCCGTTCCGGATGTCGTAATGCGATAAGGGTTCATCCATGCGTGAAATTCCATGCCGCGCTTGTGTGCTTCCGCAATCATGAACGCCATCGGGTCATAGCCGGGATTTGTCCCCTGCGCTCCTGTCAGCACAGCGCTCCATGGATTCAGATCGGACTGATACAGCGCATCCCCCTTCGGGCGCACCTGCACCACAACCGTATTCAAGCCCAACGCCTGCGCCTGCTCCAGCTTCTGAATAAATTCATTCTTCTGCGTTTCTGCATTATTCGTTGTAGAAGGATAGTCCGCACTGTATACCGTTGAAATCCAGACAGCACGCATCTCCTTCGCATCTGCCGCAAAGGCCTCCTGCGCCCCGATGCTTACCACGCCAAGCACACCGCATAAAATGCCGGTACATATTTTTTTCAAAAATCGATTCATTTTTTCACCTGATTCCTTTGTTTTCCCATTTGGTTTTTATTTTATATTGTACCACAAAAATACAATGAAAAATATTACAAAAACTTTAATCTTTTCTTTTGCAAAAGAGATTGCATAAATCCTTTATTTGCATTAAGATAGAGAGAAACTATTGTTCCATAGAAAATACAAAAGATACGAGGTGACTTTCTGATGAGATACGGACTAATCGGAGAAAAGCTGGGACACAGCTTTTCTAAAATCATTCATGAACAGCTGGCGGATTATACCTATGATCTGATTCCCTTAACAAGAGATGAATTGGATGCTTTCCTGCGAGAAAAGCAGTTTTCTGCCTTAAATGTAACCATTCCCTATAAGGAAACGGTTATCCCTTATCTGGATGAGGTAGATAGCCGCGCGCAGAAAATCGGCGCAGTCAATACGGTTGTCAACAGAAACGGCAGGCTTTGCGGCTATAATACGGATTTTTACGGTTTCCGTTATCTGCTCCAGAAAAACGGTATTGATGTTGCCGGTAAAAAAGCATTGGTTCTGGGTAAGGGCGGCGCGTCCAAGGCTGTCATTGCCGTTCTGGAAGAATTGGGTGCATCCGAAATTATCACCGTATATTATAAGGAATATCCGGAAACCGTCACCTATGCAGAATGTTATAAAAATCATGCCGATGCAAAAATCATCGTGAATACCACTCCTGTCGGAATGTATCCGAACTCCGATGACTGCCCCATTGATTTAGACCGCTTCACCGCGCTCGAAGGCGTTGCGGATGTTGTCTATAACCCCCTGCGTACCCAGCTTGTTCTGGAGGCGGAAAAGCGTGGGATTCGTGCCGCAGGCGGTCTGGAAATGCTCGTTGCACAGGCAAAATATGCCGTAGAAATCTTTCTGGATACCCATCTGGAGGATGCCCGCATTGCCGAAATCAATACGCCCCTCTTAAAGGAACGCTCCAATCTTGTTCTGGTTGGCATGAGCGGCGGCGGCAAAAGCACGATTGGCAAAAGGGCGGCAGAAAAGCTGGGCAAAGGCTTTGTCGATACCGATGATTTGATTATCGAGCGCATCAAAATGCCCATTGCCGAATTCTTCGCAAAGGAAGGAGAGCCCGCCTTCCGCGAAATCGAAACAAAGGTCATCCATGAGGTTTCTTCCCGGAATAACCTCGTCATTGCCACAGGCGGCGGCATCATCAAAAACCCCCTGAATGTCGAATACCTTAAGCGCAACGGCAGACTCATCTGGCTGAAACGCGATGCAGACCTGCTCCAGACGGGCAACGGCAGACCCCTTGCCCCCGATCAGGCGGCGGCACAGAAGCTTTATCAGGAACGCCTGCCCCTTTATACCGCGGCGGCAGAAGCCATCGCAGAAAATAACGGCACCTTTGAAGAAGGTCTCTCAGCTGTCCTGCAGTGCTATGAATCCCTTTTGAAATAAAAAATTTCTGCATAAAAAATCCCCTTCCTTTCGGAAAGGGATTTTTTATTAGTTTAGAGGGGTGTAATAAAATGAGTTTTTGAGAGTTTTTTGAAAATTTCTGAGTTTTTATGAGTTTTATCTTCTGTGTTCTGTTTCGTTTCCTTTTTCTTTGGTGCTTCTATCATTCAGCCTGATGATGTCTTTCGTCAATGTCATTTACGGGAGGCTCCAGTCCATCAATGACAATATTGTTCTTCTGTGCATAATCCCACAGAGCGGCACGCAGCGCCTCCTCTGCCAGACAGGAACAGTGTACCTTTACGGGAGGCAGACCGTCCAACGCTTCCATGACTGCTTTATTGGTTACCTCCAATGCTTCCTGAATACTCTTGCCCTTTACCAGCTCTGTCGCCATGGAGCTTGTCGCAACTGCGGCACCACAGCCAAAGGTTTTGAATTTTGCATCAACGATTTTGCCATCCTCAATTTGCAAATATACCTTCATGATATCGCCGCATTTCATATTGCCGACCTGTCCAACGCCGCTTGCGTTTTCAATTTCGCCTACATTTCTTGGGTTCATAAAATGATCCATTACCTTTTCGCTATATTCCATTTCAAAGTTCCTCCTTGGTGTTCCAATTTATATGAATGTCTAAAGTAAACGTCTGTTTTTCTTCTATCAAGCCTTTTTGCCAGGATAAACGGGAGACATATCTCTCAGCCGCTGTACCAGACCGGGCAGCTTTTCCAGAATAAAGTCTACCTGTTCCTCCGTGTTTTCTCTGTCTATTGTCAGTCTCAGAGAGCCATGTGCAATCTCATGAGGCAGACCAATCGCCATCAGCACATGAGAAGGGTCCAGAGAGCCGGATGTGCACGCAGAACCACTGGAAGCCGCAATGCCCAGTGCATCCAGCAGCAGCAGCAGAGATTCGCCTTCAATATAGGAGAAGGAAATGTTGCAGTTGCCGGGCAGACGATCTGTCGGATGTCCGTTCAGGCGGCTATCGGGAATGCTTTCCAGAATCCCATGAATCAGCTTATCCCGCAGTGCAGTCAGCTTCTTTGTTGTTTCCTCCATTTCAGCCACTGCCAGCTCCGCAGCCTTGCCCAGACCAACGATACCTGCAATATTTTCTGTACCCGCACGCAGCTTCTTTTCCTGTGCGCCGCCGAAAATCAGCGGAGAAATCCTTGTCCCCTTGCGGATATAAATCGCGCCGATGCCCTTCGGTGCGCCCAGCTTATGCCCACTCATGGACAGCAAATCAACATGCAGCTTTTCTACATCAATAGGCACATGACCAACAGCCTGTACCGCATCTGTGTGGAACAGAACGCCGTGCTTTTTCGCGATTTCAGCAATTTCTGCGATAGGCTGAATCGTACCGATTTCGTTATTCGCAAACATAACGGAAATCAGAACGGTTTCGGGACGGATGGCATTTTCCAGCTCCTCCAAAGAAATCTTCCCGAATTCGTCTACGTTCAGATAAGTCACATCCACACCCTTTGTTTCCAGAAATTCTGCGGTATGCAGAATCGCATGATGTTCAATTTTTGTTGTAATAATATGTTTTTTCTCTTTCTTGCTTGCGTTTACCACGCCACGCAGTGCCATATTGTCGCTTTCAGAACCGCCTGCTGTGAAATAAATTTCATCGGGTGTCGCACCAATCGCAGCCGCTACCTTTGCCCTTGCTGCCTCCAGCGCCTTTTTACTTTCCTTTGCAATGCTGTAAATGCTGGATGCATTGCCGTAATATTCTCTGAAGTAAGGAAGAATCTCCTGCAATACCTCCTCCCTTACGGGTGTTGTTGCTGCGTTATCAAAATAATATTTTGTCGGCATAAGAATACTCCTCTCAATCTCTTTATATATCATAGTATCTTTATATGTTTTATGTGATTTGAATATAGCACCATTTCTGATATATGTCAATAAATTTCTTCACATTTTTCCAAAAAAATAAAAATTTTTTGCTTTTTTGATAAAAAACACTCAACTTCACGCATCGCAAATTTTTATCAAGATTTTCATTGCATCTGTGGTTCAGCCTTTTCCCCGTGAAAATTTATCCGTATAATAAATATTGTTATTTGGGGGATACTTTATACATTTCCAAAACCGACCAAAAGCGTAAACTTTTTCGGCTTTGTCTGTAAAAATTCAAATAAAAGAAGAGGTGTATGACATGGAATTTAAAGACCGCTTGAAAGCATTGAGAAAAGAAAAAAAGCTGACACAGGTCAAGTTAGGCGAAATGCTCAACTATGGCTATACAGCGATTGCAAACTATGAATCCGGTCGAAACCAACCCTCTATTTCCGATTTAAAAAAAATTGCCTCCATCTTCAATGTCTCTATGGATTATCTTTTGGGTGTCAATGATATCCGCTATCCCTATGTGATTGATGACGAAACCGCTGCGTTCAACGAATTTCGTCGATATTACACCCTGCTGGAAGAGGATAGTAAGGCGGATTTACTGCTGTATATGGAATTTCTGGTTGAACGGCAAAACCGCATGAAGGCAATTCCCGACCTGAAATATGAGGATTACGAATTAAAAAATACCATCCAGAAGGCAGCACAGAAGCCTGTGGCATACCGCAAAGAATGACATCTAAATCACACCGGTGATAAAAACAGTCTATATTTAAAAGGCGTACAGAAACTTTGAACCGAGTCATTTTGTGCAGACAGCACAAAACAGCTCGGTTCAAATCTTTCCATACGCCTTTTTCTTTTATTCTTCCTCTGCACAGACATTCGGTCTGTCCGGAAATACAATCATCCCATACCCATTCAGTGCAGAAAGCTTCTGCATCAACGCCTCTGTCCCCGCAGTTTTCTGGTACTCCATTTCCTCTTTATACAGCGGAATCACGCAGTACATGTTAATCTGCGTATCATCCTCCGTACGGAACATGCTGATATTTTCCTGCAATGCTCCGAGCATCGCGCCGCAAAGCTTCGTACTTTCGTCATACGGCACACAATCGGCTGAATTCGGCAGCGTATGCCCCCAGCCCAGCCATGTCTTGAATTCGTGCGGAAATCTTGCCAGATATTTCATCAGCCGTACAGGCCACCAAAGGCGGTCAGGCACATCCGCATCTGTTTCGTATCCTGTCAGAATATCCCATTCCGCCGGCAGAAAAAGCAGCAGCTCCGCGCGCTCCAAATCCTTATATTTCGGCAGAAATTCCTGCGGCAGCTTCATCGGCATCGCGCTCATCCCTGTGGTATACAGCACATGAAAATCCTTCTTCGTGGGTGCTTTCATCACGAAAACATTCACACTCAGAAATTCGGAATCTATCTCCCGATACACTCTCGTCACACGATGCGGAAACAGCCCCTCCATGTGCTGACAGATTTCCCGTTCATAGGGGGTCACTGCCGCCGGACGGCGTTCCGTTCTTTCCTCTAATACATCATATTCATAAACGGCATTTTCGATTTTCTTTTCCTCCGCCATCTCTTATGCCTCCCTTCCGAACAATGCGCCTGCAAATTCAGCCGCATCAAATTTCTGCAAATCGTGAATCCCTTCCCCGACCCCAATATAGCGTACAGGGATCTGTAATTCGCTCTTAATTGCAACCACAATGCCGCCCTTGGCTGTGCCGTCCAGCTTTGTCAGCACAATTCCCGTGATATCCGTCACTTCCTGAAACAACTTTGCCTGCTGCAGTGCGTTCTGTCCCGTTGTGGCATCCAGCACCAAATATACCTCTCTGTGTGCCGCAGGGTATTCTCTCTCGATGACACGCGCAATCTTCTTCAATTCCTCCATCAGATTTTTCTTGTTGTGCAAACGCCCTGCCGTATCGCAGATTAAAAGGTCGGTATTCTGCTTTCTTGCCTCATGCACTGCGTCATATACCACCGCCGCAGGGTCAGAATTTTCCTCATGCTTGATCACAGGAATCTCGGAACGTTCCCCCCAGATTTCCAGCTGGTCGATTGCCGCCGCACGGAAGGTATCCGCCGCCGCCAGAAGTACGGATTTCCCGTCCTCCTTGAAATTATGCGCCAGCTTGCCGATGGTCGTTGTCTTGCCGACACCATTCACACCAATGACCAGCAGAACGGAAGGAGAGGGCAGATTTTCGTCCTCCTGCGCACCCTCCTGCAAAATCGCCGTAATCTCATCAATCAGCATATCCTTGATTACCGCAGGGTCGGTCGCATGCTCTCTCTTAACCCTTTTTCGCAGGTTTTCCACGATATCCATTGTCGTCTGCACGCCCATATCTGCCATGATGAGCGCTTCCTCCAGTTCCTCAAACAGATCCTCGTCAATCTTCGTAAACGCGCCCAGAACGCCATCCACACCGCCAAGGATGTTCTTTCTTGTCTTATCCAGACCTGCCTTCAGCTTTGCAAAAAAGCCCATCTTCGCAGGCTTTTCCTCCTCCGCGCTTTCCTCCGCAGGTGTTTCCTGTGCTTCCTCTGTCGGTTCCTCCTGATTCAGCTCTTCTGCAACCTCGTCCGCCAGCTCCTCTACAAAGGCCCTGCCGTCCGCATCATTGTCCGCCGTAAAAATCTCGCCGTCCTCTGTCGCAACGATAACCTCATCCTCCGCAAGGGGCTTTTCCGCAAGAATTTCTCCTGCAATCTCTGTCAGCTCATCCAGAACTGCTTCGGCCTCCGCCGCATCCTCTGCCGTCAGGATTTCCTCTCCGTCCGCGTCCTCGAAGGTAATCTCGATTTCCGCTTCCGCAGGCGCTTCTTCTGCCTCCTCCCGATACAGAATATCCTCTCCTGCGCGGTCAATCTGGATTTCCTCCTCATCCATCACTGCATGGACAGCCCGGTTCATATCCTGACCATCCTCCACATCCAGAACAATATCCGCCTCCTGCGCGTCCGTTTCCACTTCCACGCCATCCAGCTCCAGAACGCCTTCCTGCTGTTCCTCTGTCTGCGGCTGCTCCTCCGTGGCTTTCTTCTTAAAAAAATCAAATAAACCCATATTCGGTCTCCTTTTCATCCTTACGCTGTAATACTTTTTTCCGCCTCCGAAAAGTCAACGGAAATCAATTTGGAAATGCCCTTCTCCTGCATCGTCACGCCATAAAGCACATCTGCATGCTCCATCGTGCCCTTTCTGTGGGTAATGACAATAAACTGCGTTTCCTCTGCAAATTTTTTCAGATACTGTGCATATCTGCTGACATTCGCATCGTCCAACGCCGCCTCAATCTCGTCCAAAATACAAAAGGGAGAGGGCTTCATTTTCAGAATGGAAAATAAAATTGCAATCGCGGTCAATGCGCGCTCCCCGCCGGAAAGCAGCTGCATGTTCTGCAAATTTTTCCCGGGCGGCTGTGCCACAATCTCAATCGGGGATTCCAGAACATGCGCCGCATCGGTCAGTCTGAGCTGTGCCCTGCCGCCGCCAAACATTTCGCGGAATACCTCGCTGAAATTCTCGGAAATCACCTTGAACTGCTCGCGGAACTGCTGCTCCATCAAAATCGAAAGCTCCGCAATGATCTGCCGCAGCTTTTCCTCCGCCGCAAGAATATCCTCTCTCTGCGCCGTCAGAAATTCAAACCGCTCCTTCACTTCCTTGTACTGCTCAATCGCACCGACATTCACATCCCCCAGTGCGCGGATTTTCCCTTTCCATTCCTTCACGGAAAGCTGCTCCTGCTCCTGTGGCAGTCCTGCCGTATATTCCTGCGCCATCCGCAGCGTCATTTCGTATTCCTCCCACATCTGGGCGGTAATGCGCTGCTTTTCCTCTTCCAGCTTTTCCTTTTTCGCCAAAATGCGCAGCTGCTCATTCTCCAGCTTGTTTGCCGTTTCCTTCCATTCTGCCGCCGTTTCCTCGGCTTTTGCGGCTTTTTCCGCAGTCTCCTGCTTCTCTGCCGCCGTTTCATTCAGTCGGCTTTGCAGGGTCTCCGCCTGCTGCTCCAGCTCCGCCGCCCTCTGCTGCAGGGTTTCCTGCTGCTCCAGCCGCAGACCCGTATTTTTTTCATACAGTGCCGCCTGCTCCTCTGCTTTTTTCTGCTCTGTCCGGAGGGCTTTCTGTTCCTCCTGCAAGCGCAGCAGCTTTTCCTCCATGCTGTATACATTCTGCCCGATGGAAGAAAGCGCAATTTTCTTCCGCGTAATCTCCTCCATCAGCATGTCCTTTTCTTCCTTGCCGCCCGTCAGGCTGTCCTGAAAGGCAGTCAGCTGTGCATTTGCCGCTTCCATTGCCGTTTCCGAGGAAGCCGCCCTTTCGCGCAGTGCCGCAATTTCCTTCTCGGCATTTTCCGTCTGCTCCGTCAGCTGCTTTTCCTCCAGCTCCAGAAGGGAAAGCTTTTCGGCAGCCTCCTGCTTCTCCGCCAGTGTTTTTTCCTTTTCGCCGCTGTCACTGCTTTGCGTCACCATAACTCTTTGCAGCTCCATTTTTTTCTCAACCGTTTCCTGCTCAATCTCCTGCAAATCCTCATTTGCAAGCGCAAGCCTGTCGCGCATCTCCGCAATGGTTCGGTTTGCCGTCTGCAAAGCCTCCTGCAGGCTGCGGATTTCTCTGCTCCTGCCGAAAACATGCAGTGCCTTTTTCTGCTGTGAGCCGCCCGTCATTGCGCCGCCGGGGTTCAAAATGTCCCCTTCCAGCGTAACCAGCTTATACTGATGGCGATACTTTTTCGCCAGCTGTACCGCTTTGTCCAGATTTTCCACAACCAGAATCCGCCCTAAGAGATACATTGCAAGCTGTCTGAATTTTTCCTCAAACGAAACCAGCTCATACGCCGTACCAATCACACCAACCTCCGCCAGAATCGCCTGTCTGCCCTCAAGTGGTCTGCCCTTGATGGCGGTCACGGGCAGGAAGGTTGCCCTGCCGAGATTCCGCCTTTTCAGATAGCCAATGGCATCCCTTGCATCCTCCTCTGTTTCGGTAACGATGTTCTGTAATGCGCCGCCTAACGCCGCTTCAATGGCAGTTTCGTAGGTCTCCTCCACCTTCAAAAGCTGTCCGACCGCGCCGCAGATGCCTCTTTCCTGCGCATCCGGCAAGTTCAGCAGGCTTTTTACGCTGTTGTAATAGCCCTCATGCTCCCGTTCCATTTCAGAAAGCAGTGTTAATCTCGATTGCAGCTCAGAGCCGCGTCTTTCCTGTACGGAAAGGCTTGTCTCCGCCTTCTGCTTTTCCTGCAGCGCATGCCTTTTGTCCTGCTCCAAGGCAGTCAGCTCCTGCTCCAGATAGCGAATCTGCTCCTTTCGGTCATTCTCCTGCTTCTCCAATGCCTGCAAATGCACCGCAAATTGATGCAGTCTGCTTTCCGTATGCTCCTTTTCGCCCAGAAGCTGTGCCTTTCTGGCAAGAAATTGCTCCTGCATGGCCTCCCGCTTGGAGATTTCCCCCTTCGCCTCGGTGCCAATCCGAATCTGCTCAAAAATTTCATCCTTAAAGGACTCCACCTTCGTTTCATCCTGACTCAGCACAGTGCTCAGGGATGCATATTCTTCCTGCAAGGCATCCAGTTCCTCCTGTCTTGCGTCCATTTCCAGCTTCAGTCCTGCCATTTTGCTGCGGCAAAGCTCCTGCTCCGCTTCATTTTCCGTCTGCTTTTTCGCCTTTTCCGCCATTTCTCCGGCAATACGGCTGCGGTTTGCCTCGTCATTGGCACGCTGCTCCTCGCGCAGGCGAATCTCGCCCTCTGTCTTTTCCAGTTCCGCGCGCAACTCTGTCATTTTGCCATTCTGCTGCTGCAAAAGGGCATCCAGTTCCTCATTTTTCTCTCGGAAGGAAGCTGCCTGCGTCTTTTCCCGGTCGCTTTCGGCAAGGCTTTGTGCAAGCTGCTCCGCCGCAGTCTCCTCCGCCTGCAAAAGCATTTCCGTTTCTTTTGCAATCCGCGCCGCATCCCTGCAAAAGGCAGTCATTTCCGCCTGCTTCAGCCGCTCCTTCAGACGAAGGTATTCCCTCGCCTTCTCGCTCTGCTTCTCCAGCGGCTCCACCTGCACCTCTAATTCGCTGATGATATCATCCACACGCAGCAGATTCTGCTGTTCCTTTTCCAGCTTATTGACCGCTTCGTTTTTCCTTGTTTTATATTTTACAATGCCTGCCGCTTCCTCAAAAATCCGGCGGCGTTCCTCTCCCTTTGCACTCAGAATTTCATCAATACGTCCCTGTCCGATGATGGAATAGCCCTCTCGGCCCACGCCCGTATCCATAAATAATTCCTGAATATCCTTTAGGCGGCACGCCGTTCCGTTAATGCGGTATTCGCTCTCACCCGAGCGAAACACACGCCGCGTCACCTGCACCTCGCTGTATGCCAAAGGCAGTCTGCCATCCTGATTATCAATCAGAATGGAAACCTCAGCAAAGCCAAGGGGCTTTCTGTTCTCCGTTCCGGCGAATATAATATCCTCCATCTTATCGCCGCGCAGACTTCTGGCTCTCTGCTCCCCAAGCACCCAACGCACCGCATCGGAAACATTGCTCTTGCCGCTCCCGTTCGGGCCGACAACCGCCGTCACCCCCGGGTTAAATTCCAGCTTCACTTTTTCGGGAAAGGATTTGAAACCCTGTAAATCCAATCGTTTCAAATACATTCATTTACACCTCATTTATTCATTTAGGTCAGCAGTCTGCCGCCAACCATGGTATAAAGCACCTTGCCGCGCACCTCCTCCGCCGCAAAGGGAGAAAATTTCGCCTTGGATGCAAAATGCTCCGGGTCAATGCGGTGGGTTTCCAGAAAATCTACCACGATAATATCGGCATCCTTTCCCTCTGCCAGGCTTCCCTTATTATATAATTTCAAAATCTCCGCCGGCTTCGCGGACATCAGCCGAATCAGATGCTCCACCGTAATATATCCCGTCTCCACCAGATGCGTATAGCTCAGAGAAAGTGCCGTTTCCAGTGCAGAAATGCCATACGCCGCAACATCAAATTCCCGTTCCTTTTCTGTCATATTTGTAGGGCTGTGACCCGATGCGATAACATCAATCGTCCCATCCATAATTCCCTCAATAATGGCGTAAACATCCTCCTTTGCCCTGAGCGGCGGATTCACCTTCGCAAATGTATCATAATCCCCGATGGCGTCCTCCGTCAGAATAAAATAATGTGGGCATGTTTCGCAGGTCACAGGAACCCCTCTGCCCTTCGCCTCACGAATCAGCTGCACAGAGCCCTTCGTGCTGATGTGCGATAAATGCAGATGCACGCCCGTCCGCTCCGCAAGGTTCAGATTTCTTGCAACAATCACTTCCTCCGCCTCTCGCGGCATCCCCGTCAGTCCAAGGCATGCCGCCGTATAGCCCTCATTCATGACACCCACGCCCGAAAGCGACCGATCCTCGCAATGTGTCAGCACGGGCAAATCAAACATCTTCGTATAAATCATCACATTTCTCAGAAATGCGGCAGAATCCGTAAATTCATCCCCATCGGAAATACCGACAATCCCTGCATCGTACATTTCCCCGATTTCCGCAATCTCCTGTCCCTTACAGCCGATAGACATGCTGCCGTAGGGATAAATATTTACCAGAGATTTTTCCTTCGATTTGGAAACAATATATTCCACAACCGTTTTATTATCAATGACAGGGTCTGTATTCGGTTCGCAGGTAATCGTTGTAAAGCCGCCGCGCAGTGCCGCACGGGAAGCCGTTGCGATATCCTCGATATATTCATGTCCGGGGTCGCAGATGTTGCAGTGCATGTCAATCAATCCGGACATCACCGTATGTCCGCCGACATCAATCTGCTTCGCCCCCTCAACCTCAAGATTCAGACCGATTTTTTCAATGATCCCATTCTCCACATAAATATCATGGAGCATATCCTTATCATGGGTTGTTCCAAGCACTCTGCAATTTTTCAGAACTGTCTTCATCTGAACGCACCTCCCACCTGAGAAAGGATATAGAACATTGCCATACGCACCGCAACAGAGTTCCCGATTTGGTCATTGATGATACACTGCTTGCTGTCAATCACTCCGGAGGAAATCTCAATCCCCCTCTGAATCGGGCCGGGATGCATCACAATGGCATCCTTCTTTGCATAGCGCAAAAGATTTTCATCAATACGGAACAGGCGTTTATATTCATCCAGCGAAGGCAGGGATTTCTTATCCTGCTTCTCCATCCGCATGCGTGTTGTCAGGATAACATCCGCATTATTGACCGCCTCTCTGGCATCATAATATACCTCCACCCCGAAATTCTCGATGGCAGGCAGCATCAGCGTCGGCGGCCCCGAAACGCAGACCTCCGCGCCCAGCTTCGTCAGACCCCAGATGTTGCTTTTGGAAACGCGGCTATGCAGCAAATCCCCAATGATGGCAACCTTCAGCCCCTCAAAGCCGCCCTTTTGCTCCCGAATCGTCAGAAGGTCAAGCAGAGACTGTCCGGGGTTTTCATTAAAGCCATCCCCCGCATTGATGACAGAAGCCTCCACACAGCTTGCCAGCAGCCTCGGCGCGCCTGCCATGGAATGACGCAGAATAATAAAATCCGCCCCCATCTGATCCATCAGCTGTCCGATATCCTGCAAGCTTTCCTTCTCAATGGAATGTACCGTATTTGTCATATCAATCACATTTGCGCTGAGGTACTGCGCCGCAAGCTCATACGCCAGCTTCGCTCTGGCACTCTGCTCATAAAAAAGCATGATAACAGATTTTCCCTGCAAATGCGGTGTTTTCTTATCCTTCTGGTTCAAAATATATTTCATCGTTTCGGCAGTCCCAAGAATATAGCGGATATCATCCGCAGACATTCCCCGTAAGCCGAAAAAATCCTTCTTATGCAGCGGCATGTTACTCCCTCCTACTTATTTCCGCAGTCGTTCCAGTAATGCTTCAAAATAAGGCGGCAAAGGTGCCTCAAATTCCAGATATTCCCCTGTGCGCGGGTGAATAAAGCCCAGCACACGGGCATGCAGTGCCTGTCCCTCTAAGTGAATCGGCTGCTTCTTCGGGCCGTATACCATGTCACCCAGAAGCGGATGCCCGATATAGGTCATGTGTACGCGAATCTGGTGTGTCCGTCCCGTTTCCAGCTGCGCCTCAATCAGCGTAAATTTCTCCATTCTTTCGATCACGCGGTAATGCGTCACCGCATGGCGGCTGTGCTTCTGCGTCACCGCCATTTTCTTTCTGTCCTGTGGATTTCTGCCGATAGGCTCGTCCACCGTCCCCTCGTCCTCCGTAAAGCCGTTGTAGACCACCGCATTATATTTTCTCGTAATGCTGTGCTCTGCAAGCTGTGCCGCCAGAGACTGATGCGCCATATCGTTTTTCGCAACCATCAGCACCCCGGAGGTATCCTTATCAATGCGATGCACGATTCCGGGGCGTTTCTCCCCGTTAATGCCGCTCAGCTCGTCTCCGCAGTGAAACATCAGCGCATTGACCAATGTGCCGCTCGTATGTCCGGGAGCCGGATGCACCACCATCCCCTGTGGCTTATTCACCACGATGACATCCGCATCCTCATATAAAATATCCAGCGGGATATCCTCCGGCAGAATTTCAACCTCCTTCACCTCAGGCACCTCTACATCAATGATGTCCCTCTCCCGCAGCTTATAATTTGCTTTTGTCCTTCCGCCGTTCAGCGTGATATGTCCTTCCTCAATCAGCTTCTGCACGCCGCTGCGCGAAAGATTTTCCATGGCATCCGCAAGAAAAACGTCAATTCTTGTCCCAACGTCCTCCTGCTCCGCCCCAAAGGTAAAATATTCCATTTCATTCATCCTTTTTCTTCTTCAAATCCAAATCCTCATCCTTCAGCACAAATACAATCAGAAGCACCATCAGGATGACCCCTGCGACAACATAAATATCTGCCACATTAAACACAGGCCAGTCAAAGAAGGTGAATTCAAAAAAATCCACCACATAGCCGCGGCATACGCGGTCAATAATATTGCCGACCGCGCCCGAAAGCACCAATAAAAGTGCCGCGCGCAGGGGAAGATATGCCTTCTTTTTCGGCAGTGTGCGGTAAAAATAAATCAGCGCACCGGCGATTACGCCTGTCAGCACCAAAATCAGCCACCTCTGCCCGGAGAGCATCCCGAAGGCAACCCCTCTGTTTTCCACAAACGTCAAATCCAGAAAGCCGTCCACCACCGTCATGCTGTGAATCGGCTTCAGGCTTCCCAATGCCCAGAGCTTTGTCCCCTGGTCTAATAAAATCAGTAGTATCGTTATCAAAATCGGTATCATATTCAATCACCCTTTCGGAAGATTTTTGCATTATACAAAACGAGCCACGGCAAGAAGACCCCGCCGCAGCTTGTCTGTTTTTTATTTTGTTTCCTGTGCCTTTGCTTCTTTTTCTGCCAGAACCTCGCCCTTGTCCAGCAGCTCGATTTCTGCATAAAGCAGCAGCTTGATTCTTGTTTTCATCAGTTCGTAACGGCTTTCCAGTCCGGAAATCTTCTGTTCCAGCTCATACGCCTTTGTTCTTGCGGATGCCAGAATATCCTCTGCCTGCTGCTTCGCACTGTTGATGATGGCATCGCCATCTGCTTTTGCCGCCGCCTTTGTTTCCTCCGCAGCCGCCTCCGCAAGGCTTAATGTACGTTCAATGGATTTTTCGAGATGCTTCAACCGGTCGGTATCCTCAGCCACAGCCTCTGTCTTTGATTTTTCCTTCTGGCTTTCCTTATACAGCTTCTCATAGTCCTCATAGATGTCATCCAAAAAGGTATCTACTTCTTCGGGGGAATAGCCTACAGCTACCTTCTTAAAGTCCTTGGTTGCGATATCGTTCGGTGTGATCACGAAAAAACCTCCTTATACATATTTTTCAATTTCCAATCCGATTCTGTCTTTTTTGGTTCTGCCGCCGATTTCCTTCACGCGAAACCGCCCGAAGCCGCGCAGGCTCACCAAATCCCCTTCCTTTAACAGATGGGATGTGCTTGTTACAATATTCCAGTTCACCTGTGCCTTTTCCGCATGGATGAGCGTCTGCGTTTTCCCTCTTGCCAGATGAAATGCCTCACTTGCCACCGCATCTAGCCGCATGGATGCCACCGTTAAGCGTCTTGCCTCCGTCTGCCTTTGGGGAATGTCCTCCGCCTGCTCCGTTTCCTCCGCCACTACCGCGGTTCTGGAAACCTGCTCCAGCACAGCCGTTATGTATGGCGAAATTTCCTCCGCCACAAAGCAGACCGCCGTATCCTCCGCCACCAGAATATCGCCCACCTTGCCGCGGTCAATGCCCAGCCCAAGGAGGGAGCCGAGATAATCTCTGTGGCTCAGATCCGTCTGTCCGAATTTTTTACTTTTTCTTCTGATTTTTACAATTTTAATCGGGAATTCCTCTGCCGCAAGCGGTTCTGTAAAAAAGCCCATCATCTGCCGCTCGCAGTCCTCCGTTCCGCCGAAAAGCGTAATCTCCAGCTCCCGAAGTCCCTGCAGCCGTTCCCGAAATCTTGCACATTTTGCCCGATCCATGAAATCCGTGAACGCAGGCTCTCTGCGCTTCATCGCAAAAATCGCCTGATCCAGCGCCTTTGCAAACAGCAGCCGCTCCTCGCCCTCCGGTACGCTTTTCAATAATGCCTGTCTGTCCATGGCATCAGAACATCCGAATGGCTGCAACCAGAAGGGTCTGCACCAATCTCATCAGGATTAACGCAAAAATAGGGGAAAAATCAAGCCCCATGCCGCCGCCGAGCGGGGATTTATCTACCATATTTCTCACAGGCCCCAGAATCGGCTCTGTCAGCTGATACAGCAAACGCCCAATGCTGCTGTTATAGCCAACGCCGAAGGGCAGCCAGGAAAACAGGATACGCACGAAGATGAGAATTTCCAATACATAGAAAAATACACCAATCGCACTAATCAGCAATGCCTGTATACTATTCAATCCGCAAAACCACCTTTATCTGGCATTTGTCCCATTCATCCAAGGGAGCAGAACGCCTTTTGTTTTTAATTCTTCTTTAAAATCACCGGAAATATCCACATTTTCTGGCGCAATAATAAAAATATTATTGGCTACGCGCTGAATGGAGCCCTCCAGAGAATAGCAGGTGCCGCTCAAAAAGTCCATAATGCGCTGCGCAATGGGGTATTCCACCTTTTCCAGATTGACTACAACAGGACGTTTGGTTTTAATCTGGTCACAGATTTCCTGTGCATCCTCGTAACATTCAGGCTTGATGATAACTACCTGCATCTGTACGCTTGTGTTCACGCTGTAAATCTGGGGATTTGCCGCGTTCTTCGGAGCCGCCTTACGGGGCGCAGGTGCGCTGTATTCCGTCTCTCTTGCGTCACGCAGACCATAATTCTCTCTTACGGGTGCAGGGGCAGGTGCCGCTGTATCGTAATCATCCTCATAGTAATCATCATCGTCTTCATATTCGCCAAACATTAAGTCTTTCATTCTGTCAAAAATCTTCGCCACAATACGTTCCTCCTAAGCTGTTTCTATTGCTCATCCTTTGTTGGGATAATATCTTTCTCCGAAAATACCTGTGCCCACGCGGACAATGGTCGCACCCTCTTCGATGGCAACCTCGTAATCGCCCGTCATCCCCATGGATAAGGTATCCATCTTTATATTATCAATTTTTTTCCCGTTCATGTCAACCAGTAATTCTCTCATTTGACGAAAAACTTCTCTGTTTTCCTCCTGATTTTCAACAAAAGGCGCAACCGTCATCAGCCCACGCACGCGAATATGCTGCATTTTCGCAATCTCTCTGAGCAGCGCTTCGGTATCCTCCGGCTTCACGCCGAATTTGCTTTCCTCCGCTGCCATGTTCACCTCAATCAGAATATCCATCACAATATCCTTCTGTGCCGCGCGCTTTTCAATTTCCTCCGCCAGCTTCAGGCTTTCCACAGAATGAATCATATCCACCTTATCAATGATATATTTCACCTTGTTTGTCTGCAAATGCCCAATTAAGTGCCAGTGGATTCTCTCTCCCTCCGGCGCATATTCCATCATCGGCTCATATTTTTCCATGATTTCCTGCACCTTGTTTTCGCCCAGAGAAAGACACCCTGCCTGCACCGCCTCGCCAATCAGCTCCACAGGCTTTGTCTTGCTGACTGCCAACAGAAGTACGTCCTCCGCCGTTCTGCCGCTTTTTTCTGCGGCTGCCGCAATTTTTGCTCTCACATTCTGAATATTTTCAACTACGCTCATATTTCTGCCTTCTTTCTATCTCTTTATCCATCCGGACGCTTAAAAAACGCTGTCGCCCTCCTTGATATTTTTTGCATCGGAAACAATCGTATCGTATGGCTGCAGCCCCGTTGTGCTGCCTGCCTGCACGATGGCGTATTCCTGATTCTGTTCCACAACATCAATTACAACAAACTTCGCGATGGAGCTGTTTGCCACATAAACCCCTGCGTGCGGCAGCAGCTCGGAAAGCGTTACCTGTGCGGCATCCTCGCCTGTACCCTGCAGCACAACGTCGCCTGTTTTCAGTCCGCTGTCCTCCAATTCAATGTAAACCGCATCCTCATCGCTCGTCACAGCGGTAATGTCGGTAAATTTCGTGCTGCTTCCCTTCACAAGCAAAACACCCGTATTGCCCATGCTTTCCGTCAGACAGCTTCTGGGGATTTTCAGCAGGGATTTTTCCACAATCGCATCATTGGGAATCTTCAGACCCTCTGTCACAGTCCCCTCTAAGCTGAAGGAAATCGTGCGGCTTTCCATGAAGTCCTCCATGTGCTCATAGCTTGAGAAAACAACCTTTGTCTGCTTATCTCCTGCGGTGAGGCTTTCCACATCTGCGCTGATTTTGTAGGTTTCTTCCTCCGTCATCATATTCAGGGTACGGCTTGTTTTGCCTGCCTCCCAGCCTGCTACGGCGTTGTTCGGCAGATATGCAACCACATACCACTTGTTATCCGTAATAATCTTAAAGAGCGGATCGCCCTTGGCAACGCTTTTCGCCTTGGAGATATACTGTGTCTTTGCATCCCCGATCTGCTTTTCCGTTACCTGCTCCGCCTTGTCGGGTGTCAGCTTTTTCTCCATCCCGTCATAGCTCAGACAAAGCACACCTGCCTCCGATGCCGTCAGCGCACTTTGGTTCTGCGCCAGCTGCTGCTCGTACACATTTCTTTCCTCTGTCAGCTGTGAAAGGCTGTCCACATTCTCTGTCAGCCAGATTTCGTTTCTCTGATCCATAAAGGAGGTCACTTGGCTTTTCAGCGTATACATATAGGAAAGGCTCGACCGCATGGAACGCCCTGCATAGGCATCCACCGTCCGGCTCACGTTATCCTCCAAACGGGAAATATCCTCCGAAAAGGCAGATAAATCCGTTCTTGCCTTCTGACTTTTCAGAATATCCTTATCAATCTGGTTCAGCTTGCTTTCCAGCGCATCCGTTGAATCCGTATCCTTTACCGTGCAGACCACTGCGCCCTTCGGCACATAGTCCCCCTGCGAATACTGATAATACGGCTGTCCGTCTCTGGTGCTGTCCACCACATATTCCTCCCGAAGGATCAGCCCCGTATAAACCTCAGGCGTATCAATCGTGCCGTATGCCACCGTTTCCACATCAATATCAGAGCCCTTTATCGCAAGGCTGCCAATCTGCCCCACCAGATACAGCGCAATGATTGCAAATACAAGCAAAGGCATCATCATGTGGCTGCCTCTTCTTCTCTGCCTGTGCTTCTTCCTCTTTGCAGGATGCGGTGTCTGCGCATAGCCCATCTGCGCCTGCTGCCATTCGCGTGCCTGTCTCTCCGCCTGCGCCTGTCGTCTCTGCCGTTCTCTTTGCAGATTGTAGACATTGTCCCTTGTGGGATAACGGTTCACAGGTGCCTCCGGTCTGGGCGGTCTTCTTTTTTTTCTATTCCCTGAGGAACCTTTTTTCATGGGAATCCCCCTGTTCCTTTTCTTCACTCGCCCCATATTGCGGGCATAATACCATAAGTAATTTTGATTATAATACAAAAAAAAGAAAAGGTAAACCTCCCTAATCGAACTCTAAGAAAAATCTTTTCAAAAGACGGCTGGCAAATGCGTTCCTTCTTTGTTATAATGTATAAACAGAAAAACAAATAGGTGGTGATTGCATGAAACCCATTGAAGCATTAAAATCCGCAAGAAATACTTATATCTGCCATCAGGTGAATCGCGTCCGATTGCCCGATTTTGAAGAAAACCGCTTTGTCCGCCGCCATATCACCTTCCACGGACGTGTACAAAAGGTCGGCTTTCGCATCGAGCTGGCGCAGATGGCAGAAAGACTGGAGCTGACCGGCTGGGTAAAAAATGCCGAAAATGGGGAGGTTATCGCAGAGGTGCAGGGCTTTGAAAGCCGCATCCGCTTCCTGCTGAAATTCATGAATTCCCTCAAACGCATCAAAATCAGAAAAATGGAAAATAAACCCCATTCCATACGGGAAGATGAAACAACCTTTAAAATTCTATAAACAATCAAAAAGCTGAGGAAAAATTCTCCAGCTTCAGACTGTAGACAAAGTAATTTTGAGGCAGCGGAAGGGCTTGGGAAACGAACTGTTCATTACTTTGCTACGCAAAGCAGGCTTCGCCTGCCGCCCCTTCTTGGGCGGTAAGTATTTTCCCGAATAGTATCCGCAGTCGGAATTCATTTCCGGCGAGGAAAACAGCGAGTTTCAAGGCTTTTTAGCCGATGGAACTCGTCTGTTTATTCTTCTGTCCAAACAAGTCGAAATCCTGATTTCGACTTATTCTTTACAAAATAATACAAATCAATCCGCCGCTGCCCTCGTTCACAATCTTTTGCAGCGTCTCCTGCAGCTTCATCTGTGCATCCTCCGGCATCCGATAAATTTTATTCTGCATCCCGTCACTGACCATAGAGCTCAGCGTCCGCCCAAAAATGTTCAAATCCCAGATTTTCTCCGGCTCCGATTCGTAATCCGCAATCAGTCGGTCGATAAACTCCCGCGACTGCTCCTCGTTCCCGATGATTGGCGAAACCTCCGTTTCTACGTCTGCCTTGATTAAATGAATGGATTCTCCCTTTGCGCGCAGCTTAATGCCATAGCGGCTTCCCTGCTTAAATACCTCAGGCTTCTCCAGCGTAATTTCCTCAAACACCGGTGTCACCACACCGTAGCCCTTCCGCCGCACATCGTTCAGCGCCGTCGCAATCTTGTCATATTCCTGCTTCGTTTCCGAAAGCATTTTTATCGTAGAAATAAGCGCATAGTCATTTTCAATCGGCCTCTCCACCGTTTCGCTCAGAATCTGATAGAATAACCCATCCGCAAAATTAAGCGCAATCTCCGCCGCGCCCTCTCCCGGCAAAATTCGGTCGGTATATGCCTTTTTCAGAAAATCCGTTTCCCCAAGCGCCCCGATTGCCTGCTCCACATCCGCAAGCTTCTCCACCTGCGCCATCACGCCCTTCAGCGCATCCGTCAAGCCCTGCTTCAGCCAATGTCCCTGCTCCAGCGTTTCCACCCATCCGGGGAAAAAGAAGCGCAGCTCGCGCAATGGGAACTGATACAGCATCCGCTCCAAAATCCTCCGAATGTCCTCCGCCTTCAGCTGCGCCGCATTGACCGCCAACACAGGCACGCCGTATTTTTTCTCCAGCTCGCTCCGCAGGCTCTCTGTGCTGTCGCTGTAGGGTGCGGCGGTGTTCAGCAGAATCAGAAACGGCTTGCCCAATTCCTGCAACTCCGCAACCACCCGTTCCTCTGCCTCCTCATAATTTTCCCGCGGCAGTTCGGTCACGCTCCCGTCCGTTGTCACCACCATCCCTATGGTGGAATGGTCGGTAATGACCTTTTTCGTCCCCAGCTCCGCCGCTTCGCGAAAGGGCATCGCATTCTCCGCCCATGGCGTATGTACCATTCTGGGGCTGTCCCCGTCCATGTCGCCCTCTGCCCCCGGCACCAGATATCCCACGCAGTCAATCATCCGCACGCGCACATCCGCATTGTCCCCCAAGGAAATTTCCACCGCTTCATTCGGCACAAATTTCGGCTCTGTCGTCATGATTGTCCTTCCGCTTGCCGATTGCGGCAGTTCGTCCTTCGCCCGCTCCCTCGTGTAGGTGTTTGCAATGTGCGGCAGCACCAGCAAATCCATAAACCGCTTGATAAAGGTCGATTTCCCTGTTCGCACAGGTCCCACCACACCGATATAAATGTCTCCGCCTGTCCGCTCCGCAATGTCCTGATAAATATTGAATGTTTCCATGCCTTTTCCTCCGTTTCTTTCGCAACTGTATCCATACAATGCAATTTATGGAAAATCAAACAGGAATATGCCAATTCTTTTGCAGACAGCGAAAAACCCCTGCTTTCGCAGGGGTTCCAGACTGTAGACAAAGTAGTTTTGAGGCAGCGGAAGGGCTTGGAAAACAAATCCGTTTCCCAAATGGAATCCGCAGTCGGAATTCATTTCCGACGAGGAAAACAGCGAGTTTCGAGGCTTTTAAGCTGATGGAACTCGTCTGTTTATTCTTCTGTCTTAGCAAGTCGAAATCCTGATTTCGACTTAGGGTGTCGACAAAGTCGACACCCTAAAACCCCTGCCTTCGCAGGGGTTCAAAAATTCTTTATTCGTCATAGGTTGGCGTAATGTCAATAAATTTACTGATTTTTTTGATATTCTCCTCGTCCATATAGGAATCGAAATAAATCGGCAGCTCCATTCCGCCATAATTTGCCTTCATATAATAAATCATATTCTGCCACAGCAGCATCTGACAGGCATCGCTATCATAGGAAATCATCTTTTTCGCCAGTGCATTGTCTCCGTCGCACATCTTCTTGATGGAATCCGCATAATAGCTGCCGTCCTCCGCCTGTGTCCAGTCCGTCAGAATCCATTTGCCATTCCGCTTTTCAAAATCCAGTCTGCTCGGCACCACAGAACCGCCCCGCTCAAAGAGCGCATAGCCCTTCTTCGTACGGCTCATGGTGTAGCTGGAATCGAAAATCACCGCAAACACCTGCATCCTATTTCCGTTTTCCTTTATTCCCTCAATCAGCGGTGCATAAATCGTTGTGGTATATCCGGCGTTGCTGTATTTGTTAAATCTGTCACTCAACGCCGTATAAACCGCACGCAGGCGTTCATCCTTTCCTGCCGCCACAACGCTGTATTGATCCGCGCCGCCCATGGAATATTTCTTCGCCAAATCCTCCGTATAAAGCGTTGTATCCGTATCGCCATAGGTAAAGAACGCACAATACGTCGAATCCGTTGCAGTATAATTCCGATACCATTCCGTCGGTGTCGGCAGAACATCCTTATCTCTGTGCTCGCCCAGAATATCCTGACATGCACTCGTCTTGATGTAGCCCTCTAAGTCATCCCTGATACTTCCCTCCGCAAATTCGGAAAGAAACGCTCTGAGCGCAGGCTCTCCCAGCTTGACCAGCTCATCATACTGTGTGCATTTCAGGTAATCCGCAGGATTGGAGGAGGTCAGCTTCTGCGCCGCAATCTCACTTGCCAGACTGTCCGCCAGAATCATCTGATAGGATAGGCTTTGATCTTCCTTCGTTTCTTCGAGAAAATCTCCGGAGGCCATCTCCTGCATCCGTTCCTGTGCCGCCGCAGCATCCATCTGAGACAGTGCAAGAATCTGTTCGGGTGTCGAAATCCCTTCATAGAAATACCGGTTGATTGTCAGCACAAAATTACGGAAGGTTCCCTCGTCGCTCGCAAAATCACGCAAATCCTGCTCCCCGAAGTATTTCTTCGCCTGCTCTCTGTCAAAGCTAAAGGAGGTTACCACCTGTCCGTCCGCCGCATCCGCATGGTGCAGAGAAAGATTATAATCTCCCGCATTCTCCACCAGTACAAGGAAAATCATCCCCTGAATCTGCATCCAGCGGTCATCCGTATAGCTTTCCCCGCCAACGGTATACGCGGTTTCCTCGTTGCTTTGCCATTGCAGATGCCTTCTCACGCCGTAAGGCTCCTTGTCTGTATAAAGTTCAATTCCCTCGCTGTCATTCGTCACCCCTTCGGGCAGTGGCAGTAACCCCAGAATTTTTCCAACGCCGATATGGTCGCCGATATATTGCAGCTTCGCGCCATAAAGCTCATGCACTGTTTCCTCTGTGTAGTCTCCGTAAACCGTACCAGAAAGTGTCTTTTCCGTCGTTTCGCTTTCCGCACAGCCGACAAACGCCGTACCGCCGCAGACCACCAACGCTGCCGCAAGGAATAAAGCAATGCCGCGCTTTTTCTGCGTCATATCGAAAATATTTTCAAACCGCATCTTCAATTCCTCCTTTCCGCCCGAAAAAGCCGTACTCATCTGCATATTTTTGCTTTTCGCCTCGCGCACTGTCCGCAGGATTGCCATGCTGTATGCCTCGCGCTCCGCCATGCCGCAGTCCGCCATCACCACAAGGTCGCAGGAAAGCTCCATATCCTTTTCCGCAAGGCGTGCCATCCAATGCACAAAGGGATTGAAAAAATGCAATGCCCTTGCCAACAGCAAAATCCCCTTAAACCAAAGGTCTTTTCTCTTGCAGTGCGTCAGCTCATGCTTCAGAATCAGCCGCATTTCCGCAGGCTCTCTCTCCTCGGAATTCAGATACACCGCCGTTCTGAAAAGCCCGACACAAAGCGGACTGGGCAATGCCTCACAGAAATAAATCGCAGGTCGTTTTTGCAGTCCCATTTCTCTGCAAAGACCGTAATAGGTATCCAGAACAGACGCATCCAAAATGTTTCTCCTGCTCCGCTTCAACATTCTCCGGAAATCATAATATTTCCATCCCTGCCAAGCCAAAAACCCAAGCACGCCGCCAAGCCACAGCACATAAGGATATGCAAGAAGGAAATCAAAGGCATCCCTCTTTTCCGCGCTTTCCTCCTGTGTCTGCTCCGCAGGGGCAATCGGCGTTGCCGGCTCTGTCGGCTCTGCCGTATCCCTCTGCACAAAATAATCCGGTGTTCTCTGCGCCAGTACCTCTCGTGTGCTGCTCTGCACCGAAGGCACCTGTACCTGCATTATCTCCATTCGCCCCGGCAGGCTCAGCTGTATCGGCACGCAAAGCCGTATCGCCACCACAAGCCACACCAGATACCGCCATCTTGCCCCATAGCGTTTCCCCAGAAGATTTGAGCAAATTGCCAGAATCAGAATCACAGGAACGGCAAACAGGCTCATTTCCCAGATTGTCTGAAAAATTTTCTCCATTTTTATGCACCTCCCGTTTTCGAGCGAATGAATGCCGCCAGTTCATCTAAATCCTCCTCGGTAATGGAATGGCTGTCATATAGGCTTGCCACCAGCTTCGTCACAGAATGGTTATTCACCTTTTCCAGAAATGCCTTATTTTCCACCGCCAGATACTCCTTCTCCGCCACCAGCGGGGTATAAAATCGGTTCTTCCCTTCCTTATAGCTTTCCAGAAAGCCACGGTCAATCAAACGGTTCAGCAAGGTCTGCAAGGCAGAAACATTCCAGGGGCGTTGTTCCTCCAGACTCGCCTTTATTTCTGAGGTAGAAAGCGTTGCTCCGTTTTCCCAAATCACCTTCATAATTTCAAGCTCCGTATCCGGCAATCGCATCAGCTCCGCCATGTGTCTCCCTCCAATCTCCTACAAATGTATGATTTGCTTTTTCTATATCATACAACTGTAGGAGTTCTTTGTCAAGCCTTTTCCTATACCCCCTATCCGTTTTTCTGATGGAAACTTCCCTTGACAAAATCTGCTTCTGTGTTATCCTAAATGGTATGGATAAGCTTTTATCAATGATATTTTATGAAAAAATATGAGAAACAGCAGAAAAGAGGTGCTTGCATGAGCAAAACATATATTCCGGAAGGCTATCATTCCGAACTAACCTTATATGAAACACAGAATGCCATCGGCGTGATCCACCACGCTTTTGAAGAACATCTGGGACAGACACTGAATCTGAAACGTGTTTCCGCCCCTCTGTTCGTTGACCCCCATACAGGTCTGAACGATAATCTCAGCGGCGTAGAACGCCCCGTAAGCTTTGAAATTCCCGCAACAGGCACAACCGCAGAGGTTGTTCATTCTCTGGCAAAGTGGAAACGCATGGCACTGTATCGTTATGATTTCCGCCCCGGCAAGGGTCTGTATACCAATATGAACGCCATCCGCAGAGATGAAACCCTGGATAACCTGCACTCTATTTATGTAGACCAGTGGGATTGGGAAAGAGTTATCACTCCCGAAAAGAGAAATGTCGAAGAGCTGAAATTCACTGTGCAGGGCATCGTTCTTGCAATCTGTGATACACTCGAAGTCGTAAAGAAAAAATACCCCCGTATCACAACCGAGCTGTGCCGCGAGGTAACCTTTATCACCTCTCAGGAGCTGGAAGATAAATACCCCGACCTGACCCCCAAGGAAAGAGAAAATGCCATTGTCAAGGAGCATAAAACCGTATTCATCATGCAGATTGGCGATAAGCTGCGTTCCGGCGAGCCCCATGACAGCCGTTCTCCGGATTATGATGACTGGCAGTTAAACGGCGACCTGCTGTTCTATAACGCTGTTCTGGATAACGCTCTGGAAATTTCCTCCATGGGTATCCGTGTTGATGCAGCCGCTCTGGATGAACAGCTGAGAAAGGCAGGCTGTGATAACCGCAGAAACCTGCCCTACCATAGAATGCTTCTGGAAGGCAAGCTGCCCTGCACCATCGGCGGCGGTATCGGTCAATCCAGACTGTGCATGCTGCTTCTTGGCAAGGCGCATATCGGCGAGGTGCAGTCCTCCATCTGGGATCAGGAAACCATTGATACCTGTAAGGCAGCAGGTGTTGCACTGCTGTAAATTTAAGTCGAAATCTATAAACGACCGCGAAATCGCGGTCGTTTTTTATACCTGTTTTTTTCCAATCTTCCTCTGATTTTAATTTACATCCAAAAATTTTTGTGCTATCATAAAACCAATTTTGAAGGAGCCTCACATACGAAAGAGAAAGAGGGATTTTTATGGAAGTACGAAATTTAATCACATTTCTGAAAATCATTGAAACAGGCAGTTTTTCCAAGGCAGCGGAGCAGCTGACCTATTCCCAGTCCACAGTTACCGTACAGATTCAGCAGCTGGAGGAAGAAATCGGCGTGCAGCTGTTCGACCGCATCGGCAAAAAAATCTACGTCACGGAAAAAGGGCATGAGCTGGAAGCCTATGCACAGCAGATTATCGCTCTGACCCAGCAGGCGGCTGCCATCGGCGGCGAGGAGCAGGAGCTGCAGGGAACACTGCGCCTTGCCTGTCTCGATTCCCCCTTTACCGCTGTCCTCCCCGATATCCTGCGGGAATATCACTGCGCGCACCCCAAGGTAGATATCATCGTAAAAACAGCCGATAATGTTTTTTTCGCGGAGCGCATGCTTTCCCAGAATGAGGTCGATCTTGCCTTCGTTGTCCATGATCAGCGAAGGACAAAAAATTTCATCAAAACCATCCTGAAAGAAGCGCATTATGTCTTTGTGGCTGCCCCCACTCGCCCTCTGACGAAAAAGCCCGTAGTCACTCTGGCGGAAATCGCGGAAAATGATGTGATTATCACAAATCAGCAGTTCTATTTCTCCGATATGTCCAATGAGTACACCAAAAACACCCTCGCCTACCTCATCAAGCCGCGGTTTGATCTCTGGAATCCCATCGCCGCCATGGAGCTGGCAAAGCTGGATTGCGGCATTGCCCTGCTCGCCTCTTATCTCGTTGAGGATGCCGTTAAAAAAGGTGAGTTGTGTACCCTTAATGTGCCGGAACTGGATTTCACCGTATGGCTGCAGGTGCTCCGTCATGAGCAGAAAGCAGTCACCCCACAGATGTCCGCCTTTTATAAGCTCCTGCGGGAATACTACAAAAAGTGAAATTATCTGGGTTGAAAGTAAGCCCCCTTATTACTTTTTTTAATAGAAATCTTTAAATCTATCAATTTCACATTTCTTTTTGGATGTGTTACAATGACCTTGTACCCTAAAAGAGAAAACTTCCATCATATACAAATCTCACCATACGGCTCATGATGAGATTTCCTTCCTTCTTCCTCCGGGTACTTTCACATGCTTGCAGTCGTAATCTTCCTTGCGGCTGCTTTTTTTATGCTCTTTTCGCAAGATACTCCCGATTCTGCCGCACCGATGCATCCTCCGGTCGGAATACCCCTGCCATTTCATTATACATCTTCGCCATCTCCCATTCCCCCAGCCTGCCATAGCAGACACAAAGCCGAATACAGGGCAGAAATCCATAGCATTCCTCCTGCACAAACGCCCCCTGCTCCGTGCGTCTTTCTGCATGCAGCGCATTTTCATACCAGAAAATTGCCTGCTCCCACCGCCCTTTTTCATAAAAATATTCCCCGATTTCACAGCAATGCTCCCCTGTCGGCGGCGCAAATTGCAAACCCTCCAAAAGCAACGAAATTCCTTCCTCCTCTTTTCCCGCCGCCTGCAAACAATGCGCCAGCATCTGCACCGCCTCTGCTTTATTTTCCGCCCCTCCCTCCGGATTTTCCAGAAACGCACGAAGCACCTCTGCCGCCTGCTCCTGTTTTTCATGTGCAAATAATTCCCGTCCGTAATAAAACCATTCCCGCGCGCTCAGCTTCTCCCCCTCCGCAAGCATTTTTTTATAAATCCGCAGACTGCAGTCAGAATATTTCTGCTTTTCCTTCCGCCGCATAAAATGAATTTCCTCATACCGCACGCTTCCGAAGGGCGGAATCCTCTCATTTGCACGCCCCTGCCACCGCGCCTGCGGACAACGGCGCACCAGTCGCTCTCTGTAGCAGGAAAATTTCGTCCGTCCGCCCTCGTCAACGCCCCTATCAAAAAGCATCATTACCATATCACAGGGATTTTCCCGCAAATCCGCCTTCAAAGCAAGCAGCTTTTCCTTCTCCCCTGATGGCAGAATATCCTCCGCATCCATCCACAGCAGATACTCTCCCGTCCCCTTGGAAAACGCAAAATTCCTTGCCGCCGCAAAATCATCCATCCAAGGAAAATCATAAATTTTATCCGTAAATTGCCGTGCAATCTCCTTTGTTCTGTCCGTAGAACCCATATCCACAATGACGATTTCCTCTACCGCATCCGCTATGCCTTCCAAGCACCGCGCCAGTGCTTTTTCCTCCTGCCACACAATCATGCAAAGACTCATTCTCATCCTGCCACGCTCCTTTCCCTTCTGCCAGCTTATGCAAAAAAGAAAAGAGCGTGCAAATCCGCATACAAAAAAGGCACCCCAAATTTTAGGATGCCTTTTTTCTTATTCTCCGAAGGCTGCTGCCTCCTGCTTTCTTTTTGTTTCGATTGCTTTTTTCGCAACCATATCCTTTACCTTCATCAGCCGCGTTGTGTTTGCACGTTCGTTTTCTTCCAATTTCATTGTGATATATTTAATTGTTTCCTGATAATTTGGAATCATAACATTTTCCAGTGCATTTACACGGCGGCGGGTACGTTCAATTTCCTGTGCCAGAAGCTGTGCCGTTTTTTCGCTTTCCGCCAGACGGAGCAAAGGCTCCATCGCATCGGAGAAGGAAAGCATCGCACTATCCAGCTCACCCGAGGTAAACGCCATGCCGTAAGGGAAAATATTCCCGTCACCGCCGCCCTCCTTCTGGAAGTCAAACACAGGTACGTTTACACTCATAATATTTTTTTTCGTAACCTTTACGGATACAGACTGCTGGGGAATCATCAGCGCTTCCCCTAAGCTCGCCTCACTGAGAACTGCTCTGGCAATGATGAAGTTTTTATAAGCATTTTCCAGTGCAGTCTCTGCTTCCTCTCTCAAACGCTTATTTTCCCGCACAATTTCCATGAACTGCTTCATCAGCTCATCCAGCTTATCCTTCAGCAGCTTATGCCCTCTGGTTGCAGTTTTCAGCTGTCCCTTCAGACGGGTCATTTCCATACGGGTGGGGTTGACATTCAATCTAGCCACACTTCATCACTCCCCGCTGTTCAAATATTTTTCCAGATATTCGTCACGAATACGCTTCAATTCACTTCTCGGCAGCATACGCAGCAAATCCCATCCTGTTTCCAGTGTCTGCTCAATGGTTCTGTCTGTCTGGAAGCCCTGAGAAACATATCTCTTCTCAAATTCATCCGCAAATTTTGCATAAATCAGGTCAACCTCGGACAAAGCGGATTCGCCCAGAATTGCCATCAGCTCCTTCGCATCTTTACCACGAGAATATGCCGCAAACAGCTGGTTCATCGTATCCGCATGATCCTCTCTCGTCTTGCCCTTACCGATACCTTTATCCTTCAGACGGGACAGGGAAGGCAGTACGTTAATGGGAGGCTTAATGCCCTTTTTATCCAGCTCACGGCTCAGAATAATCTGTCCCTCTGTAATATAGCCCGTCAAGTCGGGGATGGGGTGTGTCTTATCCTCCTCCGGCATGGTCAGAATGGGAATCATTGTGATAGAGCCGGGATGCCCCTTCATTCTGCCTGCACGTTCATACATCGTCGCAAGGTCTGTATACAGATAGCCGGGATACCCACGACGACCGGGAACCTCCTTCTTCGCCGCAGAAACCTCACGCAGCGCCTCTGCATAGTTTGTAATATCCGTCAGAATAACCAGAACGTGCATATCCTGCTCAAATGCCAGATATTCCGCTGCGGTCAGTGCCATTTTAGGCGTACAGATACGCTCTACCGCAGGGTCATTTGCAAGGTTTACAAAGACAACAGAACGGTCAATCGCACCTGTCTGCTTGAAGTCATTGATAAAGAACTCCGCATCCTCAAAGGTGATACCGATTGCCGCGAAAACTACCGCAAATTTAGAATCCGTACCACGAACCTTTGCCTGTCTTGCAATCTGAACCGCCAAATTTGCGTGCGGCAAACCGGATGCAGAGAAGATAGGCAGCTTCTGCCCACGAACCAGTGTATTCAGCCCGTCAATCGCGGATACACCTGTCTGGATAAATTCCGCAGGATATTCACGCGCCGCAGGGTTGATGGGTGCACCGTTGATGTCCAGTCTTTTTTCGGGAATGATAGCCGGGCCACCGTCAATGGGGTTGCCCATACCATCAAATACACGCCCCAGAATATCAGGGGAAACACCAAAGTCCAAGCTTTTGCCAAGGAAACGAACCTTGCTTTCCGCCAGGTTGATACCTGTTGCACTTTCAAACAGCTGTACCAGAGCCGTATCGCCGTTTACCTCCAGAACCTTGCATTTTCTGATCTCGCCGTTTGCCAGCTCGATTTCGCCCAGCTCATCATAGGTAACGCCTTCTACACCGGAAACCACCATCAGAGGGCCGGCTACTTCCTGAATCGAACGATATTCCTTTATCATAATTCATCTGCCCCCTTTCTGATCAGCTCTGCTACCTCTGTTTTGATTTCTCTTTCAATTTCATCGTAGCTCTTATCTACGTTCATTTCTTCCACATATTTTGCACGGCCGATACGCTCGATCACATCCATTTTTGTCAGCTTCTGAATCGTAACGCCCTGCTTAATTGCTTCATTTGCCTCTTTATAGAAGGTCAGAATCAGCTTCATCATACGATACTGCTTATGCAGGGAGGTGTAGGTATCCACCTCATGGAAGGAGTTCTGATGCAGGAAGTCCTCACGAATGGAGCGTGCCGTTTCCAGAATCAATCTGTCCCCGTGGCTCAGTGCATCCACGCCGACCAGCTGTACGATTTCGTTCAGCTCTGCCTCTGTCTGCAACAGACGCATTGCCTCTGTTCTCTGCGCAGAGAAGTTCGGCTCTACGTTTTCATCCGCCCATGCGTCAACCTTTGCCTGATACAGAGAGTAGCTTGTCAGCCAGTTAATCGCAGGGAAGTGACGCTTATATGCCAGAGAGGAATCCAATCCCCAGAATACCTTTACAATACGCAGTGTTGCCTGTGATACAGGCTCGGAAATATCACCGCCGGGAGGAGATACCGCACCGATAGCCGTCAGTGTGCCGATTCTGTCATCATTGCCCAGGCAGACTACGCGCCCTGCACGTTCATAGAACTGTGCCAGACGGGAACCCAGATAAGCGGGGTAGCCTTCTTCACCGGGCATTTCCTCCAGACGGCCGGACATTTCACGCAGCGCCTCTGCCCAACGAGAGGTGGAGTCTGCCATCAGCGCAACGCTGTAGCCCATATCACGGAAGAATTCCGCAATCGTAATCCCTGTATAAATAGATGCTTCACGCGCCGCAACGGGCATATCGGAAGTATTTGCAATCAGAACGGTTCTCTGCATCAGAGATTCTCCTGTACGGGGGTCCTTCAACTCAGGGAACTCGTTCAGTACGTCTGTCATTTCATTTCCACGCTCGCCGCAGCCGATGTAAACAACAATATCCGCATCCGCCCATTTTGCAAGCTGATGCTGTGTTACTGTTTTACCGGAACCAAAGGGGCCGGGGATTGCCGCAACGCCGCCCTTTGTAATAGGGAAGAATGTATCAATGACACGCTGCCCTGTAATCAGAGGCGCATCGGGAGATTCCTTTTTCTTATAGGGTCTTTCCCGACGTACGGGCCATTTCTGCATCATGGTTACGTTCACGTCGTTGCCCTTTTCATCTGTGATGATACAAACGGTTTCCTCAATGGTGAAATCGCCGATAAAGATTTCCTTAATAACGCCCTTCAAACCATAGGGAACCATGATTTTACACTGCACCACAGCCGTTTCCTGCACAAAACCGATTTCATCCCCTGCAACCACTGCATCGCCGGGCTGCTTTGTGGGTTCAAATTTCCATTTCTTTTCTCTGTCCAAAGAGGGCACCTCAACACCTCTGCGGATGTTTGTGCCGCCCACCTCGTACATTTTTTCCAATGGACGCTGGATACCGTCATAGATGGTAGAAATCAGCCCGGGGCCAAGCTCTACGCTCATAGGCATCCCAACGGATACAACCTCTTCTCCGGGGCCAAGCCCTGCCGTTTCCTCATAAACCTGAATAGAGGCCTTATCTCCGTGCATTTCGATGATTTCACCAATCAAATGCTTATCAGATACACGAACCACGTCAAACATATTGGCATCTCTCATGCCCTCCGCAATGACCAGTGGACCGGATACCTTTACGATCGTGCCTGTTTTCATATCTTCATTCACCTACAATCATTCATTATTCGCTAAACAATATATCTGCGCCGATGGCACGCTTTGCCGATTCACGCACCTCATTCATGCCCAGCCCCATGCTGCCGCCGATACCGGGGATCACAATAATAGCGGGCAATTCCATATCCTTATATTTTGCAAGGCTTTCCTTTGCCTTCAGGCTGGCTTCCTCTGTGATGTAAATAATCGCATATTCCTTTTCTGCCAGCTTATGGATTGTTTTCTTGATTTCCTCCGCGGAATAGGCAGGGAAAATATCAATCCCAAGAGCAAGGAAGCCCATAACGGTGTCTTTGTCGCCAATGATACCAACCTTAGACATACGCTTCTCTCACCCTTTCTTTAATTGTTTCTGCATCAATATTATGCAGCTTGCAGGTCATAATAATCCGCACGCATTTTGCCTCTGTTTCCTTCGCAAGGATATAAGCCGCAACGGGTTCGGGTGTCAAGGTTTTATATTTTGCCTCCTTCACATATTCCGTCAGGTAATCATCGCAGGCCTTTTCAAAGGCAGTAAAGCCAAGCTCCATGCTGTCGCAAAGTCTGCCATAGCCCGTTTCCTTCAATGCCGCCGCTGCGTTGTCGCTCTTAAAGGCATGCAGCAATGCTTCCGCGCTGATTTCGCCGCCGGGCACCAGGCTTTCTGTCAGCTCCTGCTCCGTCCGCTTCAGTGTATAAATGCGGTACAGCGTTTTCAGATTCGTGATATCTGCCAGCTTTCGCACATAGGTTGCAACATAAGGAATACCAAGCTTTTCTGCCGCATCACTCATCACACGAAAGCATGCTCGATCCAAAGTCGTATCGATGTATCGTCCGTTCTTTGTCTTTGCATAAAGCTCAATGGCTTCTTCCACAGCCTTCTCATCAATGCAGGGCATTTCCATATAGTTTCTTTCACGGAAGAATTTCCGTAAATCCTCTACGGGAATCGAACCGCCCTGAATCAGGAATTTCCTGCCGTTTACCTTGGAAATTTCCTCCTTGATGAGCACCTTCACATTGTGATAATCGTTTTTGAATCGGAAAATATCCATGAAAACCTCATTGGGAATCAGCTTACCCATTGCCTGATATGCTTCCTCCAGATTCGCCTGAATCATGGTCTCAAATTCATGCACATCCCCAATCTGCGTTTTCCCGTAATCACTATCCTGCAAGAAGCGCAGTGCTTCCTCTGCATCCTTAGCCTCTGCCATCTGCAGCAGCTTTTGCTTTGTCAGCAGCTTATTTTCCATGGAGCGCACGCTGGCTACGGCGAAAGGGTAAATTCGTTCTTTTGCCATTTTCTACCCCTCCTTAAAACAAAATTTTTGCTGCGATTTGCTGGATTTCTTCTTTTTCTACTGTAATAATTGATTCAAAAGAATAGTTATATTCAATATCTCCGTTTTTCACGATAAAACCGCCGCTGATGTCCGCCGTCTGCGCGGAAAGGGTAAATTCGTTTTCCTTCACAACGTCCGCCAGTCTTGCCGCATCCTTCTTGGAAACCAGAATTTCCGTCCCCAGAGAACGGTCAAGCTTTTTCAGCATACCGCCGATGACCTTCGCATATGCCGCATCATCCAGAGAAAGCAGTCTTTTTTCCGCCTCCGCAATCGTTTCCGCAAGAATTTCCTGCTTCGTTTCCAGAATGGCTTTTTTCGCCTGCATCTGTGCGCCGGAAATCTCCTTTGCGGCAGCCTTTTCCGCCTCCGCCTGTGCGTTTCTGTCGAATACGTCCAGCTCCTTATTCACCTTTTCCTGTGCGGCCTTCAGAACAGCATCTGCCTCCTTCTGCCCCTTGGCGAGGGATGCCTTTGCTACTTCTTCTGCCTCCGCAATGATTTTATCAATGATAATCTTACCATCATTCATAGGAGTTACTCCTCCTTTTCCGTTTTATTGATTACAGCTGGATGCTGTTGAGCATCAGGAAGGAAACCAACAGAGCCAGAACGGCGTATGTTTCTACCATCGCTGCAAACAGCATACCCTTTGCCAGCTCGCTGGGTCTTTTCCCTACCAGCATAACGCCTGCTGCGGCTGCCTTACCCTGAGAGATACCGGAAATCAGACCTACGAATGCAATAGGCAGACATGCCGCAAAAATTTCAGCACCCTGCACCACTGTCAGCTCCATCATGCCGTCGCCACCCAGAAGTCCAACCTTAACCATTACGATAAAGGCAATCAGCAGACCATAGATACCCTGTGTACCGGGCAGAGCCTGCAGCAACAGAACCTGACCGAATTTATTGGGGTCCTCAGAAACAACCCCTGCCGCCGCTTCACCGGCAATACCAACACCCTTGGCGCTGCCGATGCCGGCAAACAAAGATGCCAGAGCCGCGCCGCCTAATGCCAAAAATTCACCGCTTAATAAATTATTTAACATTGTCATTACCCTCCTTGAGAATCTTGATATATTTTGTTTTTCTTTCAAATGGAGCGAAAGGTCTTCCGCCGCCCGTATAGAATTTACCGAAAAATTCAACATACTGCAATCTGCACGAATGAACGAAAGCACCCAGCGCGTTAATTGCAATATTGAATACCGTACCAAAGGCGAATACCACAATCAGCAGGATAGAGCCCGCGATGCCGCCGCCTGCCAGAGAGCCCAGTGTGTTGAATACCTGTGCAACAACGCCTGTTGCAAGCCCCAACGCCAGCAATCTGGAATAGGAAAGCACATCAGACAGATAGCTTGTGATGCCGTAAAGGCTGCCAAGTCCGCCTGTCAGCTTGCCGAAAATGCCTTTTTTCTTTCTGCCGCCTGTCAGCAGAATACCAACCGCACCGATGATTGCCATAATCTTGCCGATGCCGACTGCTCCTGCGCCCAGCTTTCCGCCGAATGCAAACAGAACAATGCCAATCAGCAGCAGATACCATAAGCCGATATCAAACAGTGCATCCAACGGACGACCATCCTTAATATCCATGTAGGCCTGAACCCCCATGCCGACAAACAGGTGAATGGCCCCCAAAATCAGAGACACCACCAAAAGCCGCATAGGCTCGCTCAGAGGGTCAAACCACAAAGGCTTGATAACAAACTCCTTCCCGAAAAAGGTCTTTGCCGCCACGGTAAAGAAGTTTCCGAACCAGCCGCCGAATAATGCGCCCCACATAAAGGTAGACAAACCACAGAACATAAACATCTTAATCATGCGGTGGGTCGTGCCCTCCGGCTTGTATTTCTTTAGAATGATTGCACATAGAGTTGTCAGGATGAGCCCATAGGCAGCATCACTGAGCATCAGCCCGAAGAACAGGAAATAGAAGGGTGCCAGAATTGCCGTAGGGTCGATATCATGCCGCCCCGGCAGGCTGTACATCCCCGTAACCGCCTCAAAGGGGGTCACGATGGAATTGTTCTGCAGCAGAACAGGCACGCTCTCATCATCGGGGTCAGGCTCTTCAATATTATAGTAGAATTCATATTCCTTTAACAGTGCTTCTACCTCAGGCTGCGCCTTTGCCGGCATCCAGCCGTCGAAATAGAATACCATTTCCGTGCTGACCATATCCCCGACAACCCTTGCTCTGTCTCTGCGCATCATCAGGCTGTCATACAGAAATTCGATATGCTCTCTGTAAGCCACTAGCTTTTTCAGTATTTCTTCGTCTTCCGCAATATTTTTTTCATTTTTTTCAATTTCTTTTTCATAGCGATGCATCGCTTCTGTTGCAGTCCCCTTCTGGTCTGCCAGCGTGACTGCCGAGAAGTTGTATGGACGCAGTGCCTCAAGCAGCTGCTCCTTTTCTTCCTTCAAACAAATGAACGCATAATACTTCTGCTGCTTATCCTTGCTGACCTCCTGTACGATCACAGAAGGCGCTGCCGCCTGCACATCTGCCGTCATCTGCACCGTATCGGTCTTTACGGGTGCTGCGCCAAGCTGCACCAGAGCATGCTCCGTTTCATTCATTTCCAGCGGAATATCCAGCGTTTCCCAAGGCTTCAGCCCTGCAATCAGTCCACGCAGCCGGTTGATTTCTGTCCGCCTGTCGGCAATATCCTTATAGGTCTCGACAGCCTTATCCACATTCAGCTCCGTTTCCGTTTTAATGGAATCCATCAGCTTCGCAAAATCGCCTCTGTCCAGCTTTATTCTTGAGGGGAACAGCGGCTTCTTTGCAGTATCATACTTCCCAATGGCCTCCAATGCAGTGCTTACACGGCTGATATCCGCCTCCAGACGCGAAACATCGGCACTGTTACTGGTTCGGAAAATGTCGGGCATCCATTCCTCATCGTTAATTGCACCCTCGTTCGAGTCGATTTCCACAACCCCAAGGTGCATCAGCTCATGGATGAAGGGTGTCCGGCTGCTGTTCAAACCAATGACAGTAAGCTTTCGCATCTCAACAACTGCCATATTCTCCCACAACCTTTCCGATTACCGCCAGAACGGCTTCTTCCTTCCTTTGCGCTGCCTGCTCTCTGATCTGAGAACAAGCCTCCTCCGCTTCCTTTAAAATCTTTTGGATTGCCTCCTGGCTCTCCGCTACAGCGTTTTCTACGGCTTGGTGCATTTCCTTTGCCCCTTGCAGTTTTGCCTCCTCCAGCAGGATTTCCTGCTGCTTCAGTGCATCGACCTTCCTTTCTTCAGCCTGTGCAACAGCCTGCTTTTTGATTTCCACAGCACGCGCTTCCGCCTCTACAATGCTTTTCAGGATCTCATAAGCCACAATACTCACCTCACTTGCTGTATTTTTTTATTGAACAAATTGCACAGGTACTTTAAAACTCCCGTTAAAATTTTCTTGTTAAAGATATAACAGTATTATTTTCTAATTTAAATAGAGATTCGTCCCTGTCCCACTCGTTCCTTCCCCTTCGGTTTCCGAAGGTATGGTTGAAATTTTCATGAATTTTCAAGAAAATTCCAAGGATATATGAAATATGAAACACATCCTTACCGTAAATAATACGGGATTTTTATGAATCTGTCAATCCTCTTACATTTTCTGTCCAATTCTCAAACCTTTTTCTTTCTCGGATATGTTTGTTAAAAATACATCATAGTCCTTTCGTCGAAAAAGCAAATCTCTTTATTTTTCAAGGTTTGCGAACGGTCTTTCGCATGCAATTTATTTGTATTCCAATTTTTGCAGATTGTTTTTCCCTCTCCTCCCCTTGATGTTTTGTATAAAACAAACAGTTTTTTGCAGCTAATTTTTGTCAGTTTCCCATTAGGAAAATATTTTTTCCACTGAACAAAACTTTTTTAAGTGAAATATTATTCATTTGAAACAGCTGTTTCCTGTTTTTACGCGTTTTTCTCCTCTCCTTAGTCATTCCTTTATGCAAATTCAACAAATTAAAAAAGAGTACAGAATCCATTCAATAAATTGAATAGATTCCGTACTCCGAAAGGTTTATCCCTCCTGCTTTTTCCGCAGAGATGCAAATGCCACACGAATGTCGCGCTTCATCCAGTGGGGCAATTCGCTTTCTTCCATTTCCTCCTCTGTCATCCAGAAGAAGGCCTCATGCTCAGGGCTGATCCTTACCTCGCCCCCCGTCCATGTGCAGGCGTATGTAAAAATACAAAGGTGGATGTGGTGCTTGATGGCATCAAATAAGGACAACGGCGGTCCGATGGAAACATGTAAGTCCGTTTCCTCGCGGATTTCTCTGCGCAGTCCCTCCTCTGCCTTCTCAAAGAAATGCAGTCCGCCTCCCGGCAGATCCCATTTCTGATGGCTGTTCATATAGCTGCACTCCATTTCATGCTTGGAACGGCAAAGCACCAGTGCTTTATTCTCTTTTATAATGACAGCCTTCACAGCCACCGCAAAATCCCTTTTCAAAAGGAACGCCTCCTTTGGCTCTTTCGTTCTTGCTTACTCTCTCATTTCGCATCTTCCAGAAGCTTTTTCAGTTCTTCTTCCGTAAAATCGTATTCCTTGCCGCAGAAATGACAGTGCAGGTTTGCCTTCTTGTCCTCTCTGATGATTTTTTCCAGTTCCTCTCTGCCAATGCTGATGAGTGCCTTTTCCACACGCTCTCGTGTGCAGTTGCAGTAAAATTCCGTCGGAACGGTATCCATGATTTTCAGCTCCATATCTCCCAGAATCATCTGCAAAATATCCTCCGGTGTTTTCCCCATATCCAGTAAATCCGAAACATAAGGAAGTGTTGCCAGCTTCTTTTCCAGCTTCTCAATCATTTCATCCGTTGCATCGGGAAGCAGCTGAATGATAAAGCCGCCGGCTCTGCGGATAGAGGTATCCGTTTCCACCAGAACCCCCAGACCAACCGCGGAGGGGGTCTGCTCAGACTGTGCGAAATAATAGGTCAGGTCATCTGCGATTTCCCCTGTCACCAGCTCAATCCGTCCGGCATAAGGCTCTCTCATGCCGATATCCTTAATCACGCTCATGTAGCCATTGCCGATTGCGCCGCCGACATTCAGCTTGCCGGGATATAAATCCGGAATTTCCACATTGGGGTTGAATACATAGCCCTTCACTCTCGCATGGCTGTCGCTCGTTACCACAAGCCCCTGCAAGGGGCCCTCGCCGCGAATCTGCAGGGTTACAATATCCTTTTCGCCCTTCAGCATACTGCCCATCATCGCTGCCGCCGTCAACATTCTGCCCAGTGCCGCAGATGCAACGGGAGAGGTATGATGAATCTCTCTTGCATGCTGCACCAAATCCCTCGTTGTTGCGGCAAAAGCACGAATACTGCCGTTACCCGCCGTCGCTCTTACAATATAATCACTCATGTTTTTTCCTCCGGTTGTTCTTTATTTCAATCGAGCCGCAAACAGCAAGCGCTCACTTTTCTCATGCGGCTTTGCAAAGCTATAGCCATCCGTAACCTCCAGCAGCTCCATCCCTGCCGCCTGCAAGGCCTGTGCCACTTCCTCTGTTGTATAGGCTCTTTCGTAGTGGTATTCCTCCACACGCTCATATAATCCGTTTTCCTGCTCAATAAAAAAGCTTACATAATATTCATTGATTTTTTCTTCCTCGTCGTAATCATTCTCCCAGATATACGCCGCTGCTTCCTCTGCCGAGCCAAACGCCCTCTGCCCCAGCACCTCTCGAAATTTATATTCCGTATTCATATCAAATAAAAAGAGGCTCTCCTTTTTCATGTGAGCGGCAATGCTTTGGAAGGCACTCTCCAACTGCCCGTCTTCAATCAAATAATTCATGCAGTCGCAAAGGCTCAGAATACAATCTGCCTGCTCGCCCAGATCCAGCTCCGTCATATCCTGACAGGCAAGCCGCACCGAAACACCCGCCTCCATCGCCTTGTGGTCTGCCTCTGTCAGCATTTCGGGGGAAAGGTCAACGCCAATCACATCGAAGCCCTCCTGCGCCAGAGGAAGCAGAATACTGCCTGTCCCGCAGCCTAAATCCAGAATCGTTTTCGGCGTGATGCCGTATTTTTTCCAAACCGCATGGATGTGGTCGAGCCATTCGTCATATTCCACTTGTTCCATAAAAAGATCATATACCGATGCAAAGGTTTCGTATGCGCTCATAAAGCCCTCCTCCATGCCCTTCTACAGAGAGATATTCGTTCACAACTTTATATTATAGCTCTATCCGTTTTTAAATGCAAGCAGGAATCCTTATAGACAGGAAATGTCTTTCTGCTGTCCATACCCCTGTCCGCTCCCCTGTCCACTGCCTGTCCTTTTAGGTGTCCACTCTGTCCGCTTTGTCCGCTTCTGTCCGCTTTCGCTCCGCCGTTTTTCTTGTCCCCATAATGCCGCCGATGCGTCCGCTTTCTCTCGATGTCAGCCCCCTCCAACCGCACCGCTCCACCTTCTCCAGAAGCCCCAGCTCCTCGGCAACCTCGTATTTCATCGCCAAATCACGCTTTTCCGCCTCGGTCAGTTCCTTCTTTTTTCGCAATCAAATCACCCTTTCTGTCCTTTTCCTTCCACTCAGTATGCACATTTTCCGCCAAAACATGTATTTTGTGCGCAGACGAATGACTCTTTAAAAAATACAATATTTTTTCGTAAATTTATTTGACAGAATACCTATCTGGTGTTAGACTATGAAACAAATACATATTTTTCTAAAGTAGAGGTGCGTTTTTCAAGAGTATCCGGGCAAATGTCATAAGGGATAGAGGAAGCCCGCAGAAAGGGGAAAACGCCGAAGAAGGGATAAGCCTTATCTTTCCCCTTCTGGTTGTGCAGCTAATATCTGTACGACTGTCATTGGAAAACCCAATGGAGCGCTACAAAGAACAATCAAACTGCGGCATTCAAGGATACCACAGTTTCCTTGGAGGTCGGCGCGTGCGTCGGCTGTTTTTGTTTATAGCAAGAAAAACTATTCCAAAGCACAGCCCATCGACCTTTTATCATCGAAAACATTAACGCAAAAGAAAGAAGGATTTTAAAATGAAGAAAATCAATCTCGCCGTAGTCGGCGCAACAGGCATGGTAGGCAGAACTTTCCTGAAGGTTCTGGAGGAAAGACAGCTGCCCATCGAAAACTTCTATGTTATGGCATCTGCCCGTTCCGCAGGCTCCACGTTGAAATTCAATGGCAAGGACTATGTTGTGGAAGAGCTGAATGAGCATTCCTTTGATAAGCCCATTGATATCGCACTGTTCTCCGCAGGCGGCGGCACAAGCGAAAAATTCGCACCCATCGCAGCCGCTCATGGCTGCATCGTCATCGACAACAGCTCCCAGTGGAGAATGGATCCCGCGGTTCCCCTGATTGTTCCCGAGGTAAACCCTGAGGATATCAGCTGGCACAAAAACATCATTGCCAACCCCAACTGCTCCACCATTCAGGCAATGGTTGCACTGAAGCCCTTGGATGATAAGTATAAAATCAAACGTGTGGTTTATTCCACCTATCAGGCAGTATCCGGCGCAGGTGTTGCAGGCTGGAAGGATTTGGAAAACGGCATGAAGGGCAAGGCTCCCAAGAAATTTCCTCACCCCATTGCAAGCAACTGCCTGCCCCACATTGATTCCTTCCTTGATAACGGCTATACAAAGGAAGAAATGAAAATGGTAAACGAAACCAGAAAGATTCTGCATAACGATGCTATGCGCGTGACGGCAACAACGGTTCGTGTACCTGTTTTCGATTCTCACAGCGAATCCATCAACGTGGAATTTGAAAAGCCCTTCGATCTGGATGAACTGATTGAGGTTCTGAAAAATGCACCCGGTGTTGTTGTGCAGAATGACAGCGCACACAACGAATACCCTATGGCTGTTACCGCAGCAGGCAAGGACGAGGTATTCATCGGACGTATCCGCCGCGATGAAAGCGTAGAAAACGGCGTAAATCTTTGGGTTGTCGCTGACAACATTCGTAAGGGTGCGGCAACAAATGCAGTACAGATTGCGGAAGAAATCATAAAGGCAATGAACGAATAAGTCATTCATATTATATAAAAAAGAGTTCAATATTTGAAGGAGGCCATACATATGTCTATTTTCACAGGCGCAGGCGTAGCTCTCGTAACACCCATGCACGCTGACGGCAGCGTAAACTTTGATAAAATGAAGGAACTGATTGAATTTCAGATTGCAAATGATACAGACGCGCTGATTATCTGTGGCACAACAGGGGAAGCATCTACCATGTCCGATGAGGTACAGATTGAATGTATCCGCTTCGCAAAAGAGGCTGCAGCAGGTCGTGTTCCCGTTATCGCAGGTGCAGGCAGCAATGATACCGCACACTGTATCGCACTGGCACAGGGCTGCGAAAAGGCAGGCGCTGATGCCGTTCTGCTGGTAACCCCCTACTACAACAAGGCAACACAGAAGGGGCTGATTCTGCACTACACAGCAGTTGCAAACAGCATCAATATTCCCATCATTCTTTACAATGTACCCGGCAGAACCGGTTGCAACATTGCACCCAAGACAGTTGCGGAGCTGGCAAAGGTAAAGAACATCGTTGCAGTGAAGGAAGCAAGCGGCAATCTGTCTCAGGTGGCTGAAATTGCGGCTCTGGTTGGCCCCGATTTCGATATTTACAGCGGCAATGATGACCAGATTCTGCCTGTTTTGTCTCTGGGCGGCAAGGGCGTTATCTCCGTTCTGTCCAACGTAGCACCCAAGCAGACACACGACATGGTTATGCATTATCTGAATGGGGATACAAAGGCGGCTACAAAGCTGCAGCTGGATGCGATTGAATTGATTTCCGCACTGTTCTGCGAAGTAAACCCCATCCCCGTAAAGACTGCGCTGAATGAAATGGGCTATGCGGTTGGGCCTTGTGTAGCACCTCTGTGCGAGATGGAGCCCAAGAATCTGGAAACATTGAGAACCGCACTGAAGAACTACGGTCTGATTTAAGGACTTACTTTTCTTGAGGGGATGTTTTTTGAGGGCTTTGCCCTCAAACTCCCACCAAGGGGATCATCCCCTTGGAACCCGATACTGCAACACCATATACATGGTGTTGCGAAGGGGAGTCAAGGGGTATGAGCACCGCCAAGAACAAGGCGGCGGCACAGCCGTCTTCCCGAAGGAAAGATGCTTTGAGTCCCTTGGCGGAGTGTGAGGCAGAGCCTCACGAAAAAAAGGAGTGTAAAAAATGGTAAATGTAATCATTCATGGCTGCGGTGGCAAAATGGGTCACGTTGTAGCCGAATTAGTAAAAAACGAACCGGATTGTCAGGTTGTGGCAGGCATAGACCCCACCACCCCTGCGTTGGATTTCCCTGTATTCCCCAACTGCGAAGCCTGCGATGTTGCAGGGGATGTCATCATTGACTTCTCCACAGCAAAGGCAGTTCCTGCCCTTCTGGCATTTTCCAAGGCAAAAAAAATCCCTGTTGTGCTCTGCACCACAGCATTATCCGAGGAAACCACCGCGCTGATGCAGGAAACAAGCAAGGAGGTTGCGATTCTGAAATCCGCGAATATGTCTGTTGGCGTAAATCTGTTGCTGGATTTGGTGCAGCGTGCGGCAGTCATTCTGGCAGAAAGCGGCTTCGATATTGAAATCGTGGAAAAGCACCATAACCAAAAGATTGATGCCCCCAGCGGCACCGCAATGGCTCTGGCAGATGCTATCAATCAGGCAATGGAGGAACGGTATCATTATGTGTATGATCGTTCTCAGGTGCGTGAAAAAAGAGAAAAAACCGAAATCGGGATTCATGCAGTGCGCGGCGGCAATATCGTCGGCGAGCATGATGTCATTTTTGCCGGCAGAGATGAAGTCATTGAGCTGACCCATCGCGCAACCTCTCGCGAGGTTTTCGCCGTTGGCGCAGTGAAGGCGGCAAAATTCCTGGCAGGCAAGCCTGCCGGTCTATACACTATGAAGGAAGTTCTGCAATAAGCACAAAAAATCCTCTGAGATAGAATCTCAGAGGATTTTCTTTTTTATTCTTTTTCTTTTTCTTTTTTATTCTTTTTCCTTTTCCGCTACAAGCTGATAGATATTTTCTGCTTCCTCTGCAATGCCTGCAGGAAGAATCGTCCCCGTCAGGATGATATCCATAAAATCGGGGCGCTTTCCAATAATCTCATGCAAATCAGATTCCTGTAGATATCCTTTTTCCACACATTCCAGAATTCCATCCAGCAGAAGCATTTCACATTCACCCGTATCCACGATTTTCTTTGCGAAATTAAACGCATTGCGGATTTCGTTGAATATTTCCTTGTGCAGTGCTTCATCATTTTCAGCCCCCTGCACATCCTCTGCCGCACGATCCTTCTCGAAGCGGAAAATACGGAAATCAGGCTCCAGCTTCTTCAGCAGTGCAATTTCCTTGCTGTTATGATAATCCAAGAATTGAATCATAACAACACGCTGTTCCTCGCCGATGGCGCGCATGCCACGCCCAACGGCTACGGCTGTTTTCCCCTTCCCCATACCATAATAAATTGAAATCTGACCTTGTCTCACGTTATCTTCACTCCTGTTTTTCTTGCTTCAGACCATCTCGTCCGCGCCTTTTTCTTCCGCTTCGTGCTCCGCCTTATGCGGCAGCTCGATTTTTGCAACAGAAACTTCATAAGCGACTCTTTCTTCTACCTCCTCGCCAATGCGTTTCTGATAGATTCTGCTTTGCATTCTGCCCCAGATATGGATATTGGCACCCACCTCCAGATTTGCGATATATCTGGCATTTCTGCCCCATGCAATGCAGGGAATATAATCCGATTTATTATAGGCACGGTTGACCGCTACCAGAATATCGGATATTTCTCTTCCAAAAGGCGTTTTACGGTAAATCGGGGGCTTACAGATAAAACCATTCAGATAAACCTGATTGATATTCTTTCCTTCTTCCTCCTCCGGCAGGGAAATCTCCCTCGCGAAGATGGTCAGCACCAGACGATTTTTTTTACTGTTGTAGTTATTGTAGCTCCTTAACTGTCCAATAATATCAACTTTTGTTCCTACCTGCAATAAATTCATATCTATCAGCCGTTCGGAAACGGTGACAGGCAGGATATCCTCCTTATCACTGAGGCGTTCAGAAGAAATCTGAAATGTATAGAAACCTTCGCCATATACCTCATGACTAAAGACACAGCCTTTTACGATCTTACCGGCAATCAGAACAGTATTGTTTTCCGGCAATCCTTCCATTTGCATCTCTTTCTCCCCTTTGCTTTGCCAAAGATTTTCCCTTAGCAATGATCCTTTCAATAAATCAGTTTATGCAGATAGACAGCCGTTCAGACCTGCCAAAAAATCCACATCCCGTTTTCACTGCTGTGTCTGATTTTTTCCGTTGCGGAAGATAAAGCCGATCTTCACGCAGTCGATGGCGACTACCATGGTGTAGTCCTTCGTTTTGTAAATCATAGGTGTACCGCTTTTTTTCACTACAACGGCATCTATCTTTTTCCCCTCAGTTGTCCAATAGCAAAGGAAGGTAAAATCCTCATCCTCTCTGACTGCCCATTCAAAATCGAGCAGCGGATGAATGAAGAAATCCCCCTCGCAGCCGAAATAATCGTTGATACGCTTTCTCGTCTGCACAAAGTCTGCTACCGGTCCTTTTTCTTTTGCCATAGCTTCCTCCAAAAATTACATAATACTCATTATTCTTATGGTACTTAGTTTTTCACAAAATGTCAATAAGAACCTATATACGCTTATGCTTATGCTCAGTCGAAATCAGGATTTCGGCTTGTTTCGACTTTTGCATCAAGCAGCGGCTTCAGATATTTTCCCGTATAGGAAGCAGGTACCCGACAGATTTCTTCGGGGGTGCCGACTGCAACGATTGTGCCGCCGCCATCGCCGCCCTCAGGGCCAAGGTCGATGATATAATCCGCCGTTTTAATCACATCCAGATTATGCTCAATGACGATAACCGTATTACCGCCCTCGGTCAGCCTTTGCAGAATCTGTACCAGCTTATGCACATCCGCCGTATGCAGTCCCGTTGTGGGCTCATCCAAAATATAGACCGTTTTGCCTGTGCTTTTGCGGCTCAGCTCCGTTGCCAGCTTCACGCGCTGCGCTTCACCGCCAGAAAGCGTTGTGGAGGACTGCCCCAGCTGCACATAGGAAAGACCGACATCATATAAGGTTTGCAGCTTATTTTTGATACGGGGAATATTTTCAAAGAACTGCAATGCTTCCTCGACCGTCATATCCAGTACATCGGAAATGGTTTTCCCTTTATATTTTACCTCTAGGGTTTCGCGGTTATAGCGTTTGCCATGGCAGACCTCACAGGGCACATAAATATCAGGCAGAAAGTGCATTTCAATCTTGACGATACCATCCCCGCTGCACGCTTCACATCTGCCGCCTTTTACATTAAAGCTGAATCTGCCCTTCTGATACCCTCTGACCTTCGCCTCTGTTGTCTGCGCGAACACATCCCGAATCATGTCAAACAGACCGGTATAGGTTGCAGGGTTGCTTCTGGGTGTGCGCCCGATGGGGGACTGGTCAATATTGATGACCTTATCCAGCTTCTCCAGCCCAAGCATTTCCTCATGCCTGCCGGCTCTGGTTTTGGCTCTGTTCAGCTCCTTCGCCAGACGCTTATACAGAATTTCATTGATGAGAGAGCTTTTGCCGCTGCCGCTGACACCCGTCACGCAGGTAAACACACCAAGCGGAATTTCCACATCGATGTTTTTCAGATTATTTTCTGCCGCGCCCCTGATGACTAATTTATGGTCTTGTACGAAGGGTCTGCGTTCCTTTGGCACTTCGATTTTTTTGCGTCCGCTGAGATATGCACCCGTTACGGAGCGCTCCACTGCCATAATTTCCTCTACACTACCTGCCGCAACGATTTCACCGCCGCCGCGCCCTGCACCGGGGCCGATATCCACAACAAAATCCGCCGCGCGCATGGTATCCTCGTCATGCTCCACCACAATCAGAGAGTTGCCGATATCACGCAGGTGCTTTAATGTTGCAAGCAGCTTATCATTATCCCGCTGATGCAAACCGATACTCGGTTCATCCAGAATATAAACTACGCCGACCAGACCGGAACCAATCTGCGTTGCCAGACGGATACGCTGCGATTCCCCACCGGAAAGCGTGCCTGCCGTTCTGGAAAGCGTCAGATATTCCAGACCGACATCAATCAAAAAGCCGACTCTGGCGTGGATTTCCTTCAGAATACGTTCCGCAATCATATTTTCCCGTTCCGTCAGCGTCAGGCTTTGGAAGAATTCCTGCATTTTGCCAATAGAAAGCTCCGTCACCTCGGAAATATTCTTCCCGTTGACAGTAATGGCAAGCACCTCCGGACGCAGGCGTTTCCCATGGCAATCGGGACACTCGATATTCGTCATATATTCCTCAAATTCCGCGCGCATGGCTTCGGAGGTTTCGTTATATCTGCGCCGGAGAGTATTGATGACCCCTTCAAAGGCATAATCATAGGTGCCTGTGCCACGCACATTGCTGTAGGTAATGCGCAGCTTTTCCTTCGCGCCATAGAAAATAATATCCTTGATTTTTCGAGGCAAATCCTTAAATGGCGTTTCCAGAGAAAAGCCGTATTTCGCCGCCAGTGCATCAAAGAGAACCTTACTCATGCTCCCCTTCGCATTGACGGAATTATAGCCGGGGGCGGTAATTGCGCCCTGCATGATGCTGAGCTCCTCATTCGGCACAATCAGCTGTTCATCAAACTTCATCTGCATCCCCAGACCCGTACAGGTCGGGCAGGCCCCGCTTGGATTATTGAAGGAGAACATGCGCGGTTCAATTTCCATCAAATCCACGCCGCAGTCGGGGCAGGAAAAGCTCTGGCTGAACAGCAGCTCATCCTCTCCCTGATTTACATCCACAATCAGGAGACCGCCGCTGAGTGCCGATGCCGTTTCGATGGATTCGGTCAGACGCATCTGCATGCCTTCCTTTACCATCAGACGGTCTACCACGATTTCTATGTTATGCTTTTTATTTTTTTCCAATTCGATTTTTTCGGAAAGGTCATACAAAATTCCATCCACGCGCACACGCACATAGCCGCTCTTTTTTGCATCCTCCAGCAGCTTGACATGCTCGCCCTTTCTGCCGCGCACCACGGGTGCCAGCAGTTGTAGCTTCGTCCGCTCGGGCAGCTCCATAATGCGGTCTACAATCTGGTCGATGGTTTGTTTTTTGATTTCCTTGCCGCATTTCGGGCAATGGGGAATCCCGATTCTTGCGTAGAGCAGACGCAGATAATCATAAATCTCCGTTACCGTACCGACAGTGGAACGGGGGTTATGGCTCGTTGTTTTCTGGTCAATGGAGATGGCAGGAGAAAGCCCCTCGATGAGGTCTACATCCGGCTTTTCCATCTGCCCCAAAAACTGCCTTGCATAGGAGGAGAGCGACTCCACATAGCGTCTTTGTCCCTCTGCATATATCGTATCGAAAGCAAGAGAGCTTTTGCCGCTGCCGCTCACCCCCGTAAAGACAACCAGCCGATCTCTGGGGATGGTGAGGTCAACATTTTTCAGATTATGCGCTCTCGCACCCTTTATTACAATCTTATCCTTCATAGCATCTCCTTTTCTTGGGATATCCCTTTTCAGAGGATTGCCCAAGTTCTTACAATAATTTCTTGATTTCCAAAATTTTATCTCTCAGCTCTGCCGCACGTTCAAACTGCAATTCCAGTGCGGCATGCTTCATTTCCTTATCCAGCTTTGCAATCAGCTGCTTCAATTCCTTTTCGCTCATGGATTCGGGGTCCTTTTCCAGACCGAATTTCTGCTTCTCCGTTGCGGCCTTCGTAATCTGGATGACATCATGCACCTTTTTCTGAATGGTCTGCGGAATGATGCCATGCTCCTCATTATACGCCTGCTGAAGGCAGCGGCGGCGGTTGGTTTCCGTAATCGCCCTATCCATGCTTTCTGTCATGACATCGGCATACATAATGACGCGCCCCTTGGCATTTCTTGCCGCACGCCCAATGGTCTGAATCAGCGAGGTTTCGGAACGCAGGAAGCCCTCCTTATCTGCATCCAGAATGGCAACCAGACTGACCTCGGGGATATCCAGACCCTCACGCAAAAGGTTGATGCCGACCAGCACATCAAACACATCCATACGCAGATCACGAATGATTTCCAGACGCTCCAATGTATCAATATCCGAATGGAGATAGCGCACGCGCACCCCTGCTTCACGCAGGTAATCCGTCAGGCGTTCTGCCATTTTTTTCGTCAGGGTTGTGACAAGAACCTTATCCCCTGTCTCTGTGGTTCTTCTGACCTCGGCAAGCAAATCATCAATCTGCCCATGAATCGGGCGAACGGAAATTTCGGGGTCCAACAAGCCTGTCGGACGAATAATCTGCTCTGCCGTCTGCTGAGAATGCTCCTTTTCATAAACAGAGGGGGTTGCGGAAACGAATAGCATTTGATTGATTTTGCTTTCAAATTCCGCAAATTTGAGCGGACGGTTATCCAATGCGGAGGGCAGGCGGAAGCCAAAGTCCACCAAAGTTGTTTTTCGGGAACGGTCTCCCTCATACATGGCTCGAATCTGCGGAATAGAAACATGGGATTCATCCGCAATGATAAGAAAATCCTCCGGAAAGAAATCAATCAGCGTAAAGGGCGTGCTGCCTGCTTCGCGCAGAGAAAGATGACGGGAATAGTTTTCGATGCCCGTACAGAAGCCCATTTCTCTGAGCATTTCCAAATCATAATTCGTGCGCTGCTCCAATCGCTGCGCTTCCAGAAGCTTGTCCTCTCGTTTGAGCTCCGCCAAGCGCTCCTCCAGCTCCTTTTCAATCCGCTGAATGGCCAACTGCATTTTTTCGGGCGCGGTGACATAATGAGAGGCAGGGAAAATCGAGATATGGTTTCTTGTCCCGATGATTTCGCCTGTCAGCACATCTATTTCCGTAATGCGGTCGATTTCATCCCCGAAAAATTCCACACGAATGGCATGCTCCGAGGAGCCGATCGGGAAAATTTCGACCACATCCCCACGGACACGAAACGTACCTCGTTCAAAATTCAGATCATTGCGGTCATACTGCATTTCCACCAGAGCGCGCAGGACTTCATCCCTGTCCTTCTCCATGCCGGGGCGCAGGGAAAGCATCATGCCGTAGTATTCCTCAGGGTCACCCAAGCCATAAATACAAGAAACGCTGGCAACAACAATAACATCCTCTCGCTCCACCAGCGCCGCCGTGGCGGAATGGCGCAGCTTATCAATTTCATCATTGACAGAGGAATCCTTTTCGATATAGGTATCCGTACTTGGTACATACGCCTCGGGCTGATAATAATCATAATAGCTGACGAAATACTCTACCGCATTTTCGGGGAAAAACTCCTTCAGCTCGTTATAAAGCTGTGCCGCAAGGGTTTTATTGTGCGCAATGACCAAGGTCGGCTTCTGGATTTTCTCAATGATATTTGCCATCGTAAAGGTTTTGCCCGAGCCTGTTACCCCCAGCAAGGTCTGGAATTTCAAGCCCTTCTGAAAGCCCTCCGCAATTTTTTCAATCGCCTGCGGCTGATCACCGGTCGGTTTATATTTCGATACCACCTTAAATTTGTTCTCCATTTTTCCTCCTCCCGATGAGCATGAAAATAGCATCATACCACACAAAAAATTCGAATTCTTGAGCCGTGACATATTCCGAATTTGCTCTGATTTTAGGCAACTTCGAATTTCGGTCACTCACTCATTTTTTCACAACGAAATAATACAAGATACCACATCATAACATACAAAACAGCCGTATCACTTGTATATCTTTTACACGGAAATTATAACACAAATTAAAGGTGTTGTGTAGCGAACACAGAAAATTTCCAAACATTTGTTCTATTTTAAATCCTCCGGATTTACACAAACAGTATCAAATGTTCTATCCTCTGCCATTGTCTGCTCCATCTGATGCAGATAATCCACATCCGCCAGCGTAAAGGGGTATAAGGGATGTCGATACATTACCTTTTCCCTCTCCTTTCTTATCAATGATACTCTCCTGCGAAATCATAATCCTTCCAACGTAAATACACAGCTCTTGAAATATCTGAAGTCCATCCTGCTATGAAAAAATACAATAAAAAAAGCGCTATTACATTTATGCCTTTTAGACACAAAAATAATAACGTTTTCCTATCCTTAAACCATTTATCTCGGTCAAACGCCTCGATACCTAATCATCTTTCTCCTTTAGAGTATCACAGGAAATTTACTATGTCAACGCTTATTGATTCTTGCCCAATTCATAATAAATAACACCTTATTTGTTGCCTCCACACATCATAAAACACTGCGTATCCCAATCAAAGCTCATATCGCTCAAAAATCTCACTCTCGATACAAGCAATATCCCCTACCCATATCCGCTTGCCATTCATAAACACAATGGCTGTGGGAACATCCTCAATCCGCCTTACCCTACCGGCATAGACCGCATAAGCACCGCCCATTTCATTTTCAGTGAAATAGGTTACTTCTATTTCCGGATGAACACCTATCTGTTCCTGCAATATCTGCATTTTTCGGTCTAAACCGCTCTTTTCATCCTCCGACAGCATTCTCCGTCTATCCGCCAAAAGAACACCCTCTGTCTCCTGTACCATCTGCTCATAACCGACCAATGCCGCAAAGGGTGCAAACTGCGCCGCTCTATCTCGCACCGACATTTTCGGCCTGCAATCCGATTGATGATGCGGCAGATGGATAATGTCCTCATACCTATTGTCATTCATTGTTTTTCCCCTCCCATTATGCTTGATGGCCGCCCACTTGGTTGTTCCGTTCCTTCATGGTTGCACCTTCCAAGAGATTTGTTCCTTTTAATACTGCGTTTTTTCCGTATTTCTTTTGAATCTGCAAAATGGCTTTTTGCAGCTGCTTTTCTTTTCGGCGTGCCTCCGCCTTTTTCCTCTGTTTTTCCGATTCTTCGGCATCCGTAAATAAATCCAGCTGCTTCGGCTCCTTCTTCACTGCATCCTGAGCAATCACATGACACGCCGCAATCGTTACCCTTCGCACAAGAAGCTCTTGATTCACAATGCGGTCATATAGCTGCAGCACCGCCTCTACAATTTCCTTGGAAGAGCTGCTATATCCCTCCAGATTCGCTGTGCCATGTGCGTGCTTCGGTATTTCCCTGCCGTAAGCATCCCGCACCACCTCTCCCGTATATCTTACCTCTGGGTTCGTCAGACTTTCCTTATCATATCCAATCGTCAGCACAAACTGATTTGTGACAACCCCCTTATTTACCAAATCAAGCACAAGCCGATCCACCATTTCCCGCACAATGATTTTCGCTTTTTCTGCCGTATAGGGAGATTGCAGCACTTGTCCGGAGCTTATGCTGTTGCTCCTCGGCTGATAGGACTTTACATCCGCAATCGCACACGGCTCCCAGCCCCACGCATGATCAATCAATAGCTCTGCATTGATGCCAAAAAGCTGATATAGCTTATCCTCTCCTCTTTTGCTGAGGGAATATCTTGCGATATCCCCCATGGTGTATAAGCCTGCGGCATGAAGCTTTTTCGTGTAGCCTCTGCCCACACGCCAAAAATCCTGAATTGGCTCATGCGCCCACATTTCATAGCGGTATGACATTTCATCCAGCTCCGCAATCCGCATCCCCTTCTCATCTGCGGGCATTTTTTTCGCCAGAATATCCATAGCAATCTTCGCCAGATACAGATTTGTGCCAATGCCAACTGTGGCTGTGATTCCTGTTGTTTGAAACACCGCATTTACCACCCTTTCCGCCAGTGCGTGCGCCGAAAGCCGATAAAACGGAAGATATGCGGTTAAATCGACAAAGACCTCGTCAATGCTGTAAACATGAATATCCTCTGCCGAAAAATACTTTAGAAAAATACCGTGTATCTTCGCACTCACCTCCATGTACCGTCTCATTCTGGGCGGAGCAATGATATAGTCCAGCTCCAAGGTTGGATCGTTCTGTAGCTCCCGCAAATCACAGGACTTATCCCAAAACGCCTTTGACGGAAGCCTCATCCGCCTTTCGTAGTTAATGTCACGCACTCTCTGCTTGACCTCAAACAGCCTCGGTCTGCCGGATAGGCCAAAGGACTTTAAGGCAGGCGATACCGCAAGGCAAATCGTTTTATCCGTGCGTGCCGCATCAGCCACCACAAGATTGATTGCCATCGGATCAAGCCCTCGGTCAATGCACTCGACAGAAGCATAGTAGCTTTTTAAATCACAGCATAAATACGTTCTTTCCATACACCCACCCCCAAAAGCAAACATATATTCTTTACTATAACGAATGTTTGTTCTCTTTTTGTTATAGCATATCAAGCTGCTATTGACAAGGCGAACACCGAAAAATCTTTTGGAAATATCCGGAAATAGAAAAATCCCGATGCCATTCTCAATGACACCGGGAAAAATCTGAATATATTGAATTTTACTCCTAATGCAGTATATATCATATTTCTGCTAATCACAATACCCTAACACCTTATGATTTAGAATCGCACAATTTGATCTATCGCATATAGCGGCAAATTCAGAAGCCACCCTTCTTTTTTATAGTCCGCCATGGATGTACGCACAGAAACCTCCGGTGAAAACTTTTCATAATACGTTTTCAGGCTCTTGGCTCTAAGATTTACCTCTGCCTTTACTTCAACAGGAACAATCCGCTCGCCTGTATCAACAACAAAGTCAACTTCACAAGATCCCCTATCATTCGTGTAGTAACAAATCTCTAAATCCTCCATATTTTTAAGCTGCTGACAAACATATTGCTCTGTAAGGGCTCCCTTGAACTCTACAAAAAGGTCATTCCCATCCAGTAAGGTTTTCTGCCGAAGCCCAACCATACAGCTAAGAAGCCCTACATCTACTACAAAGAGTTTAAATGCCTTCAAATCCTCATACGCACGCAAAGGAATGCCCACTGCATTGACACGGCTAACCTTATGGATCAGACCACAGTCGCTAAGCCACAGCATTGCTGTTTCATATTCCTTTGCACGAGCCCCTTCTCGTACCAGCCCATAAATAAATTTTTTGTTTTCTTTCGCCAGCTGAGACGGGATGCTGTTCCATAACATACGCAATCTCGGAACAATTTCGTTGGGAGCATGCTTTGAGAAATCCTGTTCATAAGCCTCCAGAATTCTCTTTTGAATATATCGAACCTCATTAAAGTCCTTATTTTCTACAAAGCTTTGTACCGCCTCTGGCATACCGCCGATAAAATAATACTGCTTCAATGCATCAATATAAGTTTGCTTAAAGCTTGTAATCATTTCAAAGTCCAGATTCTCAAGCAATTCAGCAAATTGCTCTTTATCGGTTGCCATTAAAAACTCCTTGAAGGAAAGCGGATAGAGCTTTAAAAAATCAACCTTGCCAACAGGAAACGATGTGCCTTGATGTAGGGCAATGCCGAGCAATGAGCCTGCACATATAATATGATACTGTGGTGCATTTTCATAAAAATACTTAAGAGATGATAGCGCTCTTGGCACCTCCTGCACTTCATCAAAAATCAGTAAACAGTTTTCTGAGTTGATTTTTCGTCCGACATACAACTCTATCCCCATAATTAAGCGTTTCGTATCCAAATCGGAGGCAAATAGCTCTGCCATTCTTGAATTAGAATCAAAGTTGATATATACAGTATCCGCATAAGCCTGCTTACCAAACTCTTTCATTAGCCATGTCTTGCCAACCTGACGAGCCCCTTCAATAATCAAAGGCTTACGACGTTTACTTTGTTTCCATTTTAATAGCTTTTCCATAGCAATTCGGTACATCACACACACCTCCGTTATCCTAATTTTAACATAGTATACCACTATATTACAAAAATTACAACGAACATTGTCTTTATGTATACATTTTTTACACCGAAATATTGCAACATCCGTCATAATATTTATTGATTGCGTGAATAAGATGCACGCTTCTTCTTACCCGAAAAACCAAGTTTTTTGCACAATAAAATACCGACTTCCCAATCTTTCTTTTAAGCCTAACGATTGGGAGTCGGTATATGTTTTTCAATCAGTCTCTACATCATATTTCAAAAATTCAAGAATTTCTTCTTTAGCAGTGAATGAGGAATACCGTGCTTCACGATTACTCATATACATCAAAGCCTCATTCCAATCATCCATAGAATAGACTTCTTCCGGTATCTGCTATACTGCATCAATCAAATCAAATTTTGTTGTCCTTTTTAATTTTCGTAAATCACTAATATAAGTGCAACGGGCTTTCTGCGCTAAGTAGTCAATGAGCGGTAGCTTTTCCATTTATTGTACCTCCTCGATATTTTGCATTGTAACAATGCTCCCTTCCAAGTATCCAGTGATTTTATCATTTCACTTCTCAACCCGAAAGGGAGCTCATTTTCACTGAACGTCCTTGTTTGCTGATTGGCTATTTGCTATTATGTCGAAATATTATTTATATCTATCCCAATTCGGATTCTCTGTCAGCTTTGTCCAATACTCATTGATTTCGCCTTTCTGCTTAAAGTCATGGCTATTTGTTGCCTCCTGCATATTGATGTAATACCAATCGCTCGGCTGATTATCCGGCCATTGAATCATGCCATCCAGCAAATCATCCGCCGTTTCAGGCAATCTATGCAGCATACGGTTAATCATGGATGCCGCCTCGGCTCTTGTGATGTTTTGGTCCGGCTTAAAGGAGCCGTCTGCATAGCCCTTAATCCAGCCCAGAGAGGCCGCACGTCTGATTTCCTTTTCCGCCCAATGTCCGGAGATATCGTTAAAATCACTCTTTATCTCGACATTGCTTCGGTCGAAACGAGAACAAATTGCCGCAAATTCCGCTCTTGTGATGGGCGCATTCGGCGCAAAGGCATTTGCTGTACGTCCCTTTACAATGCCGATTTTCGCCATCGTGGAAATAGATTTGTTATACCATTTTCCAAACGCAACATCTGTAAAAACGCTATTTGCTGTGAGGTTATCATCCCGCACATCATCCTTCAAAAGACGGAAGAAGATTGCCGCAACCTCGGCCCTACTGATATTCGCATTCGGTCTGACTGTTCCATCCTCGTAGCCAACGATATACGCAAAATGATTTTCATTATTTAAGTAATTTGGAACATCTGTTGCCTGCCAGCCTGCATAAACGGTTTTATCACTTGTCATTTTTACGCTTGTGATTTTATCCGTCAGCTCTTTATCCGCATACCAACCCGTAAAGGTATATCCAACTCTTTTGGGAATCTTATCGAGTATGACAACTGTATTTTTTTTATATTTTTCATCCTCGTATTTTGTGCCGCCATTAGATTCATAATGCAAAATATAATATTTTGTCACATGAGAACCGCCGCCACCGGAAGAAGGCGGTGTTGCGATTTTTTCCCACTTGCCGTAAAGAATCGTATCTGTACTCAACACAGTACCATCTGTATAGCTAAGTGTGCATGCATCATCCGTAAACCAGCCTTTGAAGCTATATCCCTGATGGGTTGCCTCCTGTGCCTTTGCTGTATAGGCTGTACCGGTACGGATATAATCATCCGCAGGTGGTGTCACATCAGAGGGGTTATCTGTGCTAACCCACTGATACTGAATCCTGATAGATGGCACATAGGTCATCCAGTCCGTCTTTCCTGCCGCTTTGCTCTGCCCAATAACCAAGCCCTTCTGCATTTTCCAGCTTGGTACGAAAATACCGTTTGCATCCGCCTGTGCCGCCGCAGCTTCGCCGCCCGCAACGGCTGTATACCGAACAAGCTGTGTACCGATTTCCGCTCCTTCCACCGTTACATCTTCACTGTGGATTTGAATTGGTTTCGCAGTGCTTGCACCTGTATAAGGAGAAATCACATTGATATAGCGCCCTTCTTTTGCTTCCCTTGCGCCTTTTTCTAAATAAACATCGTTATTCGTGCTGATTTCTGCAGCACCCCCCAGATTGAAGGCAGTTCCTACATAAACACCGTCACCTCTGGTCGAACGCCGTGCTTCCTCGGTCAGAGAATTGTTATTATCCTTGATGACACCGCCTGTCATGGTATAGGTGCCGCCACAAACACCGCCGCCTGCATTTGCAACATTGTTTTCAATGGAACCGCCGGTCTGTTTCGCAGCAGAGTTATAGTATAAGCATACACCGCCGCCCTTATAAGCCTTGTTCTCAGAAATCATGCCCTTGGAAATTGTTGCATTCGTTGCGTCATACAGAAAAACACCGCCGCCGTAATTCTTAGCACTGTTTTTTTTCAGCGTGCCACCGGTAATGTTCAGCTCGGTTACGCCGAAGAATGCTGCGATTGCACCGCCACTGCCTTCCGTCACCTGATTTTCGGAAATTTCGCCGTTTTTAATATTGATTGTAATTTTTTTGCTTTGCTGTGGAAAGGTAAGCACACCGCCGCCATAGTCAAGTGCCTTATTCCCGGTAATTTTGCCGCCGTTCATTTCAAAGGAAGCAGGTTTAGGCTTAAACAATATATCGCCGCCACTTGCATTGGCATAGTCGGCAACATAAACCCCTGCACCATAGCTGCCTTGTCCGGTTGTTTTATAGGTACTGTTGTTTGAAATTTTGCCACCATTCATGACCATAGTTGAGCCAATGATTGCAACGCCGCCGCCACCATTTGCTGTATTTCCGCTAATTTCGCCGCCGTTCATGGTAAAGGTACTGCCATTGCCAAGCAAAATGCCGCCGCCCAATTCATAGTTCCTATTTGTGTTATTACGAATGACAGCTCCGTCCTCCATTGTTATCTCGACACCATTGATCGCCAAAATGCCGGAACCAAACTGAGCCGCTTTATTGTTTTCCAAGATGGCTCCGCTTTTCAGCTCAATGGTACCACCACTTGCAGCCTTAATAATAGAATCGGTTTCCGCAGCATTTTCAGCAGCCACAGAATACTCCGCACCATCAATCACAACATCTTTGAGTGTCAAAGATGCAGACGCATCCTTCAATTCAATCATATAGCCGCCAAGTTTATACCGATGGATTGTTTTTCCGCCAAGGTCCCAGTTTTCTGTTCCTGTAACCTGATACACACTTGCAAGAAAGATATCCCTTGTACCATTTGCATTCGCAAGCTCATTTGCCTTCTCAAGTGTCCTTACCGCCGTAGACTCTGTCAGCCCATCATTTGCATCATTACCATGCGTCTGGTCAAGGTAAATCCCTGTAACAGCAGAAACCGCAAATGCCGCACTTTCTTCATCCGCCTCCAGTGTGCCAATCAGAGAATCCGCATCCTCGGCGAAAAACGCCTCATCCAATCCGCCTTCTCCAAATGCGTCATCCTCCGCAGGTCTTTCTGCCTCAAGGCTTTCCGCCTGTCCTTCCGCAGAAGCCTCCCCTGCAAAGGCAGAGCATGGCATAAGTGTAAAGACCATCAGAAATGCCATTGCACATGATACTATTCTTTTCCTCACTTTCTAAAACCTCTCTTTCCATAAAACCATGAAAAAATTCTTTGTATAAGTTGCCTGCTTGGGTGCGTAGCACCTAAAAGCCGCATACAAATCAATTTTAAATTATACCAATAATCTTCCAAAATACAATCTTTAAAATTATCTTCATTAACAATATATAGCTCAATTTAGAACAATCCTGAAAAGCTCCTAAATTCATATTCAAACCTTTCACAACAATTATTTATTTTTGACAAACACAGACACATTTCGACAGATTTTTTCAGTATTCTACCGTGTCATTTTCATTTATCCATCTGTTGACGTGTTCATAAAATTTATGTTATGGTATATTTTGGTAAATGAGTTTCTATCATCGAAAATATGATTATTTATCTCGTAAAAATACTATTCTAAAAGGAGTACCCCGAAATGGATAAATGCAGCACCGCCGTAAAAAGAGCCAAAATATACTGCCTGTTTGTCGGAATCTTTGCTTTCTTGACTGCGCTCCTTCTCAGCCAAGCTTTTTTTAATTATACGGAAAAAGAAATGAAAATGAGTGCAACCTATACGGCACAAAGCACAGTAAAACGCATCAACGCACACCTTGTTCAATATGTAGCTCTTTCCGATTTCTTGGAAAACATGATTAACTCAGGCTATGAGCTGAATGAAAATACCTTTTCCAAGCTTGCGCAGCTGATTCCGAATCATAACAACATTATCAAAGCGTACGAGCTGGCACCGCAGGGAATCATAACGGAAATTTATCCCAAGCAGGAAAATGAAACGGTTCTGGGCATGAATATTCTGACGGAGCATGAACGAAATTATGACGCACAGCGGGCAAAGCAAACCAAGGGGTATACCATCGGCGGCCCTTATGCATTAAAACAGGGCGGCTACGGTGCATTGCTTTTCGATCCGGTCTATCAAACCGATGCTTCTGGCAACCGCACCTTCTGGGGCTTCGTTATCATGGTAATCGACTGGGATGAGTTTATTGATAAAATCGGCTTGGAGCGCTTAAGCGATGCCTCCTATTGCTATGAAATATGGGCAAAAAACAGCCAAACAGGCGAAAAAATCACTTTGGCACAGAGCCAAAAAGATATGCCCCAAAATTGCCTTACCGTTGAATGTGGGATTCCCAATGATACTTGGTATGTGAATATTGCCCCGACTGCCGGATGGATTCCGACTGTCTGGTGGGTAATTGCAGGCATTTTTTCGTTGATTCTCTCCATAATGACTGCTACTATTTTTTATCAGCTTTACAGCAAAAAATATCGGGAAAAGCAGTATATCGATGAGCTGCAAAAGGCAACCGAACAGGCAAGACTTGCGAATGAGGCAAAAACGAAATTTCTTTTTCACATGAGCCACGATATCCGCACGCCAATGAATGCAATCATCGGTTTTTCCGACCTTTTGGAAAAGCATTTACAGGATGAAAAAAAGGCCTCTGTGTATTTGAAAAAGCTGCAATCCTCCGGTAACCTCCTAATGACAATCATCAATCAGGTTTTGGAGATTGCCCGCATCGAAAGCGGAACAGCCACCCTGCGATTAGAGGCCGAGGATATGGAGGCACTGTTCCACTCTTTGTATACTGTTTTTGAATCGGATATTCAAAAGAAGGGACTTCATTATTCCGAAGAAATCCATATCCGACATAAGTATGCCATTTGCGATAAAACAAGATTGCAGGAAATCCAATTAAACATCGTGAGCAACGCAATCAAATATACGCCAAGCGGACATACCATCCATATATCGCTCAATGAGGCGGCATCCGATGATAAACAGGCGCAGTATGTTTTCACTTGCACGGATACAGGCATTGGCATGAGCGAGGAGTTTCTTTCCCATATCTTTGAGGAATTTTCCAGAGAGGAAACCTCTGCAAAAAATGAGGTTCTGGGTACAGGGCTTGGGCTGCCTATCGTAAAATCCATTATTGAGCTGATGGAAGGAACGATTCAAGTGGAAAGCAAGCAAAACATCGGCACAAAAATCACAATAACCCTTCCTTTTTATATTGCAGAAAAAAAGGATGTTTATGGAAAGCAAGAAACCAAGAAGCCCTCTCTCTCAAAAGAAAAGCCCCGCCGCATTTTGCTTGCCGAGGATAATGCACTGAATGCGGAAATTGCATTAGAGCTTTTAAAGGGGGCAGGCTTTCTTGTGGAGCACGCCGCAAATGGCCAAGCGTGTGTGGATATGCTCAGTCACGCAGAGGATGGCTATTATGACTTGATTCTGATGGATGTGCAAATGCCGATTCTAAACGGCTATGAGACAACGAAAAAAATCAGACAGATGGAAGATCGGAAAAAAGCGGAAATTCCCATTCTTGCAATGACGGCGAATGCTTTTTCTGAGGATCGGCAGGCCGCACTGGAGGCAGGCATGAATGACCATGTTGCTAAGCCTATCGATATGAATGTTTTGCTTCGGGTTATGATGAAATATCTGTAACACGCAAAAAAACTTATAAAATTAACTGAAAAACGGCAAACAAAAATACAAGGACGCTCTTTCTTTTTGATGAACGTCCTTGTTTTCTTGTTAGTCGAATCAGTACAAAAACGCACAAACGGTAGCCGGTATATATTTTGTTACAAGCTTTGACACTCCACACAGCTAAAGCAGGAGGATTCTTGGTGGCTGCCAAAGACATCGGCTGACCGGTTCATTTCTGATAGGTCTCACCCCAAGTTATGGCTATTTCAAACTTGTATGGCAAAAGCAACCAATAACCCACGGGAGCATAACGAAAAAAGCGGACATTTCTGTCCGCCTAAGTTCAATTCCTATTTCTTCCCACGGGATAAACCGTGTCTCTTGCTATTAACATCCAATTCACAATATCAAAAAAACATCCCATCACGCTTTCACAAATACCCCCCCTTTCCGCAGACATATCATCCCATTTCTGCAATTGCATAATCGCCGCTTTCGCTTTCGTATACGCCTCCACTGCATCTTGGTTCTTGTATGATATTATTAGATTGTTTTCATAGATATCCTAATCACCATTCCGCAATTCGAAAAATCCTCCTCCTACAACAAGCTTTTGTTTTATTCTATTTTTTTCTAAAAACTCCATCCCCATAACCATATCCATCTAAAGTGTGCTCCATACTCATGCTTTTTGCTAATGCATCTGCACTAATATAAAGCTGATTATCTATACACAAAAAGGCTGGAAATACCTCACCCTCAATCAATTTCCCATCTTGTGTATAAAGCTGTAAATCCGTTTTATTTGCAAAAACAGGTACAAAATTACGCACCGTATTTGCATTTTTCAACTCAATACTGACTTTTTCCGTACCCAATAAGAGTGCATTCTCACTCTGTATTGTTACTTGAATGCTCAACAATTCCATTAACGCAGGCGAAACACTAAAGTAATTCTCTGTTACCGTTGTCCCCATAGTTTTTGAAATACAAATTACATCTACAACCTTCTGCCATGCATTTTCTATAGTTAAATTCAAATCCTTTGCGGCTGTCTGACTTTTTAAAATAGAGCACCCCGATAAATCGAATCTACCTGTCTTTTGGTATGAAACACCCAATTCCTCTACATATATCTTTTCTGTCGAAAGGACATCCTCTTCACCTCCATCCCAAATGGAAGCAACTCTCTATTCACTTTTCATTTAGACATAAAACTAAATTTATTTATATGTTCTACTTCAGTTTATTTTAACCTAAGGTAAGAGCAGCCTTTCCACCAACAGAAGTAAATCTTAGCCACAAAGCAACATATTTTCAAACAGATTCTCATACGTTTCCTCTAATTTTCCAATTGTTTCAATATAAGAGCCGCTTCCCGTGCCGCTTTCTCCCAGCTTATAATAAATCTCTCCCGTTGCTTTATCCACAAGGAACAGACGCACACCTTTGATAACCCAAAAGCTTGCGGTTTCATCCACGCATTGCAGCTTCTGAAATTCTGTCTGCATTTCGCCCACATACGGTGTTAGCTTCTGATAGCTCTCGCTTTTCCGGAACATCGGATCATAAAGCTGCAATTTTTCCTTTACATTCTGCACTGCTGCTTCCTTTGTGATTTTCTGCGCGCAGTTATCCAGATTGATGCAGGGATTCCCCATCGGCATCACTTCCTGCATACCATAGGTTACAGTCGCACCAAGCTGTGTCGCAAAAGCGCGCACCGGAACATAAATCTCGTTTTCCACGCAGATTGTCTTGCCGGAAAGTGCCGTATCCTTCACTTCTTCCCTTTGCAGACCCAGTGCATCGCACAACGCCCCAAGCTCCATGAAGGCACGTCCGTTTTCAATGATGATATGCTCTGCAGACAGACCGCCATTGATGATGAGAAATGTATGCTTTTCTCCATCCGTCAGCACAGTCTCCTGCCCGGAATCCGCCGTAAATCTATATTTCCATTCTCCCTTGTCAAAATCACTGTTTTCCGTATCCACGCTGTTCCGATAGCAGGGTGTATGCACTTCCGCCGCCCATGCCTGCCCACAGAAAAGCTGTGAAAGCAGAAGTCCGCAAGCCAACATCCTTCTTAAATTCTTCATCGAAAAAACCCCTTTCCTTCAATTAGACACAAATCCGTTTTTTCTTTAATTATAAAGCAGAAAGCACAAAAAGGGAATATGTAAATAAAAATTGAAAAATACGCACGACATTCCTGCCATGCGTATCTCTCAGAATTTATGCTGCCATATTTTCCATGAAAATGCCGTAGCCCTTCGTCGGGTCTGCCAAAGTCACATGCGTCACTGCTCCCACAAGCTTTCCATCCTGCAAAATCGGTGAACCGCTCATGCCCTGCACAATGCCGCCTGTCAGCGCAAGCAGCCGTTCATCCATAATGCGGATATTCATATCCTTATGCTGCCTTCCGCCATTCTTCTCCAGACTTTCGATTTCTATGGCATACGCCTGCACGTCCTTGCCCTCCAAATCGGAAAGCAGCACAGCCGCGCCCTTTTTTACCTCTGCCTTTGTAGCAACAGGATAGCTTTCACCTGCAAAAACGCCTGCCGCCGCCTTGCCATAAATGCCCGTTTCCGTATTTTTCTCGATTGCGGCAAGCTTCTCTTGCATCTCTACCTGCCCAATCAATTCACCGGCAGCACCCTTTTCCCCCTTCACAATTTCCGTCAGGGTGGTATCTACCACAGAGCCGCCATGAATCACCATCAGGTCATCCGTATCCACATCATACACACCATGTCCCAATGCGCCGAAGGTACCGTTTTCCGCGTCATAATACGTCACTGTGCCGATGCCTTGGATGCTGTCCCGAATCCATGCGCCAATCTGATAGGTCTGCGCGGTATTGCTTAGAACCGGTGTAATCTTCACCTCCTTCTGCCTGCCGTTTCGCTCCAGACGCAGACAAATCGGTTTCCCCTCACTCTGCTGAATGGTTTTCATAAATGCTTCCTTATTCTCCTGCTTCTCGCCGTTTGCCTGCAAAATGCGGTCTCCTGCTTTCAGAAGTCCCTTGCTGGGTTCATGGCTTTCGTTATCCGCTCCGACTACGCTGCCTGTTTCCAAAACCAGAAGCCCTTCTGTATCCATCGTTACGCCCACCGTTCTGCCGACAGGAATCAGCCTCCGCCGCTCCAACGCCTGTGCAGACTGTGGTACGCCTAACAGAATCGGAATGAAAACCGCAAAAAAAGGCAATACTGATAAAAAAATTTTTCTTATTTTCTGCTGCATCTTCTCCTCTCCCAACCATATTTTTTGGAACAATTTTTTGTTCCAACCTTACTTTCTCCGAAACCCAAAAGCGATATACCGCCCAAAAGCACCAGAAACATACAGGAGGCGACAATACTGCCGAAATCGTTGATTGGGAAATTTTTTAATTTTCAACGAAAAACCCGACGTTGCATCATACGAATTCTGCTCCGACAGGAGTTCCTTTTCTGCGCCTTCCGCCCCTAAAACCATTGTCTTAACATTCTTTGCAGCATAGTATTGATATTTGCTTTTTCAACAGCCTCTGCCGTAATCAAATCCGTCCTGCCGACCTCCTTCCCATGCAGCAAATAAATCAATTCACCGACCTTCTCCCCTGCCGCAACCGGCGCATCCATAGCAGGCAAAAGCTCCGCTTTCGTTTCCCATTCACCGCCGATATCCTTTTTCAGAAGAATAGAAATCTCCTCCTGCACCACAGCCGAAACGCTGTCCTTCATGCCCTTTGTCACAGGAATACGCCCCATTTCCTTCCCTGCGGGCAGTCCCTTTTCCGCGCTATAATTGGCAAAGCCATAATCCAGAAGCTTCATGGTTTCCTGAAAGCGCAGCTTGAAATCCGGTGCCGCCATCACAACGCCAATCAGGTGCAGCCCGTTGCGCTCCGCCGTCCCGGAAAGACAATAAAGTGCCTTGCCCGTAGAGCCTGTTTTCAGCCCCGTTGCACCCTCGTACCATTTGATCAGCTTATTCGTATTCGTTAAGCCAAATTCGGACTCCCCCTTGCGCGTTTTATGTATGATGGTATCCTGCCATGTGGTCGTATATTTCTGCACCTCCGGGAATTTCGTCATCAGCTCCCGACTCATCAGCGCAATATCATACGCACTGGTTTCGTGTCCGTCCACATCCAGTCCGCAGGCATTGACAAAATGCGTTTCCTGCATCCCCAATTCCTCTGCCTTCCTGTTCATCCGCTCCACAAAGGCCTCCTCACTACCTGCCACAAACTCCGCCATGGCAACTGCCGCATCATTCGCAGATGCAATTGCGATACATTTCGTCAGCTCTGCGGCTGTCTGCGTTTCGCCCGGCTCCAGAAAAACCTGCGAGCCACCCATACTCGCCGCATGCTCGCTCACCTGCACCGTTTCCTCCCATCCAAACTGTCCTGCCGCCTCCGCTTCGTAAATCAACAGCAATGTCATCACCTTTGTCACGCTGGCAGGCGGCATTGCCTCGTGACTGTTTTTTTCATACAAAACCGTTCCCGTGCCTGCGTCCATCAGCACCGCACTTTTACTTTTCAGCTGCAATGCATCCGTTTCCGCCGCAAAAGCAGACAGGCTGAACCCAAGCGATAGCACAGACATCAGCAGTATCGTCAATACTCCCTTCCAATTCTTCATCCGCCCATTCCTCCCAGATATTCTTATGGATACTCTATGCTTTTCCCCTCTGAAGTATGCAGACGGCGAAATTCTTAAGAGTTTTTTAAATTTGACTGATTTTTACAAAAGCCTGTAATTTTGTTGTATACTGTTGCTATAGCAGGAAAAAATTTGTTATAATCTTACTATTGATGAAAAGAAAAGGAGGGTATTCTCTATGAAAAAGACAAAACATACTGTAGCCTTGGCTCTGGCGGCAATGCTGGCATGTCAACCACTTTCTGTTTATGCGGCAACCTTTGCCGATATGAATCAGGTTCCTTGGGCGGGTGCCGAAGCATCCATCAATAAGGCGGCAAGCCTGGGTCTGGTTGTTGGGGAAACCAGAAACGGCAAAACCTATTTCCGCCCCAGAGATTCTGTTTCTCTGTCCGAATCCTGCCAGCTGGCGTATAAGCTGCTGATGCAGACAGGCAAGGCAAAGGCGGATGACAGCGTAACCCAGAAATGGACTCCCATTATGAATGCTTACGGCATCCAGAGCTGGGCATATCCTGCCGTTTCCTACTGCTTGGAAAACGGGATTCTGGCTACCTCTAACCTGGGCGGCTTCATGAAAAACGGTTCTAATCTGCCTGCCACAAGAGAACAGGCAGCAACCATCCTTGGGCGCGCCTTAACAAAGGGGGTTTCTTCCTACACAGCAAACGAAACCACAACTACCTTCAAGGACAACAGCAGCATTTCCACAGAAGCAAAGCCCTATGTTGCCCTGCTGAAAAGGGTAGGCGTAGTCAATGGGGACGATTCCAATAAATTCAACCCCAAGCAGACACTGAACCGCACAGAAACCGCAGTTCTGGTCACAAATCTGTACGGTGTACTGGAAAAGGCAACCACACCTACCACACCCACAACTCCGACAACACCCACCAACCCGACCACCTCCACACAGAAGGGTACGATTGCGACCATGACAAATTTCTATGTTAATCTGAAGGACAGCGCAGCCTACTACATGCTGGCCTCCGGCGGCACAACCATCACACTGAACGGTTCTTCTGCCACCATGAGCGATGTCGTAAAGCTATATAAGGCAGGCACCTCCATTGATGTTACCCTGACGCTCGACAGCAACCTGCACATCACCAAGCTGGAGGCAACCTATAAGGAAACCAAAAAAACCAAAGGCAGCCTGACAAAGGTGAGATATAATAAAACGGATAAAGAAGGCTCTATCACGATTGATAAGGACAGCACCTACTCCTTTACCGACAAGGACGATGTAGATATCCGTATCGACAAAAAGAGCTATAGCCTGAAGGAATTGTACGACCTATTCACAAAGGCAGAGGATGACAAAACAACCATTGAGGTTGAGGTTACCCTTGACAACAAGGGAAATCTGACAAAAATCACAGGCAGCACAAAGGAAAGCAGCAGTGATTCCATAAAGGACAAGGTTTCTAAGGTGAATTATGATAAGTCCGACAAAACAGGCTATATTCAGCTGAAAAATAAAACCACAAAATATTACATCGATGATACAGATGATGTTACCGTAAAGATTGACAACAAAACAAAAGACTACAAAGATCTGTATAATCTGTACGATGATGGGGATAGCACCATTACCGTTACACTGACACTGAATAAAAAGGATTACGTTACTAAAATTACAGCAACCACCTCCGACAGTGACAGCAAGGATGATGCGGACGGCAATGTTGCAAGCGTTACCTATAAGGAAAGCAAGGACACCGGTACGGTAAAAATTGGCAGCAAGACCTATGATATTGATGATGTAGATGATGTCGATATCTCCATCACCGATGGCTCCGATAAGATTAAAACATGGGAAGATTTCTATAATGCCTATAAGGACAAAAAGACCATGAATGTTTCCGCTACCGTTAAAAATGATGAGGTTACAAAAATCACAGGTAAGGTAACACAGGCAAAGGGGGAGCTTTCCAAGCTTGGCAAGAACTACATCAAAATTGAAGGCAAATACAGCAATAATACCTTCAGCTATGATTTTGATGAGGATGATACAGATAACATCAAGGTAAGCATCACCAATGCTTCCGGCGTAAAAACACTTACGAAGCTGATTGACTGGCTGGAATCCGGTGACAAGCTCGACCTTGTTCTCACACTGGATAAAAACGGAAATATCACAAAAATTTCCGGCGAATATAAATAATTTCGCCAAAACGTACTGACCATAAAGGGCAACACCTGCATGAAAAGGCGTTCAGACAAAAATCATAAAAGCAAAGGGATTTTCCTTTTTATGAGTCTGCGCTTTTGCGCAGACTCATTTTTTATAGGAGTATTATATGAAAAAAATACATTCGGCATTTGCGCCGTTTCTCGGCATCCTCCTTCTGCTTGCGGTCTGGCTTCTGCTTTGCCGCGCAGAGGTATTCAGCCCCTACCTTCTGCCGCCACCACAAAAGGTGTTCGACAGCTTTCTGCGCATGCTTTTCTCCGGAGAATTGCTTCGGGATGTGCTGATTTCCTTTATCCGTATTCTAAAGGGCTTCGGCATCGCTTTTCTGCTTGCGTTTCTGCTGGGGATGTTCCGTGCGCTCCTGCCTGCCGCAGAAAAATATTATAACGCCATCGTGCAGTTTTTCCGCAATGTGCCGCCGCTGAGTCTGATTCCGCTTCTGATTCTCTGGTGCGGCATCGGGGAAACCACAAAAACCGTTATTATCGTGCTGGCCTCCTTCTTTCCGATGTATCTGAACATCGTAAAAGGCTTTACGGGCTGTGACCAAAGGCTATTGGAGGTTGGGGATGCCTTCGGCTACACAAAATTTGAAAAATTCCGCTATATCCTCCTGCCCTACGCCTCCGCCGATATTCTCGTTGGGATGCGCATCGGCATGGGCTATAGCTGGCGTGCCATCATTGCGGCAGAAATGATTGCAGCCTCCAGCGGTATCGGGCATTTGATTCTGTTCGCGCAGCAGCTGAGCCGCACCGATAAGGTGATTGTCGGCATTTTTGTGGTTGGGCTTGTCGGTCTGGCAACCGATAAATGCTTCGGCTTTTTGCTGAAAAAATTATTTAAGGGGAATGGTGAAAATGGCTGGAATTGAATTAAAGCATATACAGAAGGCATACACCGTGGACGGGCGAACGTTCCCCGTTTTAAAGGATATCTGCTTGCAGATTCCCGAAAACAGCATCACCGTCCTTCTTGGGAAAAGCGGCTGCGGCAAAACCACCCTGCTCCGCTTAGTGGGAGATTTAGAGAAGCCAAACAGCGGAGAAATTCTCTTTGCGGTCACGCATAAAACCGCCTTTGTGTTTCAGGAGCCGCGGCTCATGCCTTGGCTGACTGTGTGGGATAATACTATTTTCGGACTGAAAAAGCACTCCTATGATACAGGAAAAATCCAAGCCCTGCTGGAAACGGTTGGTCTGGATGGCTTTCAGATGGCCTATCCCCATCAGCTTTCGGGCGGAATGCAGCAAAGAACCGCCATCGCGCGTGCTTTGGCGTATGCGCCCTCCTTCCTTCTGATGGATGAGCCCTTTGCCGCATTGGATCATTTCACGCGCACGCAGCTGCAGAAGGAGCTGATTCGCCTGCAAAAAAGTCAAAATACAGGAATTTTATTCGTCACCCACAGCATTGATGAGGCCCTGCTTCTGGGGCATAAAATTGCCTTTATTGAGGATGGATGCATCAAAAAGGAATTCCTTTTGGATACGGATTGCGAAAATCGCGATTTATTATCCAAGGAACTGATTGAACTGAAACGGGAAATTCTCGCACAGCTTCATTTATAAAAAAACTGTCTTTCGGCAGTTAAAATAAGCATTTTATCATTTAAAAATTTAGGAGGTATTACAAATGAAAAAAAGATTGATTGGCATGGCAATGGCAGCCGTTCTGGCTATGACGGCGCTGACAGGCTGCGGCACCGCAGAGGATACATCCTCTCTCGATTCGCTGACCTTCACCTATGTCACCTCTCCCCTGAACCTGCCCTCTATCGTGGAAAAGGAGGAAGGCATTTTCACAAAAGCCTTTGCGGATGACGGCATCGAAGTGAAATATGCAGAAATCACCTCCGGCGCAGACCAGACACAGGCACTGGCAGCCGGAGATGTGCAGGTGCTGTATGCCGTTGGCGCAACCTCTGTCATTCTTTCTGCCGCAAATGATGCAGATATCAAGGTGCTGAACATGTATAGCCGCTCTCCCAAGGCATTCTGCATGTATTCCAAGGATGAAAGCATCAGCTCCCCTGCGGATTTGCGCGGCAAAACCATTGCAGGCCCTGTCGGCACAAATCTGCATGAACTCTTGGCGGCATATCTTGCAACCGCGGATATGACAGTGGATGATGTAAACTTCGTGAATATGGGCATTCCCGAAGCAAAGGCAGGTCTGGAAGGCGGCAGTGTGGATGTGGCATTGCTGGCAGGTGCAGCCGCATATCAGACACAGCAGCAGGGCTATCACCTAATTACCGACGGCGAGGGCTTGATTAACGCCATCATTGCAGTAGCAGTCACAAATAAATTCTATGAAGCGCACCCCGAAATCATCGAAAAGCTGCAATCCGCACAGGCAGAAATCGCAGACTTTATGCAGAACCATGAACAGGAAGCCTACGAAATGGCAGCAGCGGAGCTGGATTTGGATGTGGATGCCGTAAAGGAAATGGCACAGTATTATGACTTCTCCACAGAGATTACTGCTGCGGATAAGGAGGGCTTCCAGCGCACCGCTGATTTTATGTATCAGGCAGGCATGATTGAAAAAGAGCTGGATGTAAATACATTATTTTAACTAAAGCAAACTCAGGATTCCACTTGGGACAGAGCGAAGCAATGCGCCCTTGCTTCCCGATTCCTTCCGCAATAAAAAAAGCGTCCAAGCTTGGACGCTTTTTTGTTGCTCCTCCTTCAGATGGACAAGCCTTGCTTCATGCCCCAGAAATTCATTATAACGGAAGGATTCCCTTCTGCCATTTTCCATCTGACAGTAAAAATGGTGGGGATATAATTCCAGCACCACGCCATGACGAATTTCCCGTGTAATATATGTATAATCCTTCAAAAGAGAACGCTCCTCAACAATAATAGACTTTCCCTTTTCCAATCCATACTTACCTGCAAGCTCCTTCAGCCATGTATTTTTCCACATTCTTCTTTCCTTCATCTCATACCCCTTTCGCATTACGGTTTATTCGTAATTATGCTTTAAAAAAATAAGTTGCTCCTTTGTCTGACACAATCATACTACGGTTTCACCGTATCTGTCAACGGTTTTTTCGTAATTTTCCAAAATGTATTGCATTTCTACGATTTAACCGTATAATAAAAATAGGAAGGTGATTTTATGGACAACAGTAAAACCATACTGGCGAAAAATATCCGCTATCTCATGGAACAGAAGCAAAAAACAAGAACCGAGCTTTGCGAAGCACTTGGCGTAAAATACACTACCCTCAGCGACTGGGTAAACGGAAAAACCTATCCCCGCATTGATAAAATCGAGCGGATGGCGGCGTATTTCGGTGTGGAAAAATCTGCCCTTCTGGAGGACAGAAACCATCTGCCGCAGGACGCCATCCCCTATACCCCTCGTCCGACAAAGCCAATACCCATTGTTGGCGTGGTCAACTGCGGCATGCCCCTTCTGGCAGAGGATAATATTGAGGGCTATATCGAAACACCCTTGGAGGATTTAAACAGCGGCGAGGAATATTTCTGGCTGCGTGCCAAGGGGGATAGTATGACAAATATCGGTATCCACGAAGGAGATTTTCTGCTCATCCGCAAACAAAGCAACGTGGACAGCGGTGATATCGCCGTCGTTTCCGTCAATGGGGACGATGCCACCCTCAAGCGCGTGATAAAAAAGGAAAATGCGATTGTTCTCCAGCCTGAAAACCCCGCGTATGAAATGAAAATCTTCGTCGGCAAGGAGATGGAGGATGTTCATATCCGTGGACGGCTGATGAAGCTGGAAAAACGCTTTTAAATAAACTATCAGAAGTACAATAAAGGCAAAGCAATCGGAGGTGAAGCTGCATGACAGCACGCGAGGAGGTATTAGCCTATGCCCTATCCTTTGCGGATGTATACACAGAACGACCCTTTCGCGACCAAAACTGGCAGTTGGTGCGCATCAAGGGAAGCAAAAAGACCTTTCTCTGGATTTACGACCGAGGGGGATATCTCAATCTAAATGTAAAGGTAGCACCCGAATGGCGTGATTTCTGGCGGAACACCTATCCTGCCGTGGTTGCGGGCTATCATCAAAACAAAATGCACTGGAATACGATTATTCTGGACGGCACCATTCCCACGCAGGATATCAAACGCATGATTGCCGAAAGCTACGATTTGATTGCGGATAGCCCCACCAAGCGCATCTACGAGGCGGTCAAAAAAATCCCCAAAGGCTGTGTCGCAACCTATGGGATGATTGCGGCGCTGGCAGGTGACCCGAACATGGCGCGCGCGGTCGGCAATGCCCTGCATAAAAACCCGGACCCTGCAAATATCCCCTGCTATCGTGTTGTCAATGCCAAGGGGGAGCTTTCCGGTTCCTTTGCCTTCGGCGGAGAAGCTGCACAGGAAAAGCTTTTGCAGGCGGATGGCATTGAGGTAGTCAACGGAAGGGTCGATTTGGAAAAATATCAATGGAAATTCAAATAGGACGCAAAAAGGGTGTGATAAAATTTATCACACCCTTTTTCTTTTATTCTTCATCCAGCTTCAGTACAGACATAAATGCCTTCTGCGGCACCTCTACGCTGCCAATCTGGCGCATACGCTTTTTCCCTTCCTTCTGCTTTTCAAGCAGCTTTTTCTTACGGGAAATATCACCGCCATAGCATTTTGCCAGAACATCCTTACGCATTGCGCTGATGGTTTCTCTGGCGATAATCTTGCTGCCGATTGCTGCCTGAATCGGAATTTCAAACAGATGTCTGGGAATTTCCTTTTTCAGCTTTTCACACATTTTTCTGCCACGCTCCGTTGCAGAATCCTTATGCACAATAAAGGACAGCGCATCCACAGGCTCCCTGTTTACCAAAATATCCAGCTTCACCAGCTCGCTTTCCTGATAGCCCAGCAGGCTGTAATCGAAGGACGCATAGCCGCGGCTTCTGGATTTCAGCACATCGAAGAAATCGTAAATAATTTCGTTTAACGGCATGTGGTATGTCAGCATCACACGGGAGGAATCCAGATATTCCATACTGATGTATTCGCCGCGCCGCTGCTGGCAAAGCTCCATAATCGGGCCGACATAATCCTTCGGGAGCATGATTTCCGCCTTCACAATCGGCTCCTCCATCTTCTCGATTCTGGCAGGATCGGGCATATTGCTCGGGTTGGATAAATCAAAGCTCGTCCCATCCGTCAGGTATACCTTATAAATAACACTGGGGGCAGTTGTTACCAAGTCCAGATTATATTCTCTTTCCAGTCTTTCCTGAATAATTTCCAAATGCAGCAGTCCAAGGAAGCCGCAGCGAAACCCAAAGCCTAACGCAACAGAGGTTTCCGGCTCAAAGAACAGCGCCGCATCATTGAGCTGCAGCTTCTCCAGTGCATCGCGCAAATCGGGATATTTTGCCCCATCCACAGGGAAAATGCCGCAGTAAACCATCGGGTTTACCTTCTTATAGCCGGGCAGTGCCTCTGCGGTCGGGTTTTCCGCCAATGTAACCGTATCGCCCACGCGTGTATCGGATACCGTTTTGATGCTTGCCGTAAAATAGCCAACCATGCCGGCACTCAGCTCATCCACAGGCAGGAAACGCCCGGGGCCGAAAATGCCAACCTCAACAACATCAAATTCCTTCCCTGTTGCCATCATTTTGACTCTGCTGCCCTTACGAATCGAGCCGTCAAACACACGCATCAGAACGATAACGCCGCGGTACTGGTCATATACAGAGTCGAACACCAATGCCTTCAGCGGTGCATTGACATCCCCCGCGGGCGCGGGAATATCTGTAATAATGCGTTCCAGAACCTCCTCGATATTGATGCCGTTTTTCGCAGAAATTTCAGGGGCATCCTCCGCAGGAATCCCGATGATATCCTCAATTTCCTGCTTTGCCCATTTCGGGTTTGCGCTGGGCAGGTCAATTTTATTGATAACCGGAAGAATTTCCAGATTATTATCCAACGCCAGATAAACATTTGCCAGTGTCTGCGCTTCAATACCCTGCGCCGCATCCACAATCAGCACCGCACCCTCGCACGCCGCAAGGGAACGGGATACCTCATAGTTGAAATCGACATGTCCGGGTGTATCAATCAGGTTAAACTGATATTCCTCCCCATCCTGCGCGCGGTAAATCAGACGAACCGCCTGCGATTTGATGGTGATTCCTCTTTCACGCTCCAGATCCATGTTATCCAAAACCTGCTCCTGCATTTCTCTATCTGTTAAAAGACCTGTTTTCTGAATCAGTCTGTCTGCCAATGTGGATTTGCCGTGGTCAATATGCGCCACAATGCAAAAATTCCGAATGTGTTTCTGTTTGTCCTGAGACATACGCTTCCTCCTTGCACAAAATTTGTTCTATCCATAATATCTTATTTTACCACAGTCTCCGGGAGGAAGTCAAAAGAATCACATCTTTTCTTTTCATTCAAACCGCCGCCGCTTACTCCAATTCTTCCAACGCCTCGCGTACTCTTTCGTATTCCCTTCTTACGGCATCATAATACTGCCCTGTTTCCGCAGGAAGCGCCTCCTTGCCGCGCAGCAGCTCCGTCATCGCGGAACAAACCTCCGCCAGAGCAGAAAGGCTTAGGTTCAGTGCCATTCCCTTCAGCGTATGCACCGCACGAAATGCCTGCTCCACCTCGGATTTTTCCACTGCCTCTGCCAGAAGCGTCATGCTGTTGTCACCCGGCAGCATTTTCAGGAATTTCCGAATCAGCACATCACTTTGCAGGCGATTGATTGCATCTGTATAGTCTCCATCAACCTTCTGATAAAATTCATTTACCGTCATAAATACCCCTCCTTAAAAAATCACCGCGCGATTCTTTTCTTTCTTCGCCTCATATAAGGCGGCATCTGCCTTCTGAATCAAATCCGAAATCCGCCCCGAAGCATACGCACCGCCAATACTGATGGTCAGCTTCAGCTCCGGATACTGCGCAACCTCAATCTTGCGCACCGCTCGGCAGAGCTCCCCCAGCTTTCGTTCCAGAATCTGCTCCGGCATATTATCAAACAGCAGGAAAAACTCATCTCCACCGTAGCGAATCAGTGCATCGTTGCTGCGCAGCATGGAACGAATTGTTTGCGCCACATAATACAACGCCGCATCCCCCGCGGTATGCCCGAAGCGATCATTGATTTTCTTGAAATTATCAATATCAATCATCGCCAGCGCATATTCTCCGCTCAGGTTACGCACCCGTTCATCGTAATACCGGCGATTATATACTCTTGTTGCAGAATCCACATAAACCTGCCTGTTCCGCACAAGCAGCTGATTCAGAACGTGCTCGCTTTCTATGCCGTTGATATCCTCCGAGCGAATCGGGTTCACACATTCCAGAGAATAGGACATTCCGTCTATCTCGATTGGCATTGCAAATACATAATAGACATCATTGCCAATCGGCTCCACCTTCGTCTGTATCTTCCCCATACGGATGGCATCCTGCGAAATGCAGCGCTCACAGCGGCGCGATTTCCCCCAAAGGGCAAAGCAATCCTCATTCTTCTGCACAGAATGACTCTCCTTTGTTGTAGAAACCTGCATACAGATTTCAGGGTCCACCAGCCGAACCGTTTCAAACATCGTCCGATATCCCTGCAGCACAGGGCCAACCTGCTTCTCCGCAATCCGAATCACACTTTCTCCACTCGCCAGAATGGGCAACAGCACCTGCTTCTGCAAAGCAGGCTTCGCTGCTTCGGCATCATACATCTGTATTCTCTTATAGTTTTCATCAATATCTACAATTTTTCCGAGCAGAGAGCTATAATGTCCCTCGCTGTCCTTCTTGCCCGAAACCAGAATGGCAGTCTGACATTGACTCGGCTTTCCGTTTAGCGTAATCTGTGCCATAAACTCCATCTGTGTCCGGTCAGTCGGCAGCTCCTGTAATTTCTCGGTAAGCAGCGCAAGCGTCTTTTTCCCGAAAACGGAAAGAAAGGCTTCATTTTCCATCGGGTCAACAATCACATCCGGCAGTCCCGTCTGCTCTACCGCACCCTTGGAAAGATGCAGAGAGGAAGGCTGTGCCGTATATTCAAACCACAGCTCTTCGCTGAGATTTGCGAAAAATTCTGCTTTTGTGTTTGCCTCCTCCAGCTGCTTTGTCATGCGCGCCGCAATGACATCCTGTCCACTGTAAAGCTCCTCCACCGTTTCATATACCTGCTCCGCGCTCTGTCCCACAGGCTTTTTCTCCACGCCATGCCGCAGGGTCTCCGAAAGCTCATCCATACATTCAAGCAGGAGCGGATTCAGACTGCCACATTCGCCGTTATGCATCATAGCAAGTGCCGTATCATGCGAAAAGGCTTCTTTATAGCTGCGCTCATTCGTCAGCGCATCATAAGCATCCGCAACGGAAACCACCTGTGCCGCAATGGGAATATTATCCCCTGCCAACCCGTCCGGATAGCCCTTGCCATCCCAACGCTCATGGTGCCAGCGACAGATCATCGTGGCGTATTTCACCAGTTTTTCATTCTGATACACAGACATTCCCGAAATAATCTCCGCACCAATCACCGTATGCCGTTTCACAATGGCAAATTCCTCTGCGGTCAGCTTGCCGGGCTTTGTCAGAATTTCCTCCGGAATCAGCAGCTTCCCGATATCATGCAGGCTTGCCGCCATGCAAATCACATCTATATCATCCGGATTCAGCGCATAGCGGTTCGTCCGCTTCATCAGACAGTGCAGCAAAAGCCCCGTCACACGGCTTACGCCGGACATGTGCATCCCCTTTTCTCCGCAGCGCAGCCCCAAGGCATAGCCCAGAATTGATATCATAACCTCGTTGCTTTTTTCTCTGCGGAAAAACCAATCCGCAACCACATCCATCAGCTGATGCTTTTTGGTATGCAGCAGGATTGTATTGATGATACGACGGCGAACGATGCCGGGTACAAAGGGACGGCTGATATAGTCCGATGCACCCAGTTCAAATGCACGGTCGATGTAGGTATTACTGGTTTCCGCGGAAATCATGATGGTGGGGATATCCTCAATCCAATGTCTGCGGTTCATTTCCTCCAGAACCTCAAATCCGTCCATCTCAGGCATCACAATATCCAGCAGCAATGCGGAAATCTGCGTGCCATAGCTCTGCAACGCAATGATGACTTCCTGCCCATTTGTTGCTTCAATAACTTCAAATTCCTGATCCAGTACATTTGCAAGAATTGCGCGGTTCATTTCAGAATCGTCTGCAATCAGCAGCTTTCTTCGTCTCATAAGGCGATCCTCTCCTGTCGTTCTGTCTTTTGTATCTCAAGCTCTGCCGCGAATTCTGCCTGACGCTGTAAAGCCTCACATCGTTTTTTCCGACCCTGCAACAGCAATCTCTCAGAAGCATGTGCATCCTTCATTTTCGCTTCGTCCTCTCTGCCCTTGAGGTATTCAAAATCCCCCAAAAAGCTACATTTAATGTGAATATTATAGCACATCTGTATCTTATTGCCAACGAAAAACAGGAACATCAAGGCTGATTCTGCTTTGCTGTTCCTGTTTGTATTTCTTCTATAATAAAAGTATCAGCTGTTATTCTGCATCAAAGGCGTGCGCCGTTACGAAGGTTGCGCCCCCATTGTCAATATAGGTCGTTTCTACCTCGCATTTCTGCTTCAGCTCCTGCATATCGAAATAGCGGGAAACCGTCTGCTTCTCTGCCTTGTAGCTGTTTTTATCCATATCTAATGCCATCTGCTTTGCATCCGCATCGGAAAGCTTCTGCACGCCTGCCTTTGTGATATCAAAATCGGGATTCTTTTCCCCGATAAAGGTAATCAGCGCTGCTTTTTTATTGATACAGAGAACCCGATAGCCGAAATTCTTTGTCATAACGCCATTTACATTCAGACGCATATCCAGTGTGATGAGATTAGGCGTATTGCTGCCCTCCTCTGCTTCTGTGATGATGAAATCAGATGCTTTGAAGTCCTGATCTACATTCTTCTGCATATAGGCCTCCAGTGCTGCATAATCCTTTGTGCCGGGGATATAAGGCACATCCTCCTCAATCACCTTCTGCTTCGCCCCTTCAACCAGAAAATCCTTTACGGATATGCTGACTCCCTCGTCATTCTGCTCGCCTGTGGAAAGCTGAATCCGATTCTTTTCACTGTCCCATCCACAGGTGAAGTCCATAATCTCGACCAAATCGCGCAGCTTAAAATAATTATAACCGTCAATATTCAGGCAATTCATGTTTTCGTATTCCGTTGCGCCAACGAGAATGGTCTGCTTGCTTTGCTTTACGGCTTTTGCCTGCTTTGCCGCACTCAGATGCTGCAAATCCTGCGCAGCACTTTCCTTTGTCAGAGAAGCCTGCTTTTTCGCTTCGTTCCAATCGACACGATAGCCGAGGATTTTCCCCAAATCGCGCAGCATAAAATAATTATTATCCTGATACAGATACGCAGGGACAGCCTCCACCGTCTGCACGCCCTCTCCTGACTGCACGGAAAGCGTGTTTTTGGACGGCGTAACCGCAAGCCCTGCCGCAAGGGCACTTTGTGTGAAAATAAGCGTGCCTGCCATTGCCCCAACTACAACAAATTTTTTCTTCATCTGTCATACCTCCTTACGCAATACGTTTTCCTTTTACTTGCCCGAACTTCCCTTCGGATAGCTTCATCTTATCAGACATCTTAGCAAATTGCATCTGATTTGCGTAAAATTTATTAAATTTTAAGAAATAAACGCAAATAGCTGCACAAAACGAGCAGCATTTCCTGCGACGGCAAAAACAAAATAACCAAACCCGAAATACGTTGATACTTTTACCGATGACATGGTATACTATATCACAGATTAACGTGGTTTTTGATGGATTTTATGGCGAAGGAGCATAGATGCGATATCTTTCAGTTACCGGTAAGACATGGAATATTCCGAAAAACGCAGAAAAACCGGGGCGTACCAATAAAAGAAAAGAGGCACCGATTACGCTGATGGATATTCTGGACCTCCATGTGAAATTTGAGCGGATTCATCCATTTCAGGACGGCAACGGTCGTGTGGGCAGATTGATTATGTTTTATATAAAAGGAGCACGCAGATAGATGAAGAGACAAAAGATACAGCTGAAGGATATTATGAGTCAACATTCTGATATGGAGTATCAGCAGCTTTATGCCTATGTTATGGAACTTATTAAAAATAAAGCGCTGGAACCAATGAAAACTGCGAAAAGCAACGGAAGAACGCCCGCTTTGCCGATTAGCTTTTGGAGGTATGAAGAAGAAACGGATTATACAGATGTTTATGAAGAGCTGAAATACAAGTATCATCCGTTAATCAATACTTCTTATTACAGGAAGCACCCGGAGCGCTATGAAGCAGATAAGCATAATCTACAGCTTTTAAGTAATTATTTGAAAAATCATTCAAATCTGTTGAAAATTAAGGAAACGATGAATGAGCGTAGCTTTGAAATCTTCCATAGAGAAAAATATTTCCAGAGGGAAGGCGGTCTTGAATTTTGCAAACGCGTCGCTATTGATGCAGATAAGCTGGCATTTTACGAAACATCGGAACCGCTTTCTTATTATTCCTATTCCAAACAAGCTCCCCAGAACATTTTGATTATAGAGAATAAAGATACCTTTTTTGATATTCGACGATATATGAACACGGGATGTAATCATATTCTCGGAAAAGAATTTGGTACCGTAATCTATGGAGCCGGGAAAGGCATCTGGAAGACATTTGCAGATTATATGAATGGTGCAGAAACTTATTTTATGGGCGATAATAAGCTATTCTATTTTGGCGACCTTGATTATGAGGGAATTCTGATTTACGAACGTCTGGTTGAAAGCACATCTGCAATCATTTATATTTTTGAAGAAGCCTATACGGCTATGCTGGATAAAGCTATGCAGATCGGACTCTCTAATCTTCCGAATATGAAGGAAAAGCAAAATGCCAACATAGGAACTTTATTCTTAGATGCGTTTAAAGATATGCGTAAAGATCAAATTTGTAAAATCCTGAAAATGGGAAAATATATCCCACAGGAAATTTTGAATGAGCATGACTGGTGATGAAGGATGATTGAAAAGGATTTTTTGAAAAATTTTGAGCAGCGTATGAAATGCGTTGGACGCTATTCGGTACTTTGCAGCAACAGCTTTGACAAAAAGCTGTGGAAAGACTATGGTGTGGAGAATAGAGATGAACAGATGAATATGCTATTTACGCTGCTTCTTTTCATCATGGAGTACTCTCTCAGAGAAGAAAACTGTACGATGAACGAAATTGCGGCATTTGTAGAGGATGTCAGCTACGAATATTATGCACGAAGATTAAGCTTTGAAGAAAGCACGAGCTTTGCCAGATTTATGGTAGAGGATATTCTTGGAAATAGCGGTTCATCTATGTATTTCAAAGCATTTGATTATGAAAGCCGGACATATAAAGATATCAATATCCGGTACATTGATAATAAGGTCGTTTATCTGGAAAATGGAGTTCGGAGAACTTCTTATCATTTGACAGACGAGGGGTACAATATGATGCTTGGCACTATGGAGCTGGAAAATAATCTGAAGCTTTCCATTCACGAGATGCTGTTTAAGCTGCATCTGGAAAAAGCAGATTATAACCGAGCAGTGGACGATATTAAAAATATTTTCGGGCAGCTGCGAAAGCAGAGCCAGAAAATTGAAGACGCAATCCTGTCTGTGCGAAGAAATGCATTATCGTATTCAGTGGAGGAATACGGGCAGCTAGTGGAAGATAATATTAGCGCCGTAATGGAAACCAGAGAAAAATTTCGTCTTCATCGCCAGTTTATTGACGAAAAGATTATCGAATTTGACGAAAAACAGATGAATGCGGAAGAATTTACAGCAAAGGAAAAGGACAACCTCAACAATCTTCGTACTATTGGGAGATATCTTACCGGAACATTGGATGAGCATCAACGGATTCTTGGACAGCATTTTGATCTGAAAAAACTATATGATGAAGAGCTGGAAAATTACTCCAACATGACTTTAGTGCAGAGATTTCCGTTCCGGAGTGATATCTATGATGTGATTTTGAAGGATGCAGCTTTGTTGAAAAATATTGACAGAGTATTTAATCCGTTGTTTGTTAGTCGGGTTCATAAGATTTTTAATCCAGAGAAAATGCTGGAATATCAAAAAAAGCTGCAAAAATTTAGTGTAGATGATGAAGCTGTAGAGCTGGATTTTGATGAAGATGCGTATAACCGGGAAAAAGAACAACGCAGACTGGAACGTATGAAGAAATATGAAGACTGTATAGGTGTACTTCTAGAGTATCTGTTGGAAAATGGTACATTTACGCTGCAGGATTTAAGTGAGGGCTGTGACAAGGAAGCCTGGCAGAGGCTGTTTCCAACAGCAGAAATTTTCCGAGAAGTAATCATTGAATTTTTGACCGCAGGAACGATTGACATTTCGGAGCTTCAGAAAGAACAGACAAATTATTTAGTGGATGCTTCCGAGGGATTTGTGTTAAATGAAAAGCTGCTCAGTCTGATGGAAAATAAGAGATTCCGAAAAATCGGAAAAATCTGCATATTTCCAATGGAAGACAGTGAGCATGTACTTTTTCAAAATATAATGAGTGAATCCGGGAATAAAAGAAATTTTAAATGTTCAAATATTGGATTTCGATTCGAGGAGAGATAAGAAATGGCATACGAAGCAGAAGCTATTACATATAGTCAAAAAATATTTTATTACCTATTGTGCCATGGTGCGCTGAGCGATCTGGATACAGGGGCAAAAGAGCTGTATCGCGCTTATGTAGAGCATGAAGATGTTATGAATCTGGTTAAGAACCAGGCAGAGATTGCTGATTGCAGAATCGAACGTTATGGAACATGTATCTATCTGATGCCGGATATTGATAATAAATATCTGGGGTTTACCAAGGCAGATTTAAAGAAGGAATTGTGTAAATCCGGTGCGACAGACAGAGATTATTATCTGGCACAGTTTGTGATTCTTACACTGATGGTAGAGTTTTATGACGGTCAGGGAAGCACCAGCAAATCAAGGGAATTTCTGAAGCTGGGAGAATTGCAGAATATTATATCGGAACGGTTGAAAGCAGGCTCTGCTTTGGAACAGGAGCGGGAGATAGAAAATACAACTCTTCACAGTGAAATGTATGAAAATATTCTGGATTATAAAAGTATGAGCGAGGCATACGAATCCCTGAGAAGCACAGAGACAAGCAGTCGGTCAAAATATACAAAGGAGGGTTATGTAAGCATTATCTGTAATTTTATGGAGCGGCAAGGTCTAATCCTATTTATTCCGGAGGATGAGATGATCAAGACGACGGCGAAGTTGGATAACATTATGGAATATAAGATTCTTAATAAAGAAAATTACACAAGAATCATGGAGGCACTGGGGGCAACAAATGAGTAAGCTATCAAGGATTCGCATTTTAAATCTGAATTATAACAATAATACCATTAAAATTGATGATGAAACCTTTGACTTGGGCGGTCAGAATACCCTTATCTCTCTCAGAAACGGCGGTGGGAAAAGTGTGTTGGTGCAGATGATTATCAGTCTCTTTGTCAATCGGACGTATCGCGATTTCGCAGACCGACCGTTTAAAAGCTATTTCACGACGAATCGACCGACATTTCTTATGACAGAGTGGCAGTTAGACAATGGTTCAGAGCGTTTTTTAGCCGGGATGATGGTTCGGAAAAATCAAAAAGAAGACAATGATACCGAGGAACTAGAAATATATACATTTACCGGCAGCTATTCTGAAGCATGTAAGTATGACCTTGACAATCTTCCAATTATCAGACAGGACGGCAATAAAAAGATATTGAGAGGCTTCAGTGAGTGCAAAAATCTATTGCAGGATATCAGTAAAAAGGAAGCGGGAGATTTCCGGTTATATGATATGACAAGTCAGTATGGAAGACAACAATATTTCACAACGCTTCGCCAGTATCAAATCAACAATAAAGAATGGGAGAGCATTATTCGCAAAGTGAATCAGAAGGAATCCGGACTTTCGGAGCTGTTTCTGAATGCCAAAGATGAAAAAGGATTGGTGGAAAAATGGTTTTTGCGTCCCATAGAGGAAAAACTGAATCAGGAAGAAAACAAGATTGATAAGTTCAGAAAGCTAACCCTTCAGTTCATCGAGCAATATCGGAGTAACCAATCGAAAATTCAGCGAAAGGGATTGATTGAACGATATTTTGAAGAAATGAAACCACTAAAGCTAGGCATCGACAGGTACGTTCAAACGAATCAGGAGGCAGAAGCTCTTCGGCAGGAGATGATTCTTTATGCGAAGGCGCTCCAAAACGAAGTGAAGAGACTGGAGGAGGAAATCCGAACCGATCAGGAAAAGCTGGAGCAGATAAGAATAGAACAGAATCAGATTATCTATGAACAGCTGTCTTATTTGATTTATCAGCAGGAAGATATAAGAGCAGAGCTGCTGACGAAGCGCAAGGATCAGGAACTGGAAGTAATTCGCCTGTTTGGGGTAAAAAGAAGTCTGCAAAAAAAGCTGACCGCCTGTGATCTGAACCGCCTGTATCAGGAGCTGCAGAATTTCGAGGAGAGAAAAGCAGGCGTAGATGAGAAAATCAAGAAGCTTGTGCAGAGGACAGAGATTTCAAGAGAAAAGATTGAAGCTCTCGGTCATCAGCTGAATACTCTTTACACAGAGAAGGTAAAGGAATTAAGTCTTATAAGGTCAGAGCAGGAAAGCAAGTATGAAGCAGCTGTTCATGAAGAACGAGCACATCTTGATGCGCAGACAAAGAATGAACAGCAATTACGGTTTTTGATTGAGAAGATTGGCCGATTAAAAAACAAAGTCGAAAGCTTTGATGAGACAGAGGAAAGCTTTAATAAGGATTTTCATGCGCATTTAAGCAGAAATATTCTTGGATTCTATGAAGATGGTTTCCTGGATGTCCAGAAAAAAGAGATGTCGGCAGAGCTGCAGGAACAGAAAAATCACCTTGCCAAATCCGCTCTGAAGCTTGATAATGTGGAGCTGTCACTGAAAAAGCTTGTGCAGGAGCTTTCCGAGAAGAATGTGAGGATTCATGATATCATGTATCAGATAAAGGGGACGAAGGATGTCCTTGTTAATCTGGAGCATCAGAAGAATGAACGCCTGAGGATTATGAAGTATGTTGAAATGGATGAAAATAGCATCGACAAAAAGGAACTGCTTCTGGTTCAGCTGGACGGCAAGATTCGGGAACTGGATATTGGCAGGAGCAAACTGCTTCAGGAGATATCTGCGCAGGAAAAACTGCTCCGTCAGCTAAAAGAAGGAAGAACCTTAGAGCTTCCTGAAAATATCAGATCCTATATGAAGCAGAATGGAATTGATATCGTATATGGTATGGAATGGATCGCTAAAAACGGAAGAACCCCTCAGGAAAATGAGGCACTTGTCAAGAAGAATCCATTTTTACCCTATGCAATTTTGATGGAAAGAAATGTATTTGAATGCTTCTGTAAAAACGAGGAAGCGCTTTACACTAGCTTTCCCATTCCCATTATCGTGAAAGAAGATCTGGAATCAATACAGGAGCATACAGATGGAAGGTTTGCGACTTATGGAAATGTTCATTTTTATGTGATGTTCAATAAGCACCTCCTTGATCGTGAGGAATTGAAGCGAATATTGGAAAAAATTCAAGAAGATATCAATGCTTTACAGAAAACAGCGGGCGATAAAGAACAGGATCTGAATATTTACCGCGGATATAAAACATGTATTGCACAGCAGACATTCAGCAGTGAAGGATACCAAAAGGCAGAAGAACAGCTTGCTGAACAAAAAGAAGAAAAACAGCAGGTAGAAAAACGGATCTCCGAAATTCGGCAGGAGCAGGGCCACCTGGAGGAAGAAAAAAACAGCTGGAAAAGCTGCTAGAGGCAGTGAAGCAGACAATTTCCCGGATGGAATCAAGAGAGCATCAGTTTGAAAAATTTTATAAAAAGTATGAAGCGTACGAGATTGATAAAGCAAGTCTTATTCGTCTGGAAAAGGAGCGGGAAGAACTGACGGAGAAGCAAAATCAGTTGGTCATTTTACTGAGCAGTCTGCGTGAACAGAAAGCAGTACTGAAGAATCAGATGAAGGAATATCAGGAACAGATAAAGAAGTTTAGAAGCAAGGCGGCAGAGTATGCTAGCTATGAAAAAATTTCACCTTCGGATAATTTTAAACACCTTTTAGAAATAGATGCCTCTAGGCTAGAAGCGCAATATCGTGCATTGACAGAAGAAATTTCAAAAAATATGCAGGAATTAAAAAATGAACAGCAATGGCTTCAGGAGATGATTGAAAAGAAGAAGGATGATCTGAATCGGAGGAACAATGGAGATCAGATTTCGGAAGAAGAATACAAAAACCTGGTTTATTCCGAAGAACAGTATAATAATTGGAAGGGTCAGCTGAAACAGGCAGAAAAAAACTGGAATCATGCTAATCAGACACAGGCAGAGCTGGAAAAGCAACTTGGCTCCTGTGAAACCAGTATTCTGTTTCATACAGATAATCTGAAAAAACAGACCGGGTTTGAGCAGCCCATTGCGAAAACAGCAATTGTAGATACGGAATTTGAAAAACGTCAGAATTTCAAAAATCATGATTTCCATGTACTCCAAAAGGAGTTAGAGCAATTGCAGAATCGAAATGCAAAATTATCTGCACAGGCTATTTCGGTAGCTGAGTATGCAGATGAAACAATAAGCGCAGAAGATGAAGCAGCGCTGTCAGAAAAAGTGGTTCCTGTGGATATTCAAAATGGAGAACTTGAGGTTATTCAGAACTATCAGAAGGATATGCACAGAAGAATGTCAGAACTTTCCAAAATATTGAGAGATTACAGGATAAGCTTGTCGGATTTGATTCGTACAATTGCCTCCAGAAAAGAATATGCAGATGATTATTTTAGGAAGACATTTGATAGCCTTCTGTCTCAGCTTGACCAACCGGAAAGTCTTTTGAAGCAGTTTGAGATGAATTCACTTGCATATGAAAATCAGCTGGAGAAATTGAAAATCGATCTTGCTCATATTGCTGATGAACAGAAAAATCTGGAAATGATGTTCTTAGAATATGTAGAACAGATCAATGCCAATATCAGTATCATCGATAAAAATTCAACTATTACAGTTCGAGGCAGAAATTTGAAAATGCTTCGGATTCAGGTGCCTGAATGGGAAATTGAGAAAGCACATTTCCGTTTGAAGCTTCATGATTATTTTGAAAATGTTATCAATATGGGAATTGCGACTATTGAAAAGAACGAAAATCTGACAGAATATCTGGGAAAAATAATCACAGTCAGAAATCTGTATGATGAAATTGTTGGTATTCAGAACGTAAAAATCAAGCTTTATAAGATCGAGGCAGAACGTGAAGTTCCAATTTCCTGGTCAGAGGTTTCAGCCAATTCCGGTGGAGAGGGATTTTTGTCAGCATTTATTATTCTGACCTGTTTACTCAGTTATATGAGGCGGGATGAGACAGCTCTCTTTACATCGGGAGAAGATGGAAAGGTGCTGATTATGGACAATCCATTTGCCCAAACGAATGCAGAGCATCTTTTGAAGCCGCTGATTGAGATGGCAAAGAAGACAAATACGCAGTTGATTTGTCTCTCCGGACTTGGCGGAGATTCTATCTATAATCGGTTTGATAATATTTATGTGGTGAAGCTTCTCGAATCCAGCATCCGGAATGGAGTGCAGCGGGTAGAGACTGCACATGTGAAAGGAGAAGAGATAAAGAGACTGGTACTGTCAGATTTCAGAATGGAACAGGTAAATATGTTTGATATTTAGAAAATGCAGCTATGCCTGGATCTTTTCATAAAATTTGTATAATAGAGGAAGATAATACGCAAGATGAACAAGGAGAAATAAAACTATGATAAAAGTGCTTTTTATTTGCCACGGCAGGATTTACCGGGCATGATGAAAAGTCTCATATCGTCTCATAAGCCCCGTTTTTAAGCGTTTTTTGTGCTTCAGTCTCAAATTTACCAAAGATTTACCAATATTTCTGGAGAGCCAGACTTGCAAAAAAATGAGCCAGAATGAGGAGATTAAAACATGAGCGAATTGAAACCAAGAATAACGGAAAACGGAATTGATTATATCCTTGTTGGAGATTACTACATCCCAGACTTGAAGCTGCCGGAAGAACGCCGCCCCATCGGAAAGTATGGACGGATGCACCGGGAATATTTAAGAGAAGTCCACCCAGCCAGATTGAACACATTGATACTGACCGGAGAATTGTGGACATATCTTGCAGACCTGAACGAACAGGCACAGGAACGGTTAGACACTATCATGGAGCAGATGAAAATTGCCGAGGGCGTAACCGAGGAATTAAAGTGTACCCGTCAAATGGAATGGGTGCGGCGGTGCAATAATATCCACAATCGGGCAGAAGAAATTGTTTTGCATGAGATAATTTATTCATAATAGTATGGTGTCAGGATTATGACAAATCAGAGGTTAAAAGGTGCGTTATGTTAAAAAGCATAGGGTTATATTTTAGAAAAATAGATTTTCTGAATTTTGCAATTGGAGCTATAATGCCAATCATTGTATTGTTTATAGTTTATTCATCAGTCAAATCAAATATAATTCTTCAAGATACTGATTTTTTATCACTGTTGATGAATCATAAAGGGAAATTCATATTTTACTTTTTCGTGTCCTTTATTGAAGAAGTTATTTTTAGAGGAATTATTTTTGGGCTGTTGCTGCAAAAATGTAAAAATAAGTATTTGAGTTGCGTAATAGCTGCACTTATTTTTACACTACCACATATTTTTAATACCGATAATATTTCTGTTCTGGTAATGTTTATTTTTCCTTTTCTATATGGAATATTTGCCAATGAAATGTTTTACACTACAAAGAGTATTTGGATGCCCACAGGATTTCATTGGTTATGGAATTATACAATAACAAGTTTGTTTCTTGTTACAGGAACACAAAGTTTCATATATGTACATATCATAGCAGCAATGATTATAATGATACCGTTGTTTTACATTGTTATTGGGAAAACACGCCTAAGTGGCGATTGATAGCTTACAGTTTATCGCTTTATACAACTCCCTTTTCGGAATTGTGTACCCACTGAAAACGAGCCTATAAACATGCATTCACAATGCATAAAAACACGTTCTGGCTATTTCCCACACATTGAAATATACACTTAGATAACGTATAATACGAAATATATTTTGGGGAGGATTATGACCATGAAAAAGAAATTATGCAGTATGGTTTGTCTTTGCTACTTTGTTTCAATTATGTTATGTGCATGTGGAAGAAAAGAACAGGGGAATCCTATTAGATTGCCAGCCAGAGAGGATATTGTATCGATTGGTGTCTCTGACGGTGACAAATATGCTATATCACCTAACACAGAAGGTGAAGCTACGGAGTTTATTGATGAATTTTTATCTATGCTAATGGATATGGAAACAACCAGTCAGCAATCAATCAATGATGCACCGGTCAACAAAGATTCTATTACGATCAATATAAATTGTGATGGGGAGGCAGGAACTACTCTTTTTTACTATGTAGATAAAGGAATCGAATATGTAGAACAGCCATATCAAGGAATTTATAAACCAACGCCTGCTTTAGGTAATTGTATAACTGAAATGCTTGCTTCGGCAGATAATAGACCGCTAATGGTAACATTTCAGGCATCGGTAATTGAAACGAATCATGATTCAATAATAGTAAAACCGGTAGATGGTTCTTTGGAACTTGATTCAGCAGATAAGTTTTATATATCAAACGAAGAGAACCTTGAATTGCAAATTGGAGATTTCGTAGAAATTAGCTATAACGGAGAAATAATGGAATCATATCCTGCACAATTAGGAGAGGTTTATAAAATTACCGTGATAGAACAGACAGAAGCAAATGCCATGTGGGATAGAATACCTATGGTAAGAATAGATGGTAAATTATACTACGATACAGGGAGAGAAAGCATCATGGATGCACGTTGTGGCACTATGGATGGAGAAATAACATCAACTGTCGATGGAACTGAAATACCAACAGAAGATAATCAGTCTAATTTTGGAAGTGGATTTGGTTATCAGTATGGAGCAGACGATACAATAGAAATTTATATGAATGAAAAGTGGTTCGTCTTTGAATACAGAGAAGAATCTGAATGAGAGAATAAACGATAGATAAGTTAAATTAAATTCAAAAGGCTGTCTCAATAAAGGGATAGCCTTTTTCAATTCTCAGCCTAAATTTTCTCAATATTCAGTAGGCAAAATCCAAGATACAGTTGCTCAAATTGCTCGAAAAATTAAAAAATGTATGAATATACACTAAAATTTGGGAAATGAACAGCGGGAACACTTTTCCGAAAAGGGAGTTATACAATATCAACTGAATAACCACAGCACAAACCGCTGCTACATGGAAGCTAACAAACCATGCAACAGCGGTTTTTCTTTATCGTTTTTTCCTCTGGCTGATAGGCGTTCCCATTTTCTTTGACTTTTTGAGAATCCGAATCAGCCAGCGAAATTCTTCGTCTGACAGATTTTTATAGTTGATGCCGAGCTGTTTGCAGTAAAGTACAACGAGCTTTTCATCCCGGCTGCCCTTGAAATTTTCGACCGCTTCCAGATTTTCTTTCAGTTCATCGGCAACGGTGGTCTGGGGCGCACTTTCACTGTCCTTTTTGTGAGCTTCCCGAATATCCCGGATAATGAGATTGAGGTCATCCCGTACCATGTGACTGAAATATTCATCATCACTGATATGGGCAGCTTGCAGCACCTTCAAATGCGGGTCATCTTCGCCGGGGCGATACCGTTCAATGATTTCATGCCGGACGGTATCGACAAGGGCGTTGAGATTCTGAATCTGCATGGTGGCAATCCCATCCACATAAATCTCAATATCCGCAAGAAACTTGATAAAGTCCTTATGGGTGGCAAGTTCGCAGAGCAGACGGTTGTTAATCCTTCCGCTTTTCAGAAGTGCCACCATTTCATCACTCAAATGCAGTTCCCTTAATGGCGTGTTGATCTCAACCATGTTCTCTGTCCGGCAAAAGAGATAATCGAGGGACACCCCATAAAAATCTGCCAGCAGGATAAGGTTGCCATGATTGATTTCCTTATAGTCATCTTTTTCATAACTTCCAAGAGCTGATTTTGAAATACCTGTTTGCTCTGCCAGTTCTTCCAGTTTTAATCTTTTGTTTAATCGTAAATCTTTTAGCCGTTCCTGTATTGTAGTAGCTCCGTTCATTGAAGCAGTTCCCCCTTCTGACAACATTTATAACCGTTGAATTGATTATATCATATCAATTCCGCAATCGTGGAAATTTCTGATTTTTACCCCTAATTCCTACTTTGTGGACATACGGCATAGGGCACAAAAATGTTCTATGATACAGGTAGTTCATCGATGGATTATTCCAATCGAATGACCAGCCTGTGTGGGATATGCTTCCCCGGCGATGTAGTGCCATGACTTTTGGCAGGGATGTGGAGGAACCCTGACCGAAACGAGCATACCAAAGGGAGCGATACGCCGCTGTGAGATTCAGGGGAGGAACGACACCGGGGAGAACTGGCGAACTGACACCGAAATGATACCGAAACACGACAATCTGATAGGGGGATAGTCTACCCTATCACTGATACTTCGGGAGATTTTAAGCGGCTCTATGACCGTAATTTTGCCGAAAATCGCCCCGAAACCATACACAAAAACGGGAGGAAGCGCAATATGCCGAGAATGAGCAAAAAGAGGAAGCATGAGCTTTCCTTTTACCTCAATGACCGGGGGCGTGTCACTTACAACGAATTATGCCGGAAATGCCAGCATGGGTGCAGGCAGAGTTTCCGGGCGGTTGTGGTTGACTGCCCCCGTTATTTATCCAAACGAGCAAAGAAAAAGGAGGAACACACCGAATGAATTTTGAATTTATGACGATAGACACACCATTGCCGCCGTGTATGCCATTTCCCATAGCGTTGACAGGATTTCCAGTCAGCAGCACCGCAAAGGTCATGTACTGCCGGATGCTGGACGCTATGCTATCCAAAGGGCAGGAGGACGAAAACGGAATCCTGTTTGTCTGCTTCCCTGTCACAGCCATTGCCGCAGTCCTGTCCCGCAGCTCCATGACGGTCAAGCGTTCTCTGAATGAACTGGAAACCGCTGGGCTTATCATGCGGGTGCGTCAGGGTGTGGGAGAACCAAACCGGATTTATGTGCTGATACCGGGAAAGGAGGACGCTGCCCTTGCCTGAGACCTCAAAGCTGGAAAAACTCAACTGGGAGCTGGAGAAAAGCGAAAAGAAACTGCGGAAAGCCATCAATGATGAAAAGGCATTGCAGTACCAGTTAAAGCAGCTTACCCGAAAGGAACGAACGCACCGGCTCTGTACCCGTGGCGGTATGCTGGAAAGTTTTCTGCAAGAGCCGGAACGCCTGACAGATGATGATGTCATGCTGTTGTTGAAACTCATTTTTCACAGGCAGGACACGCAGGAACTATTGAAAAAACTGCTGGAACGGGAGAAGCCGGAAACCCCTTAGTTTACTAAGGGCGCAATTATACACCACCCAGAAGTTGGTGCATTGCGTTCTCCGAAGGCTCCTCGCCGGAGGGCTGTGATTTTCCGCAGTCATGGTCTGCTCCAAATCATACAGGGGACGCTACGCTTCCCCTGCGCTGGCTACCACCAGCTACCCTTTTGTGGACTTGCCATCTGGGGACACCTTGCGTTGCAAGCTGTTCCCAGGCGACAAGTTTTACAAAATCTCTCTGTACTTTGAGGGTCGAATAAAGTATAATGAAGTCAATGAGAAATCGGAAGTTGGAGGTATTCACTATGAAAAAGATTATAACCGTAACGCTTTGCATTGTGCTGGTTCTTCTCTTTGCCGGATGCGGAAAGAACGGTGATACATCAAAAGTGGAAATTGATTATGGAGCATCTTCCGTTTATTCAAAAGAAGAAATAGATTCTGCCATTGAGATTATAAAAAAGCAGTTCGCTTCGTTTGAGGGCTGTGAATTGCATAGCCTTTCTTATATGCCGGATGAAGAATGCAACAATGCAGATAACATTGAATGGATGAACGATTTAAGAACGGATGATAATAAAGAAGCCTTTACGCAATGTATTGCATTTGAAAGCAGTTTTCGTTCGCCGAAAAAAGGTGGCGGTGCATGGGAGGCTAACGAAGAATACACTTGGTCATGGTGGCTTGCACGGAGTGAAGGTGGAGAATGGAATCTGATGACTTGGGGTTATTGATAAGAGTAGAAAATTCTAAGTTATGGAGGTATATATTATGAGAGTAATGATTTCAATCATTCTTATGGTAATTGCGGCGGTGGTCGGTTTTTTCTTTGGTGCTGGAATGAACGAAGCAATGGGTGGAGCAATACTACTTTCAATGATTACAGGTTTTGCTTGCACCATTAGTGCTATTGAAAAGAACAAGAAGGACTGACAACTTCAAGTTTGCCACTCACACATCGGGTCAACTTGCTCCCGAACTTTTACAACTAAATATCCGCCGCCCACAAAGCGGCACACCAAGCAGGAAATCTGAAAAAGGTTGCCTGCTTTTTTTCTGCCCAAAATGAGGTGGTAAAACGCCATCCCATCCATAAATCAAGGAAAGGAGGGACACGAAATGCCCTGTCCACACAACGAAATTTCTATTGTGCAGCGAAGCCAACTGCAGTCTGCGGTTGCCGCCGCTGCTTACCAAAGCGGCGAAAAGCTGTTCTGTGAATACGACCAGCAAGTGAAGCACTACTCGGAAAAGCGTGGTATCGTCCACAATGAAATCCTGTTTCCGGCAAATGCCCCACCGGAGTATGCAGACCGCAATACCCTATGGAACGCCGCCGAAGCGGTGGAGAAGCAATGGAACTCCCAGCTTGCAAGGCGGTGGGTGCTTACCATCCCCAAAGAGATACCGCCCGACCAGTATGCTGTCCTTGTCCGGGAGTTTTGTGAACAGCAGTTTGTTTCCAAAGGGATGATTGTTGACTTTGCCATCCATGACCCCCACCCGCCGGGACACAATCCCCACGCCCATGTCCTGCTGACCATGCGGGCAATGGACGAACATGGGAAATGGCTTCCCAAGAGCCGCAAGGTTTATGACATTGATGAAAACGGGGAACGGATAAAGCTGCCGTCCGGCAGGTGGAAAAGCCATAAGGAGAATACGGTGGACTGGAACGACCAGAAGTATTGTGAAATCTGGCGGCATGAATGGGAGGTTATCCAGAACCGCTATCTGGAAGCCAATAACCGCCCGGAGCGTGTGGACTTGCGTTCCTATGCCAGACAGGGGCTTGATATAGTCCCCACTGTCCATGAGGGGGCTGCTGTCCGGCAGATGGAAAAGCGTGGAATCCAGACGAATATCGGCAACCTGAACCGGGAAATCAAAGCCGCCAACAGTTTAATGCAGTCCATCCGGCAGCTCATCCACAACCTCAAAGGCTGGATTACCGAGCTGGGAGAAAAACGGAAGGAACTGCTTGCACAAAAGGAGGCGGAGGAAGCGACACTTCTTCCCAATCTGCTGATGAAATATATGGAGATACGAAAGGAAGAACGGAAGGACTGGACGAGGGCTGGGCAGAACCGGGGGACTTCCAAAGACTTAAAGGCAGTCAGCGAAGCCCTGTACTATCTCCGGCAAAAGGGGCTTTCCACTGTGGAGGACTTAGAAGCGTTTCTGGAATCTTCCGGGAAATCAGCCGCAGATTACCGCAATCAGATGAAGCCAAAGGAAGCCCGGAGCAAAGTGATTGACGGGATTCTTGCCAGCCGGACAGACTGCAAGGAATGTAAGGCTGTCTATGAGAAGTACCAGAAGATATTTTTTAAGAAAACAAAGGAGAAATTCAAACAGGAACACCCGGAGGTTGCCCGGTATGAGAAAGCCGTTGACTACCTTGCCAAGCACCCGGACGATAAGGATAAAACGAAAAATGAGTTGCAACAGGAGCAGGAAACGCTTCTCAGCGAAATCGCAGAGCTGAAAGTACCACTGACCGAGGTACAGGAGGATTTGAAGAAGCTGCGGGACATCCGCTACTGGGTACGGAAAGCCACACCCGGCACAGAGGAAAGCAAAGAGCCGCCCAAGAAGCAGCCCATCAAAGAAGTCTTGCAGGATAAGGCAGACGAGAAAAAAGCACAAAGAACAGCCCAGGCACAGACGAAACACAGACAACAGGATATGGAACTTTAACAGGCACTTGCCATTTTCAATCAGAGAATGTCAGGTGCTTTTCTTTTTTTCAAGGAGGGATAGATTTGAATGTATTTGAAGCTGTGAAGCAGTCCGTCACAACAAGACAGGCTGCGGAGCATTATGGAATCCATGTAGGTCGGAACGGGATGGCTTGCTGCCCGTTCCATAATGATAAAACCCCAAGCATGAAGCTGGATCGGCGTTACCACTGCTTCGGCTGCGGTGCGGATGGGGATGTGATTGATTTTGTCGCCGCCCTGTATGGGCTGGGAAAGAAAGAAGCCGCCGTACAACTGGCAAATGACTTCGGGCTTTCTTATGAGGACTGGAAGCCGCCGGGAAAGGTAAAAAAGCCCAAGCCCCGGCAGAAATCCCCGGAGGAACAGTTTCAGGAAGCAAAGAACCGCTGCTTCCGTATTCTTGCCGATTATCTCCACTTGCTTATGGCATGGAGAACGGACTACGCCCCACACTCCCCGGAGGAAGCCTTTCATCCCCGGTTTGTGGAAGCCTTACAGAAGCAAGCCCATGTGGAATATCAGCTGGATGTGCTGCTGTTCGGGGAAACAGAGGAAAAAGCGGCTTTGATTACGGACTACGGAAAGGATGTGATACAGCTTGAACAGCGAATGGCAGAGCTTGCCGCCACAGACGCAGCAGGAACTAAAAAACACCATGAACGCCATGCAGCCGCCCCAGAGCGTTGAGGAAATCAAGGCGGGGCTGGAAACCACCGAGAAAGGCGGTGTCCGTCAGAGCATACGGAACTGCCTGACCGTATTCCAGCGTGATCCGCTGCTTTCCGGAGCTATCGCATACAACATCCTGACCGACCGCAAGGACATCATAAAGCCCATCGGCTTCCACAGGGAAAGCACCGCCTTAAACGATACGGACATGAAGTATCTGCTTCTCTATCTGGAAGAAACCTACGGGCTTACCAATGAGAAAAAGATTGATAACGCCATCGGAATTGTGGCGAATGAAAACAAGTATCATCCCATCCGGGATTATTTAAGTTCCCTTGTGTGGGACGGAAAGGAACGAATCCGCTTCTGCCTGCGGCACTTTCTGGGGGCTGACGCAGATGATTACACCTATGAAGCGTTGAAGCTGTTTCTGATGGGCGCTATCTCACGAGCCTTTCAGCCGGGGTGCAAGTTTGAAATCATGCTCTGTCTGGTAGGCGGTCAGGGGGCTGGCAAGTCCACTTTCTTCCGTCTGCTGGCAGTCCGGGACGAGTGGTTCTCCGATGATTTGCGGAAGCTGGACGATGACAATGTGTACCGCAAGCTGCAAGGTCATTGGATTATTGAAATGTCGGAAATGATGGCAACCGCCAACGCCAAGAGCATTGAGGAAATCAAGTCGTTTTTAAGCCGGCAGAAAGAGGTTTACAAGATACCCTATGAAACCCACCCGGCAGACCGTCTCCGTCAGTGCGTGTTTGGCGGCACTTCCAATGCCCTTGACTTCCTGCCCCTTGACCGTTCCGGCAACCGCCGCTTTATCCCGGTCATGGTGTACCCGGAGCAGGCGGAGGTTCACATTTTGGAGGACGAAGCCGCTTCCAGAGCCTATATCGAGCAGATGTGGGCAGAAGCTATGGAGATTTACCGAAGCGGCAGGTTCAAGCTGGCTTTCAGCCCCACCATGCAGCGGTATCTCAAAGAACACCAGCGGGATTTTATGCCGGAGGACACCAAAGCCGGAATGATACAGGCGTATCTTGATAAGTACACCGGGAGCATGGTCTGTTCCAAGCAGCTTTACAAGGAAGCCTTGAACCACACCTTTGACGAGCCGAAGCAATGGGAAATCCGGGAAATCAACGAGATTATGAACCAGTGCATTACCGGCTGGCGGTACTTCCCGAACCCAAGAATGTTTTCCGAATATGGCAGACAAAAGGGCTGGGAGCGTGAAAACCCGGCAAC
>NZ_WQPP01000060.1:230769-322558 GCF_018785345.1 Clostridium sp. MCC345
TGGTTTTGTGGAGGTCACAGAACAGATGGAGCTTCCATTCTGAAAATGACCGCCCGTTGCACCCCCTGTTGCTATCCCGTTGCCGAGCCGGTTGCCGGGGAAAACCCCTTATTTCCGGGCTTTTCTCCCTTATAACAACCAAAACAACAGAAAAATAAAAGAAAAGTATAAATAGTAACCATCGCCAGATTGAGATTGTTTGCAAGGTCTTTTGAAGCCCGTTGCCGGACTTCGTTGCCGACACCCTCTATCTGGCTATTTTCATGTATGGAGGATAACTGCCTATGGCGAATAATAAGCTGAATATTGAAGGAAAAAATTACTCGGATATTCCGGTGTGGCGTAGATATACGCTTACCATTGAGGAAGCAGCCAGATATTATCATATCGGCGAAGGAAAATTGAGAACGCTTATTGACACACATCCCAATGAGGATTTTTATGTGATGAACGGCAATCGTGCCCTCATTAAGCGTGAGAAATTTGAGAGGTATCTGGATCAGGCTACTGCTGTGTAAACAGAGCTGACAGATTTACCGATTTCACATGATATAACTATGCGGAGAGCTGGATTTGTGCTATGATAAGAGTGCAAGTCTGGCTCTCTTTTTTTGAAAGGAGAGTTCACGATGAGTGAGAAAAGACGAGATAACCGTAATCGGATTTTGCGAGAGGGCGAGTACCAGCGTAAAGATGGGAGGTATCGGTTCCGCTATATTGATGAGGACGGAAAAGAGAAAAATGTATACAGCTGGCGTTTAGACAAGAATGACCCAATGCCAAAGGGGAAGAAGCGGGAGCCTTCCCTGCGTGAGAAAGAAAAACAGATTGAAGCGGATTTGTTTGACCGTATCGTAACCAACGGTGGCAACTATACTGTTTTGGAACTGGTAGAAAAGTATGTTTCATTGAAAACAGGAGTTCGTCACAATACGGTTGCCGGATATAAAACGGTCATCAATATGCTGAAAAAAGAGAGTTTTGGGAATCTGCGAATTGATAAGGTGCGTTTGTCAGACGCCAAGGCATGGTTGATTAAGCTCCAACAAATTGATGGGCGGGGATACAGTTCCATTCATTCTATCCGGGGAGTCCTCAGACCAGCATTTCAGATGGCGGTAGACGATGATTTGCTTCGTAAAAATCCATTTGAATTTGAGCTTGCATCCGTCATTGTCAATGATTCTGTTACCAGAGAAGCGATTACCCGAAAGCAGCAGAGAGATTTGCTAAAGTTTATTCAGGAAGATAAACATTTTAGCAGATACTATGATGCAATCTATATTCTTTTTCACACAGGGCTTCGTATCTCAGAGTTCTGTGGACTGACGGTTTCAGAAATCGAGTTTGGAGAAATGCGTATCAAGGTAGACCATCAGTTACAGCGTACTGCACAGATGCAGTATGTAATTGAAGAACCAAAAACTGACAAAGGCATCCGCTATGTGCCGATGACGGAAGCTGTCGCAGCGTGTTTTCGCAGAATCATTGCCAACCGCAAGACACCAAAAGTTGAACCGATGGTGGAAGGATATGCAGGATTTTTGTTTCTGGATAAAAACGATATGCCGATGGTTGCCCTTCACTGGGAAAAGTATCTGGAGCATATCATTCAGAAATACAACAGGATTTACCGTATCCAGATGCCGAAAGTTACCCCTCATGTATGCAGGCACACCTTTTGCTCTAATATGGCAAAATCCGGGATGAATCCGAAAACCTTGCAGTATATCATGGGTCACGCAGACATCAGTGTAACCTTGAACACTTACACCCATGTGAATTTTGATGATGCAAAGGAAGAAGTATATCGGATAGCGAATAGTTAAAAAAGCCCGTTGGTAAGGACGCTTGCTTTACCAACGGATTTACCAAGATTGCAGGGAAAAACACAAGAAAATACGAGAAGATTTGAGAAGATACCTTGAAAAGAAAGGAAAACTCAAAAGTCGGAAAACCCTGAAATATCAAGCGTTTGAGAAGAAATACAAGACTTAAATGGAGATATAAAAAGATGATTAAAGTATTATTTATCTGCCACGGCAACATCTGCCGTTCCCCCATGGCGGAATATCTTTTCCGCGACATGGTAGAAAAACGCGGACTTTCCGCTCAATTCCATATTGCATCCGCCGCAACGAGTCGCGAGGAAATCGGCAACGGAGTCTATCCCCCGGCAAAACGCAAGTTGGCATCTGTCGGCATTTCCTGCAATATGCACCACGCAAGGCAGGTAACGAAGGAGGATTATGCCGCCTATGACTATCTTCTGGTTGCGGAGCGGTACAACATTCCCAATTTAATGCGGCAGATCAAGGAGGACCCCGACCATAAGGTTTATCGTCTGTTGGATTTCAGCAGTCGCCCCAGAGATATTGCCGACCCTTGGTATACCGGTGATTTTGATATCACATATCATGACATTATGGAGGGTCTGGAGGGCTTTCTGGCATATCTGCAAAAAGAAGGCAAACTATAACAAGAAAGACGATAAGATTTTCACATCCTATCATCTTTTTTTCTTATTCCTTCCCATCAAACCGAATGACGGTTCCATATTTTATATTTCTTTCCCGAAGCTTCCGATCAATTTCCTGCTTCAATTCCTCATTCGGGCGTTTCGCTTCATAAGGCACCATCAGGTCGAACACCAGATTTTTCTGTTCCTTGCCGCCGACGATGCGGAAGCAGTGCATCGTCACGGCAGGGTCAATTTCATAGATAATCTCCTGTGTCACCTGCCGCATTTCATTCCATTCCGCATCATTCACCAAAATGGGATCATAATGAATCACCAAATGGACATTCAACTCCCGCAAAGCCCTGCTTTCTAACTCATCAATGATGTCGTGCCCCTCCAGAGAGTACAAATCCGCATTGACCTCTGCATGAATCGAAGCAAAGCATTTCCCCGGGCCATAATCATGAATCAGCAAATCATGCACACCCAGAATTTCGTCCGGTGCTGTCACCAGTTCCTTGATTTTCTCAATTAAATCCGGCTGCGCCTGTTCCCCAAGCAGCGGAGAAATCGTTTCTTTTACGATATTCACACCCGAATGGAGAATGAACACCGCAACCAGCAGACCAATGTAACCGTCAATCTTAATGCGAAACAGAAATCCCACGAAACACCCCAGCAGAACCGCCGCCGTTGTAATTACGTCATTGCGGCTATCCACCGCGGTTGCCTCCAGGGTAAGAGAGTGAATCCGTTTCCCCAGGCTACCGAAAAAGAAGGACATCCACAGCTTTACCAAAATAGAGCCAACCAGAATGACAACTGTCAGCGCAGAGAAATCCACTGCCTCCGGATGAATGATCTTTTCCACGGAGGATTTCACCAGCTCCACGCCGATAACCAGAATCAGCACTGCCACCATCAGCCCCGAAAGATATTCATATCTGGCGTGTCCATAGGGATGGTCTGCGTCCGCAGGCTGCTGTGCCAGACGAAAGCCAAGGAGCGTCACCACAGAGGAGGATGCATCCGAAAGGTTATTCACCGCATCGGCAACAATCGCAACCGAGCCGGACAGAAGCCCTGCCACAAGCTTGCCGAAAAACAGAAGCCCATTGCAGAAAATGCCGACCACGCCTGCCAGCTTGCCTACATCAGTACGCACCTGCGTATTCTCCGCATCCGTATAATTTTTTACAAAAAGCCTTAACAAAAGCCCTGTCATACCCACTTCCCCCAATTTTTTCATCTTCTTTTTTCATCAGGTTATCGTATTATCATATCACTTTGAAAAGCGAATTACAACCACAAACCACCGCAACTCTGCACAAAAAAGCCCCCTATTCCTTTTTCGGAACAGGGGAACTGTTTGATTGCTTTTCTCTTAATCTTCTTTAAAGAAGTCCTTCATTTTTTTGGAAAAGGATTTTTTCTCCTCCTTAGGAGCCTCTGCTTCTGTCGCTGCCTTAGGTGCCTCCCCATAGAACTGACGCAGCAAATCCTTCTGTCTTTCGCTCATATCTGTAGGGATTTTTACCTTCAATGTTACAATCTGATTCCCTCTTACCTTAGGATTTCTCAGATTCGGCACACCCACGCCACGCAGGGTTACGACTGTATCGGGCTGTGTACCGGGTTTGACGGTATATTTCTCCTCACCATCAATGGTCTTAATCGTGATTTCACCGCCCAGTGCCGCCTGCACGAAGGTAATGGGTACATCACAATAAATATCATAACCCTTACGCACAAATACACGGTTCGGCTGTACATAAACCGTTACGAGCAAATCGCCGTAGCCGCCGCCGTTTTCACCGATTTCGCCCTTGCCTGCCAGACGAATGGTCTGCCCGTTATCAATACCCTTTGGTACGTTAACCTCGTATTTCTTTGTTTTACGCACCTTGCCGCTGCCATGGCAGGTATTGCAGGGGTCCTTCACAACCTTACCCGTACCGCCGCACTTGGAACAGGTTCTTACGGAGGTTACAGAGCCAAACATGGACTGCTGCATCACTCTCTCCTGCCCTGTCCCGTGACAGGTCGGGCAGCTTTCGGGATGACTACCTGCCTTCGCGCCTGTACCATGGCAGGTTTCACATTCATCATAAATTGCAATGGAAATTTCTTTTTTGCAGCCAAAAACTGCCTCCTCAAAGGTCAGCTGGATGCTTACGTTTACATCCTTCCCGCGTCTGGGGCCGTTTCTTTTCGCTCCGCCGCCGCCAAAGCCGCCGAAGCCGAACATACTGCCGAAGATATCGCCCAAATCGCCCATATCAAAGCCTTGGCCGCTATAGAAGCCGCCACCGCCGCCCATGCCGCCCTGTTCAAAGGCCGCATGACCGAACTGGTCATACTGCGCACGCTTCTGGCTGTCGCTCAGAACCTCATACGCTTCGTTGACTTCCTTGAATTTTTCTTCTGCATCTTTATCCCCGGGATTCTGGTCAGGATGGTATTTTACTGCCATCTTACGGTAAGCCTTTTTCAGCTCCGCATCTGTGGCATCCTTCTTTACGCCCAGTACCTCATAATAATCTCTTTTATTTGCCAACTCACTCACCACCTTGCCGGGGATCTTCCCCTATGCTATCTTAACAGCAAAGCAGGATGCCCTGCCCTGTCGGTAGGCACCCTTGCTTTTTGTTTATTTCTGTCAATTAGATTTCTTTCCCGTCACCGTCTACTACATCGGAGTCGCCGCCCTGTGCAGCTTCGCCCTGTGCAGCCTGTGCCTGCTGATACAGCTTTTCGGAAAGCTTGTAGAATTCCTGCTTCAGGCTTTCTGTTGCAGCCTTTACATTTTCTGTATCTGTATCTGTCATTGTTTCGGGTGCCAAATCCTTTACCGTATCTTTCAGCTTTGTCAGCTCTGCTTCTACTGTGGATTTATCAGCACCGTCCAGCTTATCGCCCAGCTCTTCGATTGCCTTTTCTGTCTGGAAAATCAGAGAGTCTGCTTCGTTTTTCGCATCGATTGCTTCTTTTCTCTTTCTGTCGGCTTCTGCGAACTGCTCTGCCTCTTTGACAGCCTTATCGATTTCATCCTCACTCAGGTTAGAGCCTGCTGTGATTGTGATTTTCTGTTCCTTGCCTGTACCCAAATCCTTAGCAGATACGTTTACAATACCGTTTGCATCGATATCGAAGGTTACTTCAATCTGAGGCACACCTCTTCTTGCGGGAGCGATACCGTCCAGCTTGAACTGACCCAGTGTCTTGTTATCCTTTGCCAGAGGTCTTTCCCCCTGTACAACATGGATATCAACAGCTGTCTGGTTATCCTCTGCGGTAGAGAAGATCTGTTTTTTATTTGTGGGGATGGTTGTGTTTCTGTCAATCAGCTTTGTTGCAACGCCGCCCAGAGTTTCAATACCCAGAGACAGAGGCGTTACATCCAGCAGCAGGATAGAGCCTGCGCCCTCATCGCCTGCCATCTTACCACCCTGAATTGCTGCACCGACTGCAACACATTCATCGGGGTTAATGCCCTTAAAGGGCTCCTTGCCTGTGTATTTCTTTACTGCATCCTGTACGGCGGGAATTCTTGTGGAACCGCCAACCAGCAGAACCTTATCGATTTCGCCTGTGGACAGGCCTGCATCAGCCAGCGCCTGTTTTACGGGGCCCATGGTGCTTTCTACCAGGTCATGTGTCAGTTCGTCAAATTTTGCTCTTGTCAGTGTGATATCCAGATGCTTCGGGCCATCCTGATTCATTGTGATGAAAGGCAGGTTGATGTTTGTGGAGGTTACTGTGGACAGCTCCTTTTTCGCCTTTTCTGCTGCTTCTTTCAGTCTCTGCATTGCCATTTTATCCTTAGACAAATCCATGCCTTCTGTTTTCTTGAATTCATCTACCAGGAAGTTAATCACTCTCTGGTCGAAATCATCGCCACCCAGATGTGTGTTACCATTTGTAGCCAGAACCTCGATAACACCGTCACCGATTTCGATGATGGAAACGTCGAAGGTACCGCCGCCCAGGTCATAAACCATGATTTTCTGTTCGTTTTCGTTATCCAGACCGTATGCCAGTGCTGCGGATGTGGGTTCGTTGATGATACGCTTTACATCCAGACCTGCAATTTTGCCGGCATCCTTTGTTGCCTGTCTCTGAGAGTCATTGAAGTAAGCAGGAACAGTGATAACTGCCTCTGTTACGGTTTCGCCCAGATAAGCCTCTGCGTCTGCTTTCAGCTTCTGCAGAATCATAGCAGAGATTTCCTGAGGAGAATATGCCTTGCCTTCAATGTTTACCTTATAATTTTCGCCCATGTGGCTCTTGATGGAAGAAATAGTGTTGTCAGGATTTGTAATTGCCTGACGTTTTGCTGTTTCACCAATCAGTCTTTCGCCGTTTTTTGCAAAGCCGACAACAGAGGGTGTCGTTCTTGCACCGTCGCTGTTTACGATAACAACAGGCTGACCGCCTTCCATTACTGCTACACAAGAGTTTGTTGTACCTAAGTCAATACCAATAATTTTTCCCATAATCAATTCCTCCTAAAAGAACATTGTTCATTTTTATTTTGTACTCAGTTTGCCACCTTAACCATACTGTGGCGAATCACCTTATCTTTATACTTATAGCCCTTCAGCATTTCCAGAATGACTTCGTTTTCACCATAGCTTTCGTCATCCTCATGCGCAACTGCCGCGTGCAGGTTGGGGTCGAATTTCTCGCCCAGTGCCTTGATTTCCTCCACGCCCATGCTGTGCAGGATTTCCCGGAACTGCACCAGAGTCATTTTCACGCCCTTGAAGAAAGCATCGTCCGCATCGACCTTTCCTTCCTGTACCGCAACGGCACGTTCCAGATTGTCGATAACTGTCAGAAGCTTTTCAATGGTACTTCTTACGCCGTCATCATACATCACGGCTTTTTCTTTTATTGTACGCTTGCGGAAGTTATCAAATTCCGCCAGTGTTCTTTGATATTTGTCCAGATTATCCGCAGCCTGCTGTTCCAGCTTCGCGATTTTTTCTGCCGTTTCATCCACAGCATCCGGAATCTCTTCCGCCTGAACTGCCTCAGCTTCCGTAGCTTCTGCTGCTTCTGCCGTCGTCTGCTGTTCCTCCAGAGCTTCGTCTTTTTTCATTTCTTCCACGTTGTTCCCTCATTTCTAAGTATTTTTATGGTTCCCATCGGATAGATTCCGCAATACTTTTTCAATGCTCTGCACCATTCCATTCAATACGGAAATAACCTGTGAATAATCCATTCGGGTTGGGCCAACAATGCCAATGGTACCTCTTGTATTATCCCCCATTTTATACGTCGCTGTGATTACACTGCAATCCTGCATGCCCTGCACGCTGTTCTCACTGCCGATCATAATCTGGATATCATTGCCGGAGCTTTCCTTCAGCATTGTTACCAGCTGATCCTTTTCCTCCAAGGTCTGAATCAGAGATTTTGCTTTCTGGATATCCGAAAATTCGGGGAACGCCAGCATATTCTTGGCACCGCTCATGTGAACCTGTACCTTTTCCGCCGACCGCATCGTAATTTCAATTGCTTTGAGAATCGGCTGCAATAATTCCTGATACTCCTTCAGCTCTGCCTGCAACTTGCTGACCACCACGCCATCGATTTCATTCAGCGCGCAGCCCTGCAGCACATTGTTCAGGCAACAGCCCATATAGAAGATTTTTTCCTCCGTTGGTGCGCTGTCCATCTTGATGACATGGTTCTTAATGAAGTTGTCACCCGTTGCAATGATGAGCAGCACGGAGCTGCTGTCAAACGGGAGCAGGCGAATCTGTTTGATTCTCGTTCTCTGCCCGACAGGCTCCGAAACAAAGGTCGTGTAATTTGTCAGCAGGGACAAAGCCTTTGCGGATTCCTCCATCAGATAGTCAATCTGATTGATATCTCGCGCGACCACACTTTGCAGATATTTCTTTTCCTCCGGCTTCAGCTCCTTCTGCTGCATCAGATGGTCTACATAGAGCCTGTAGCCCATATCGGAAGGAATTCTGCCGCTGGATGCGTGCGGCTGTAAAATCAGCCCCATTTCCTCCAGATCGCTCATTTCATTCCGAATCGTTGCAGAGCTGATACCTAAGTTATATTTCTTTGCAATGGTTCTGGAACCGACGGGCTCCGCCGTTTCAATGTAATCATTGATAATGGCCTGCAAAATCTGTATCTTTCTGTCACTTAATGCCATACCGTCGCCTCCTTTTTCTTTTATTAGCACTCGTTTAACTTGAGTGCTAACTTCTGTATATAAAGATAGCACTAGCCACCGAAGATGTCAAGTGCTAATCTAAAAATTTTTATGATTTTTGAAAATGTTTACAATTCATTCATATTCTTTCATAAAAGGAACCGCTCAAACACCGCATTGCTCACATCAATCCCCCTTCTGCTCAGCCGCACACCGCTTTCGTCGCGCAAAAGCAGCCCCAGCTCTGCCAGCTCCTGTAATTCCTTCCCATAAACGGTGTCCATTTCCTTCCCGAATCGCTGTCGGAATCGCACAAACGAAACGCCCTCCGTCAGCCGCAGCCCCAGAAACATAAATTCCGCCAATGCATCCGTTTCTGTAATCAACTCTGTATCCTCTCTTAATAAGGAAGTATCTCCTTTCGCAGAAATATATTTTTGCAAATCATAGCTGTTGTGAAAGCGCTTTCCATCCATATAAGAATGTGCGCCCAAGCCCATCCCAAGGTATTCCTCCGCCTGCCAGTAAATGCGATTGTGGCGGCTCTGTCTGCCCACCTTTGCGAAATTGGAAATTTCATACTGTCCATACCCCCACTCCGCAAGGGTGTCCACTGTCCAGTGGTACATTTCTCTGTCCATCTCCTCCGATACCAATTCCAGCTTTCCGGCGCGGTAGCTTTCATAAAACGGCGTACCTTCCTCTATAATCAGGCTGTAAGCGGAAATATGCTCCGGCTTCAATGCCGCAATCTGCCGCACTGTTTCCTGCCATTGTGCCATGCTTTGCCCCGGCAATGCAAACATCAAATCTACATTCACATTCTCAAAGCCTGCCTGCCGCACCGCATGATAATTTTCCAGAAATTCCTCTATCGTGTGGATTCTGCCCAGCCTGTGCAGAATGGAATTTTGCCATGCCTGCACGCCCATGCTCAGGCGGTTAAAGCCCATTTTCTTCAACGCCGCCGCCATTTCATAGCTCAGCGTTCCCGGGTTCGCCTCTGTCGTCAGCTCTGCATCTGCCGTAACCCGAAAGCTTTCCCTAATCGCCTGCATCAGCTGTGCCAGCATAGGAATTTCCAGTGCTGTTGGCGTTCCGCCGCCAAAAAATACCGAAACAACCTCGCGATTTTCATACCGCTTGCCCTGCGCTCGGATTTCTGCCGTCAGCGCATCTACATACATCTGCATCTGCCCTTCCCTTCCTGCCCACGAGGGAAAATCACAGTAAAGGCACTTTTGTCTGCAAAAAGGGATATGAATATATAAACCGATGGATTCCATGCGTTTTCTCCTCCTCTCATTCTTCAAATGATATCATGCGCGCCGCGCTTTTTCAATCAAAGAACACTTCTCTGTATACAGACGTTGCATTTTCTTCCTTCTTCTGCTATACTGTTTAAGATAACCTTTGGAGATGTACCCAAGTGGCTGAAGGGACTGGTCTCGAAAACCGGCAGGCGGGCGCAAACCCGTGCGTGGGTTCAAATCCCACCATCTCCGTAGAAATAAGCCAGTAGTTGATTTTCGACTGCTGGCTTTTTTATTTGCTTATTACCAAAAAAGGCGTTCACCGTTTCCGATGAACGCCCAACCTACTGGTTATTCGTTTTGTTCCTATTTATTTTTCTGTTTTCATAGGGGTTACTGCTTTCGTAATGGTTACTGTTTTCGTTTCAGCGTTCCAAGCGGTTGTTGCGCCAAGCTCATCTGCCACGAAGCGAACAGGAACGAAGGTACGGCTATCGATGATAACGGGAGCAACGCCGTATTTTTCAATCGTCTTGCCGATTGTCATCTTAATTTCCTTACCGTCAATCACGAGAGTAACTTCTTTTGTTTCTGCGTTCCAAGCAACCGTGCCGCCCAGAGATTCCGTTACAAATCGAATCGGAACCAGAGTTCTGTCGTTCATGATAACAGGTGCAGCGTCCTTTTCGTAAGCCTTACCGTTTACGAACATCGTCTTGCTGCCAATCTGCATTACTACGACTGTCTTCATTTCCTCAGCGGGCTTATCGGGTTTGGATGCAGTCTGCTTAAATGCAGCCTTTACTTCCACCTTAGATGCAGGCATGGTAAAGGTATATTTGCCATCGCCCTTATCGGTCAGCTTGATTTCCTTGCCTGCCTTATCGGTTGCCTTGATTGTATCAAGCGCATAGCCATCGTTTGCCATTGCTGTAATGGTTACAACGCTGCCCTTTGCCGCGCTTGTCTTATCGGGTGTAACCTTGCCGTTATCTGCGGGAGAAACGGCTACGGCATATTTTGTTACGCCGCCGCCACCGCTGCCGCCTGTGGAGCCGCGCCCGACGCATTCATGGATGTGCCGGAGGGCAGCTACTATGAGAAAGCGGTTGACCGGGCGAATCACCGCCGGCACAGGTGATAATTCCTTCATGCCGGACGGCATTTGTACCCGTGCGCAGATTGTAACCTTCCTGTACCGCGCTCGCAGCATGTAATGAATGGATGCTTTTATACCCGCTAAAATGCTAACGGATAGAGCATCAATATGAAAATGCCGAACCGCCCGAACCGAGGTTATCGCCCCGATTCGGGCGGTTTGCTGTTGGTAATAACCAAAAAGGGAAACTCCTTCTGTTAAGGAATTTCCCTTTTTTCTCTTATAAGCACTCACCGTTTCACATGCCGACGGATGGCATCCAGCAGCTCCTGCTCCTGTATGGGCTTGGAAAGGTGCTCCACCATACCTGCCTCTCTGCTTTGTCTCACATCGTCATAAAATGCGTTTGCCGTCATGGCAAAAATGGGAATCTCCGCCGCATCCACACGGTTCGTTGCATGGATTTCCCTTGCTGCCGTCAGCCCATCCATCACAGGCATCATCACATCCATCAGGATGACATCAAAGGTGCCCGCCGCCTTCGTACGGAATACATCCACAGCCTCCTGTCCGTTATATGCCGTTGTTACAGTGATTCCTGCCTTTTTCAACAGGAACTCCGCAATCTCCATATTTAACTCGTTATCCTCCACCAGCAGCACATGCACGCCCTCCAGAGAAGCAGCATCGGCAGGCTTTGCGTCCTCTTGCGGCTCCGTATAATCAACATCTATCCGGAATGGAATCGTCACAGAAATCGTTGTGCCGACATTCTGCTCACTTTTCAGCGAAATCGTGCCCTCCATCAGCTCTACCATCTGCTTCGTGATGGCAAGTCCAAGCCCCGTACCGGTAAAGGTTGTCCGTGCGTCCGTATTTTCCTGCGAAAACGGTTCAAAGGCATGCACGAGAAATTCCCTGCTCATGCCGCGCCCCGTATCCGTACAGGTGAATTTTATCACCGCGCGCCCATCGGAATACGCAACATCCTCAGAAGCAAACGTGACCGCTCCGCCTGCGCGGTTATATTTCACCGCATTGCCGCCGATATTCTGCAAAACCTGTTTCAGATAAAGCGGACTGCCAATCAAATGACGATATTTATGCTTCCCCATCTGCATCTGAAAATGGATGGCATATTCCTGCCCCTGCATCTCAACGATACTCGCTGTTTCTGTCAAAAGCTCAATCAAATCAAACGGCTTATTTTCCGGTTTCATTTCACCGGATTCCAGCTTATTCATATTCAGCACATTATTAACCAGCTCCATCAGAAAGCCGGATGCCTGCATTACCTTATGGCGGCACTCCGCCTGCTTTTCCATGTCATCCGCATAATACTCGGCAATCGCAGTCACGCCCCGAATCCCATTCAGCGGCGTGCGGATATCATGGCTCATGCGGCGTAGAAAATCCGTCTTTGCCATATTGGAGGTACGCAGCTCACGCCCCTGCCGCTCCAGATAATTGATGTAGCTTCTTGTCACTCGCGTGAGCAGCAGGAGTGCCGCAATCAGAATGAGCGCAAATTCTGCCATAGAAAGCGGTAAGGTTTTATTCGCGGCACGAATTTTATAAGAAACGAGAATATCATATTCCCCCATTTTTTCATAGACAACATAACGGCTGCTGTTATGGAACGAAACCGTTTTCTGATAGCGTTTTCCTTCCTCCAGAGAATCCTGTATTCTGTCTTCAGGAAAAATCTCATACCCCAGTATATCATCATTCGTTGCGGCAATCACCGTTCCTGTCGCATTCTCCACAACATAAATCGACATACCTTCAACCAGCGGCAACCGCCCCACAATCTTGCTGATATCGCTGCTCTGCATCCATTCCAGCAATCTGTCCGGCGTTACGCCAATCTGCACCAGTGCATTGTCATTTTCTGCCCAGACCATCGCATACATCATAGGCTTGCCCTCTGCCGTATTCGGCGTTACATCCTGGCAAAGGGAAAGCGTGTGGTCAGAAAGCATAGGCTTAAAAAAACCGATCTGTTCCCCTGAATCCATTGTAAAGCCATAATATTTGGGGACAGATCCGTTGATAATTTTACCCTTTTCATCAAACACATGCACCTCGTCCACCCCTAACAGCTTCGCCAGCGCAGCAAAATCATCTGCCTCCTTGTAATCCTCCCAGCCCTGTGTAATATAATCCGCCGCGATATTCGCCCGAATAGTATATTCATCCTTCAGCGTATCCTCCAGCTGCTGAAAGCTCCTTTCATTTTCCGTAATCAGTTCCTTCATTTGATCCAGCATCAGCCCGCAGGACTTCTGTGCATTTTGCCCGTTGTTCGCGTACTGCAAAAGAGAGCAGCCAATAAATAAAAACAGAAAAATCAGAAGTGCCGTGATATTCATACGATGTGATCTGCGTTTCTGTCCCATATCCGCCTGATTTGTCTGCCGGTCTTTCTTTTTTTCAATCCTTCCACTATCTGCCATGTTTTTCTCCTCATTGCATAAGCCCGTCTGTATCGAATCCTGTTTCATAGATATCTCTCAAATTATCATAGCACGCTGATATTTTATTTACAACTTTTATTCATAAATCCGAACTATTGGCTCATATATACAGCAGCAATCAGAGCAAAGCTCTCTGCGCAGCGGATAAAGGGCACCCCAATAAAGAAAACATTCGCATATTTTAACAAAGCCTTAAGTTTCTATTCACACTTTGTCCATATTTTTACAGTATACTACAAAAGAAGTCGAAAGGACGCCCCCTTTTACTTCCGCCTGCAGTCCCCTTCCCCGAAAGGCTGCAGGCACCCCTTCCCCTATTGGAAGAAAAATATTGAAAGAAAAAAACAGACAACTACCTATATTTGGTTTATCATAGTAATATACCCTCCCCTTTACAGAAAAAGCAGCCCAAACAGGCTGCTTTTTCTGTAAAATCGAAATCAGGGCACCCACATGCAACAACGCAGAGCCCATCTCAAAAATACTTCGTATTTTTTCGTTGTGGCGCTCGCCAAATATCTGCAATAAAAAGAACAGCCTATCATGCAAGCATGTAAGCTGTTCTTTTTTTGCAGATGCTTGGCTCTGCGTTGTTACATGTAGCTCTTTCTCCAGATGGATGGAGCGAAAAGCATAATAATCGGGAAAATTTCCAGTCTCCCCAGCAGCATATCCAAGCAAAGCACAATCTTTGCGAAGCCGGAGAAGAAGGAAAGGTTTTCAACAGGCCCTGCCATAGCAAGTCCCGGTCCGACATTACTCAGGCATGTTGTAACCGCAGTCACATTCGTAATAAAGTCGAAATTATCCAGCGAAACCAGCATGAACGACCCCAGCAAAATGAGCACATACAGAATAATAAACCCTGTCACGCTGCGAATAGAATCCTCATCCACCTTATAGCCGTCCAGTTTAATCAGGTTAACAGAGCGCGGGTGCACAATATGGCTGATCTCCCGCCTAATCATTTTCAGAAGGATTACAAAACGCGAAACCTTAATACCGCCCGCGGTTGAACCGCCGCATGCCCCAAGAATTAGCAGGCAATACAGAAGTGTCTTAGAAAACTCAGGCCAGAGGTCGAAGTTTGCCGTTACAAAGCCCGTTGTACTCATAATTGCCGCCACTTGGAAGAAAGCATGGCGGAAGGCACCCTCCACTGTCGAATAATACCGAGAAATATCTATGGTAATCAACGCTGTCGCAATGCAGACAATGGCAATATAGCAGCGCAGCTCCTCATTTTTCCACACATTCTTAAAATCCTTCATCAGCATCAAATAGAACAGGTTGAAGTTCACCCCGAACAGCAGCATAAATGCCGTAATGACATATTCAAAATACGCACTATTGTATTCCGCAATGCTGCTATTTTTTACAGAAAAGCCGCCTGTCCCCGCTGTCGAAAGGGCATGCACCACGCTGTCAAAAAAGGGCATTCCACCTGCAAACAGCAAAATCATCTCCACCAGTGTCAGTACAATATAAATCGTATACAGGATTTTTGCTGTCGATTTTACCTTTGGCACCAGCTTGGAAACCAGAGGTCCGGGTGCCTCCGCCTTCATCAGATACATCGTGCGCTCGTCCCCAAGGGGCATAATTGCAAGCATAAATACCAGAATCCCCATACCGCCAATCCAATGCGTAAAGCAACGCCAGAACTGAATACTTTTCGGCAGAGTTTCAATCTCCTGCAAAATGCTTGCGCCCGTTGTGGTAAAGCCGGATACCGTTTCAAAAAAGCAATTTACATAGCCCGAAATAGAGCCGCTCAGATAAAACGGCAGTGCCCCCAGAACGGACATCACAATCCACGAAAGTGCAACCACAACGAAGCCCTCTCGCCCATAAATCCGCTTATTTTCCGGCTCACGGCTGACCAGAACCGTCCCTACCATCAGGCAGGCGATAATGGTTGCGACAAATGCCGATGCCGCCTTTGCCTCCTGATACCATATAGAAACAAAGGCAGGCACTGCAAGCAGGGCAGCCTCTATTCGTATGATATTGCCCAGAATATAGGCAATCATATTAAAATTCATAACCCTTCACCAAATTTCAATTTATTATTTCAAAATATCCTTCAAGTCCGTCAAATGCTTATTTCTGGTAATAATAATCACACTGTCATCCACCTCAATCATGTCATTACCGCCCGGAATAATAACTCTGCCATTGCGGATAATCGTTGCCACCAGAACCTCGCTTTTCGTCTTCAAATCCTTGAGCGGCACACCCACTACGCTGGATTTTTCTCTTACCTTGAACTCCAATGCTTCAATTTGCTCATTTACCAGCTTATGCAGCGTTTCTACGTTACTGCTCCCTGCGGAATTCTGCATCGCGCGCACATAACGGACAATATTATTTGCCGCAATCATCTTCGGCGAAATAAAGCCATCAATATCCAGCGCATCCAGAATTTCATCAAAGGAAATACGGTTGATTTTCGCAATCACCTTGGAAACCTTTTTCGCCTTGGCATAAAGCGCAACTACGATATTTTCCTCATCCATCCCCGTCAGGCAGACCAGAGCATCCGTCTTTTCCAGACCCTCCTCCTGCAGAGTTTCCTTATCCGTCCCATCTCCGTGAATCACAACCGCTTCCGGCAGCGCCTCACATAGATATTCACAACGCTTATAATCCAGTTCGATAATCTTTACGCGCACATGAGAAAGAATCAGTGCCTTTGCCAGATAATACGCCATTCTGCCGCCGCCCAGAATCATGACCGATTTTACCCCCGTACGGAACAGACCGATGGTACGGAAGAATTTTTCAATCTCACTATGTGATGCGGTCAGGTTGATTTTATCCCCTGCCTGCAATACAAAGTTACCGTTGGGGATATGCACCTCTCCTGCTCTCTGCACCGCGCAGATCAGAACCTTTACCTGAAACTCCTTATAAATCGCCCATAGAGGCATCCCATCCAGCACACTGTGGGGCGGAATCTTGACCTCTACCAGTTCCACACGCCCTCTCGCAAACACCTCGATTTTCAAAGCAGAGGGGAAGCGCAAAAGACGCAGGATTTCCGTTGCCGCCGCAAATTCGGGGTTTACCGTCATGCTCAGCCCAAGCTCTTCCTTCAATTCGTTAATCTGCTCATAATATTCGGGGTTACGCACACGGGCAATCGTATGCGGCACGCCTAGCTTTTTCCCCAGCAGGCAGGCAAGCATATTTACCTCATCCGCGGAGGTTGCCGCAATCAGCAAATCTGCCTCAGGCACACCTGCTCTTTTCTGGACAAGCATGCTTGCACCGTTCCCCTCCACACTCATAATATCCATCGTATTGGAAGCATTATTCAGAACACTTGTATTATTATCAATTACAATGATGTCATGTCCTTCACCGGAGAGCTGTCTGGCGATAGTGCCGCCGACCTTACCGTCCCCTACGATTACAACCTTCATGCTGTATCCTCCTTATCCTTTAAGGAAATTTTCTGACATTCTTCAATCCATCAAGCTATCATATCACTTTATTCCCAAAAATACAAGACCTTTCCAAGCTGCATGGCAATGAAAATCTCTGCCGCCCCGCAAGTAAAAAGGAAGCCTTGAAAGAAGGTTCTCCCAAGGCTCTGTATTCATTCTGTTTTTGTTTTATTTTCCGCATTTTTCCTTGAGGATTGCAGGCAAATCTGCCAGAGCAACCTCGCTCTTTTCACTGTTTGCCATATCCTTCAGCTCTACTCTGCCGCTTTCCAGTTCAGAATCACCAAGGATAACGGAATATTTTGCACCAATCTTATTGGCATATTTCATCTGTGCCTTTACACTGCGTTCCACAGTATCGCAGTCCGCCTGAATGCCTGCCTTTCTCAGCTCATAGGTCAGAGACTGTGCTTTCAAAAGTCCCTTTTCGCCCATAGAGCCGATATAAACATCTCTCTCAGGTGTTTCGGTAATGGCACCATGCTGCTTTTCCAGAATCATAATCAGTCTTTCAATCCCCAGACCAAAACCGACTGCGCCTGTAGGCTTTCCACCGATTTCCTCAACCAAATTATCATATCTTCCGCCGCCGCATACAGTCAGCCCATCGGATACAAACTCAAAAACCGTTCTGGTGTAATAATCCAAGCCACGCACAATCTTGGGATCAATGGTAAAGGCAATGCCGTTTGCAGTCAAAATATCCTGCACCTTCTGAAAATGTGCCGTACATTCCTCATCCAGACAATCCAGCACAGAGGGCGCATTTGCCACAATCTGCTGACAGCTTTCTTCTTTGCAGTCCAGCACACGCAGGGGGTTCTTCTCGAAACGCTCCTTGCAGGTCGGGCAAAGCTTGTCCAGGTTCTGTCCGATAAATTCCTTCAGTGTTTTGTTGTATCTTGCACGACATTCGGGGCAGCCAAGGCTGTTCATGCGCAGCTCTACGCCCTCTACGCCTAATTCCTCCAGTAAAGCAGTTGCAACAGAGATAACCTCTGCATCCTGCGCCGCACTGTAGGAGCCAAGCATTTCAATGCCGAACTGGTGGAACTGTCTTTGTCTGCCTGCCTGTGTATTTTCACAACGGAAGGTCGGGGAAATATAATACAGCTTTGTGGGCTGTGCCTGATTGTGCATCCCATGCTCCACATACGCACGCACTGCACCTGACGTTCCCTCCGGACGAAGTGTCAGACTTCTGTCCCCATCATCCGTAAAGGTATACATTTCCTTCTGCACAATATCTGTGGTTTCGCCAACCCCTCTGGCAAACAGCTCTGTAAATTCAAACGCGGGCGTGCGGATTTCACCAATGCCGAAGGTTTCGCAAATGCGTCTCATTTTCCCTTCGATTTCCTGCCAAGCCTTCACCTCTGCGCCGTAAATATCCTTTGTCCCTTTCACTAACTGGATCATATATTACCTCCTTGGGGCAAGCCCGTTCTCTTTCTTTCTATCATTTCCTCTATGCGACCGATATAATCCTCGATGCTTTTTACGTTGAACACCCGTTCAATGCGGTCTGTTTCGGGGTCAACCGTTTTTGTGCTCGCGCCTGCGCCCGCCGCAAGGATAGTCTGCTTTTCCTCCATAATCTGTACATTATAGATGCCTTCCTTGCCGGGATGACAATAGCCGACATTTTCAAAATTGCCGACCATATTTTTCTGGCGATACATATAATACGGCTCCATGCCCATTCTTTCGGCGTATTCCGCGGAAATATCAAGCATTTCCTCCAAGGCTTCCGCCGTTGTCATGTCATGCTGTGCCAGTTCCTCTCTGAGTCGGGATGCACGCTTGACTGCAAGCGTATGCACCGTTACGTTATCGGGTGCCAGCTTCATGATTTCTTCCATGGTATTGCGGACATCTGCGGCATCCTCTCCCGGCAGACCCAGAATCAAATCCATATTGATATTCTGATGTCCTTCCTCTCTTGCCTCGCGGAACACCCGACGGATATCCTCCACCGTATGCTTTCTGCCAACCGCACGCAAGGTCTTATCGTTCATCGTCTGCGGATTGATGGAAATGCGGTTCACGCCGTACTCCTTTAAAAGCCGCAGCTTTTCTCTTGTAATCGTATCGGGGCGACCTGCCTCAACGGTATATTCCATGCTCTCATCGGGATGGAACAGCTCCTCCACCTTTTGCAGCAGGCGTTCCAGCTGTGCCTCATCCAAGGAGGTCGGTGTGCCGCCGCCGATATAAATATTCTTCATCACGAAGCTTCTGCTGTATGCCGCAAGCCAATCCAATTCTCTGAACATGGCATCCAGATATTCATCCACCCGATTTTTATACTGATGGAGCGGATACGCCGTAAAGGAGCAGTACAGACATCTGGTTGGACAGAAGGGAATCCCGATATACAGGCTGATTTCCTCAGGGCGGTTATCCTCCAGAATTTTTCGTTCCGCCTTTGCCACCTTGAGCGCCAGTGCCGCCTTATGCGGCATCACAAGATAATCCTCCGTCAGAAAAGCAAGACATTCCTTGTCCGTTTTGCCCTCCTCCAACAGGCTGCTGATGAGCTTTGCAGGGCGCACGCCTGTCAGCAGTCCCCATTGGGGGCGAATTCCCGTTTCCGCCTTCAGCAGCTCATAAATCGTCCGCTTGATGATGCGCTTCTGTTCCTTTTCCGTCAGCATTTTTTCGTCATATTCCATCGACCATGCGGAAGCCTTCTCCCCACGGCGATAAAGCATTGCCGAAGCAATGCCCTCTTTCATCTCGCTTTTTACGGTAATCTCCGCATCTGTCACTGTGTCCGTGCGGATATAATGGCGGTTTGCCAGAAATACCTGTATCATTGTCTGCACATCGTTTTGCAGCTCATGTCCCTCCAGAACATAGCTGATGGTTTCCGTATCCATACGCATCAGAACAGCTTTTCACTGTCAAGCAGCAGTGTCACAGGGCCATCATTGACAAGGGCAACCTTCATATCTGTCTGGAAAATGCCATGCTGCACCTTCTTGATGCCCAGTGCTTCTGCCTTTGCACACAGCTTATCGAACAATTCGCTTGCAATTTCGGGTGCTGCCCCGCTGCTGTAGCCGGGTCGTCTGCCCTTTCTTGCATCCCCGTACAGGGTGAAGTTAGGCACAATCAGCAACTCTCCTTCAATATCCAACAGAGAAAGATTCATCTTGCCGTTTTCATCCTCAAAAATACGCAGATTGATGACCTTATCCAGCATGTAATCAATGGTTTTATCCGTATCTGTTCCCAGCATGCCAAACAGCACCATAATCCCCTTGCCGATTTCTCCAACCTTCTGTCCGTCAATGGTTACACTTGCTTCTGTAACTCTCTGTAATACTGCTCTCATTTCTTCCTCCTAAACCCTATATCAGCCCAGACCGGAAACACGCTCCACCTCTGTCACATCACGCAGATTTTTCAGACGTGTGACCACGCGCTCCAGCTGTTCCTTTGTTTTAATTTCAATCGTAACATTCAAAATTGCCTGCATATCCTTTGTGGTTCTCACATTAAAGCCCTTTACGGAAATATCATCATCCGCCAGCTGACGGCTGATTTCCACAATCAAGCCAACCCTGTCATTCGCTACAACCTTCAGCTCCGCCAAATAAGAGGTATTGCTTTCTCCCTTGGCAAACTGCGTATCCCATTCGGCATTGATCAAGCGTCCGCGTTCCTCGTTGCTCAGATTGATCACGTTGATGCAGTCGGTACGGTGAATCGTAACCCCTCTGCCGCGTGTCACGAAGCCGATGATTTCATCCCCAGGCACCGGACTACAGCATTTGGAAAAACGCACCGCAACATCCCCGATGCCTTCCACCACAACGCCGCTCTTGCTTTTATGCTTTTTCACAGGCTTCTGGTCGATGGTCTTTTCAAAATCCTTCAGCGCATCCTCTGCCGTCTGCGTCTTTCTCTTTTCCTTTAAATATTCATCCTTCAAGCGGTTAACAACCTGCCCCTCCTTCATGCCGCCGTAGCCGACAGCAGCCAGAAGCGCATCCCATGTCTTGAAATCGTATTTCACCAGAACGATTTCTTCCCATTCCGGGCGCAGCAAATCCTGCGGCTGATATCCCTTTTTCTTGATATCTGCCAGAATCATTTCGCGTCCACGGATGATATTTTCTTCCTTCTCTTCCTTCTTGAACCACTGCTTGATTTTTGTTCTTGCCTGTGCTGTTTTGACAATGGCAAGCCAATCTCGGTTCGGCCCCTTGGAATTCTGTGAAGTGATAATCTCTACAATGTCCCCATTCTGGATTTTATGATCCAGCGGAACGATTTTATTATTTACCCTCGCGCCGACCATCTTATTGCCGACTGCCGAATGAATCATATAGGCAAAGTCAATCGGGGTAGAATCCTTCGTCAGCTGGATAACATCCCCCTGCGGCGTAAAGGCATACACCTGTGTGCTGTAGATATTCAAATCCAGCTTAATGGTATCCAGATATTCCTTATTATCGGACATATCCTTCTGCCATTCCATAATCTGCCGCAGCCATGCCAGCTTTGCTTCCTCACTTTTCTGCGCCTTGCTCGATTTTTCGTTTGCTCTGCCCTCTTTATATTTCCAGTGGGCAGCGATACCGTATTCGCTTGTGCGGTGCATTTCCCAGGTACGAATCTGCACCTCAAACACCTGCCCATGCGGGCCAATCAGCGTATTGTGCAGCGACTGATACATATTCGGCTTTGGCATGGCAATATAATCCTTAAACCGTCCGGGCATGGGGGTATACGCCGTATGCACAATCCCCAGAACGGCATAGCAATCCTTCACGCTGTCCACCAGCGCACGGATAGCGAACAAATCATAAATCTGGTCAAGGGTTTTATTCTGGTTCACCATCTTCTTATAAATGCTGAAAAAGTGCTTTGTTCTGCCGTAAACCTTCCCCTTGATGCCGGCCTCGTTCATCTTCGTCTGTAATTCCTGCACCATGCTCTGCACGAACTGGTCACGTTCTTCCTTTTTCTTCTGGATTTTTGCCGCCAAATCGAAATACGCATCCGGATTCAGATATTTAAAGCACAAATCCTCCATTTCGGAACGGATTTTGGAAATACCCAGACGATGTGCCAGAGGAGCGTAAATATCCAGCGTTTCCTGCGCCTTCTCCCTCTGCTTTTCGGGTGTCATATAGTTTAACGTCCGCATATTGTGCAGTCTGTCCGCCAGCTTGATTAAAATAACACGAATATCCTTTGCCATGGCAAGGAACATCTTGCGGTAGTTTTCTGCCTGCGCCTCTTCCTTTGTGGTATAGGAAAGCTTGCCCAGTTTCGTCACACCATCCACCAATGCAGCAATTTCCTCGCCGAACAGGTGTGTAATATCCTCATAGGTATAAGGTGTATCCTCAATAATATCGTGCAGAATCCCTGCCGTGATGGTCTCCATATCCAGCTCCAGCTCCGCCAGAATATATGCCACCTTCAAAGGATGGATGATATATGGTTCGCCTGATTTTCTCTTTTGTTCCTTATGCGCTTCCACCGCCAGCTTATATGCCTTTTCCACCATGGAAAAATCATCGGACGGATGGTAGGTTTTGATTTTATCAATCAATTCCTTATATAATTGTTCATCAATCTCTGCCATACTCATCACCCCCTCTTATTGATAAAAATTTCTAATAATTTTGTCGAAAAAAGATTATAAAAATTATTATACAGTTTTATATGTATATTTTCAAGAATATTTCCACAAAAGTATGCCCTTGGGCGCAAGATTCTTTTGTCCTTTACAGTCTTTCCGCTTTTTCCGAAAAAAACTCCGCGGCTCTTTTATTTTTTCCTTCCTTCCGCTATAATCTATATAAGATAAGTATAGATTATACCGCATGATAGATGCAGGAAACAAAGGAGTATTCACATGAAATTACAGAAATTATTAAGCTATGTGCGCCGCGCAGTAGATGATTATAGCATGATAGAGGAAGGCGATAAAATCGCGGTCGGCATTTCCGGCGGCAAAGACAGCATCTGTCTTCTGGTCGCCCTCAAGCATTTACAGCGCTTCTATCCCAAGCGGTTTGAGCTGGAGGCAATTACCGTCTCCCTCGGTCTGCCCGGTGCAAGCTATGACGGCATACAGGCACTCTGCAATGAGCTGGGTGTGCATTATACCGTTGTGGAAACCGATATCGGCAAAATCATTTTTGATGAGCGAAAAGAAAAAAATTCCTGCTCTCTCTGTGCAAAAATGCGGAAGGGCGCATTGAATGATATGGCGGAACAGCTTGGCTGCAATAAGATCGCTTTGGGGCATAATAAGGACGATGTTGTGGAAACCTTCTTTATGTCTCTGCTTTATGAGGGTCGCCTGAACTGCTTCGCTCCCGTTAGCTTCTTGGACAGAAAAAAACTCTATTCCATCCGCCCGCTGATGTATGTGCCGGAATGGGAATGTCGCAGCTTTGTCAATAAAAGTGATATCCATATCGTAAAAAACCCCTGTCTTGCCGACGGAAATACCAAGCGGCAGGAAACCAAGGAGCTTCTGGCAGAGCTTTCCCTACGGTATGATAATTTGCAGGAAAAGGTATTCGGTGCCATCAAGCGTTCCTCCCTAAAGGGTTGGAATCATGAGGAATAAGGAAGGTGAGCCTGATGTCTGATTACCGTGAGGAACTGAAAAATAAGGAAACCCTGCGTCTTCGGGAAATCCAGAGGGAGCTGCCCTCCTTTGTGCAAGCCTTCTTTCGCGGCATCGCACAGACCACCTCTACTAAAACCCGTCTGGCGTATGCCTACGATCTGCGGATTTTCTTCCGCTATCTTTATGAGGAGCATCGCACCCTCGGCGGCATCGAGCCGAAGGATTTGACCGCAGCGCATTTGAGCGAGGTCACCTCGGAGGATATTGACTGTTTCATGGAATATCTTTCCTATTATATTCGCCCCGATTATGAAAACCCTGCCTATGGCAAGGAAATGCACAACGAGGAAAAAGGGAAATCCCGTAAGCTTGCCGCAGTGCGGATGCTGTTTAAATATCTGTATAAGAAAAAAATTATATCGGCGGACCCTGCCTCTTTGGTCGATACCCCGAAAATCCACGAAAAAGCTATTGTGCGTCTGGATGTGAACGAAATGGCAAACTTTCTGGATGCAGTGGAAAGCGGCGAAAAGCTGACCGACCGCCAGAAGGTCTTCCATGAAAAAACAAAAAAGCGCGACCTTGCCATGATGACGCTCCTGCTTGGGACGGGGATGCGTGTTTCCGAATGTGTCGGTATCAATATTAAGGATCTGGATTTTCAGAATAACGCCGTCAAGGTTACCCGTAAGGGCGGCAACGAGGTTTTCCTCTATTTCGGCGAAGAAGTACGGGAAACCCTTGCGGATTACTTAGAGGAACGGCAGAACGCCCTAACCAAGGACGAAAATGAAGATGCCCTCTTTCTTTCGAGTCAGGGCAAGCGCATCGGCGTGCGGACGGTGCAGAATATGGTCAAAAAATACGCACAGGGCGTTACAATCAAAAAAATCACCCCCCATAAGCTGCGCAGTACCTTCGGTACAAATCTCTATCAGGAAACGGGGGATATCTACTTAGTGGCGGATGTGCTGGGGCATGCCGATGTCAATACCACCCGAAAGCATTACGCCGATATCGAGGACAGCCGTCGCCGCATGGCAGCAACCCGCATCAGATTAAGAAAGGACTGAGCCCCATGGAACATAAAAACTGTCTGAAAAAAGTCACCGCTGTTTTTTCTGCGCATGAAGCAGCCCCCATTTGGAAGCTGCGCCATTTCGCCGTTCTTGCTCTGCTGACAGAGATAGGCGGAGAACTGCATTTCATTCTGACAAAACGCGCCGCAGGGGTAAATCAGCCGGGGGATGTCTGCTTTCCCGGCGGACATCGGGAACAGGGCGAAACCCTCGTGGAAACCGCTCTCAGAGAAACCGAGGAGGAAATCGGCATCTCTCAAAAGGATATTCGCCTTCTGGGGAAAAGTGACTTCATGCTGACGATTTATCGTGGCATGATTCAGCCCTATATCGCCTATATCCCCTATGAAATTTACAAAACCGCAGTCCCAAATCCCAAGGAGGTTGCAGAAATTTTCACCGTCCCCCTGCGTTTCTTTCTGAAAACCGAGCCGGAGCGGCATGATACCGTCTGGAAGGTCATAGAATCCCCCGATTTCCCCTACGAAAAAATCGAAGGCGGCAAAAATTATCCCTTTAGCAAGAGCAAAACCACACAGCTTTTCTATGAATATAACGGGCATATCATCTGGGGCTTCACCGCACAGGTGCTTCGCAATATCATCGAGATTCTAAACGAGTCTAAGCTGAAATTTTAAAAGCAGCTAAAAAAGAAAACCATAGAATCTGGTATCCGCCAGTCCTATGGTTTTTGTGTTATTTCTTCTTTTTATTATTGTAGGCCTTTTTCCGTTCCTTATCCAAAACCGCTTTTTCCGCCGCCCTTGCCTTCTTCTGCTCCAGCATCACATCAATATCCTCCGGCAGCTCCAATGTCAGCCTGCCAAGCTTGCCGCCACGGTATTCATCCATCAGAATTTTGCCTGCGCGCTCCAAATCAGGTTCATCGCCTTTTTTCTTGAAGCCGCGCGCCATCGCGATTTTTTCCAGAATTACATGCGGCTCCTCAATCGTATCGAATGTAATCTGATACCGATTCCGCAGACAGTCGGGATTTCTGGAAATCATGTGATTGATAAAGGCAAGCGCCATATTTTCGGGGTCAAGAATATCATCATTGATTGCCCCCGTAAACGCCAGCTTCAGCCCCACCTGCTGGTCCTCAAATTTCGGCCAGAGGATGCCCGGCGTATCGAGCAGCTCAAAATCCTTTTTTAATTTTATCCACTGCTTGCCGCGGGTCACACCGGGTTTATCCCCGGTTTTCGCCGTTACCTTCCCCACATATTTATTGATAAACGTGGATTTCCCCACATTCGGGATACCCACAATCATGCTGCGGATAGGGACATTGATACGCCCTCTTGCTTTCAGCTTCTCAATTTTTTCCTTCATTAAGCTGCGTGCCGTTTCCGTCACCTCGCCCAAGCCGTTGCCCTTCAGCGCATTGATGCGAATCACGCGGAAGCCCTGCTTTTCAAAATATTCCTGCCAGATATCGGTTGCCCTTTCGTCCGCTAGGTCGCATTTATTCAGAAGCAGAATGCGGTGCTTATTCTTCGCAAGCGTATCCAGATCCGGATTTTTGCTACTGTATGGAATTCTTGCATCTACCAGTTCGATGACAATATCCACCAGAGAAATATTTTCCTCCATCATTCTGCGGGTTTTTGTCATGTGCCCGGGATACCATTGAATATTGTTCATAGCTACCTCTTTCTATTTTCACTCATGTTTTTATTTGATAAAGCCAATGGAGCTGAAGGGATACAGGCGGAACACAACCTTCCCCATCAGGTTCTCCTTCGGAATCGCGCCGACCGATTTTCTGCGGCTGTCGGAGCTTGCGTTTCTGTTGTCCCCCATCACAAAATAGCTGTTTTCGGGAACTGTATAAGGGTACTCAATATTTCCCTTTGTATCCATCGGCGCTTTGATATAGTCCTCCTTCACCAACTCCCCATTGATATACAGAGAGTATATCGTATCTTCCTCGTCACCATTATCTCTGAGGTCAATTACATCCCCGGGCAGACCAATCACACGCTTGATGATATTTTTCTTTTCGTCATTCAGGCGGCAGATAACAATATCACCCTTTTTCAGCGTACCGAAGGAGGTGCTCAGCTTATTGATAAACACAAAATCGCCATGGTAAAAATTCGGCTCCATGGAAGACCCCTTTACCAGAACCGTCCCCATTACATTACGCAAAACCACAATCACAACAACCAACAGCACCAGCTGCAGCAGCATGGGCATTCCCTTCTTTTCCTTTTTTCTTCTTGTAGGCTTCTGTTCTTCCTGCTTTTCAATTGCCTGCTCCATTCCAAAGACCTCCTTTATCCAAACGCATTTTTTCGTCAAAGGCAAAAGCCCTTCTGCCTCTCACGAAAAAAGTCTCGATGAAACTTGTTCATCGAGACTGCTTTTTCTCGTTCCGGTACAAAATGTACAGCTTATTTCAGAACTTCTTTAACCTTAGCTGCTTTACCAACTCTGTCTCTCAGGTAGAACAGTTTAGCACGTCTTACAACACCACGTCTTACAACCTCGATACGGTCGATTCTGGGAGAGTGTACGGGCCATGTTCTTTCAACGCCAACGCCGGAAGCGATACGTCTTACTGTGAAAGTTTCTCTGATGCCGCCGCCCTGTCTTTTGATAACAACGCCTTCGAACATCTGCAGTCTTTCTCTTGTACCCTCTACTACTTTAGCATAAACACGGATTGTGTCGCCAACGTTAAAAGGAGTTACTTCGCTTTTCAGCTGTTCATTTTCCAGTTCTCTGATGATATCCATTGTATTTCCTCCTTATGCACCTTAGACGTTCTTACCCCATCCCTTTGACAGCGGCATTGGACCGTCCGTAATCAACATGAAAAATTATACCACGCCCGAAAGGGCATTGCAAGCACTTTTTTCCGAAAAATAAAGGTTTTTCAGGCTTTTCAGACTGCTCCGTAAAGCTTTGCGGCAAGCAGCACGCTTAACGGCAGCGTTGCCATAGAAAGAACCGTTGTCCAAAGCACAATATCCGAGGACATCTTATCCCCATAGCCGTATCTGCCGACCATCATCGGCACGACCGCCGCTGATGGCATGCAAACGGAAAGCAGGAACACCGACTTTGCAAGACCATCCGCAGGAATAAAAAGCATTGCAAGAATTGCCAATGCAGGCATCCCAATCATCTTCACCACACTGATTTCCAGTGCCATTTTTTCTTTAAAGAGCTGCACGATGCCGCTGCCGCCTGCCAATGCGCCAATATAAATCAACGAAAGCGGTGTCGATAAATCCCCCACCTTTGTCAGAAAGCCAAGCACCACTGTCGGCACAAATCGCGCCGTATGCGTCACCGCAAGCAAAAGCCCCAGCAAAATAGAAATGCAGTTCGGGTTGATTGCGCCCTGCAAAAAGCTTTTCCCGATGGCCGCCGCACCTGTCGCCTTCTTGTCTGAAATCAGATATACACCATACGACCAAAGATACAAATTCAGTGCCAAAACCCCCGCAGACATATAAATAATCCCTGCCTGCCCGAAGAAAATCATGGTCACGGGCAAGCCGATAAAGCCTGTGTTCAGGGAGCCTGCGGTCAGGTCAAGCATGGGCAGAAGGCGGCTGTCCAAGCCTCTTTTCCGCCCGTATTGCCGCATCAAAAAGCCAAACACAACCATCATGGCAATCTGCCCTGCGGCAGAAAGCAAAAACGCACGCAGCACCCTGTCGGTAATCTCAATGCTCGCAATCGTTGTAATCAGCATGGCAGGAATCGTCACACGCATAACCATGTGTCCCACATTTTTGTTCGTTTCCAACGGCAGATATCCCTTTTTGTTGCAGTAATACCCCACCAGAATCAATCCAAACAGTATAAAAAATTGTCCGTACATACCTTATCCCTCATCTATTCTTTTATAAAAAGAAAGAGCGGCAGTGCCACCCTTCCTTTTTTTCTCATTCGTAATGAATCACAGCCTCGACTCTGCAATCGGGCAAGGCCTTTCTGCCGTTCAGAAAATCCAGTTCTATCAAAAATGCGGAGGCAACGACCTCTGCGCCCATTTCCTCTACCATCTCCATAATCGCCTTTGCTGTGCCGCCTGTTGCCATCAGGTCATCTACAATGACAACCTTCTGTCCGGGCTTGATGGCATCCTTATGAATTTCGATTGTTGCCTTGCCGTATTCCAGCTCATATTCCTTGCTGATGGTTTCCGCAGGCAGCTTTCCCGCCTTTCTGACAGGAACAAAGCCCTTCCCCATATTATACGCCACAGGCATCCCGAAGATAAACCCTCTGGATTCGGGGCTCAGCACCAAATCAAAGGAAACATCCGCAAGGCTAGCCGTTATGGCATCCACAGCGTCCCTCAGCCCCTCTGCATCCTTCAGCAGTGTTGTAATATCACGGAAGATCACACCCTTCTGAGGGTAATCCTCAATTGATCTGATCTTGTCCTTTAAATCCATCCCATATCCTCCTCATTTTGCAAATCGAAAATCCTTTAGTATCAACTGTATATTGCTTCTGCCGCGATAGCTGTTGATTTCAATGCTATACACAATATCCAGCAGCTGCGGCAAAAGCCCACTGTGTATTATTTTATCACAATCCTCTGCCGGATACAATGCTTTCAGCATTTCTCTGAGCGGTTCATAGCCATCAAAGGAGATTGCCGAAAGGCGAATCCCATTTTCCGGCTCGGAAAGCGTCAGCCGCAAGATATCTTTATTCTTCCCTATCAAATCCACACGGTCAGCATGAATCCCCTTGGATGCAAATAACGGCGCAGGGTTGCCCTTGCCGAAGGGCGCAAGTGTCTGCAATTCCATTGCAAGCCCTAAGTCAATCTCCGCAAAGGAAAGTGCATCCTCCAGCCGCAGAATCGGAATCATCTGCTCCTCCGTCAGGGTACAGCCTTCATTGAGCCGTCTGCGCAGAACGGGGATGTTTTCTACAGGCAGAGAAAGCCCTGCCGCCATGGCATGTCCGCCAAAGCGCGTAAATAAATCCCGATTGGCAAACAATGCCTCAAACAGATGATAGCCCTCAATGCTCCTGCCTGAGCCCTTTGCTCCGTCCTCGCTGCCCGTAATCAGGATGGTCGGGCGGTAATATTTATCCTTGATTCTGCCTGCAACAATCCCTGCAATGCTTTCGTGAATCTCCGCATCATACAGCACAAGCACCCTATCCTGCAAAGCGTCGCCTTCCTGCAGGGCAATATCCGCACGCTCCGCCGCTTCCTCTGTCAGCTGCTTGCGTTCCGCATTGAGCATCACCAGATGCCTTGCCTTCTCTCTCGCTTCCTTCTCATTCTGTGTACAGAAAAGCTCCACCGCAAGCCTGCCGCTTTCCAACCGTCCTGTCGCATTGATACAGGGCCCAATGATAAAGCCGATATGATATTCCGAAATGGCCTTATCCGAAAGCCCTGCCTCCTCAATCAGCACGCGCAGCCCAATATTTTCCGTTTTGCCAATTTCCGCAAGCCCCATCTGCACGAGCGCACGATTCTCCCCCAGTAAATCCACAATATCGCAGACGGTCGCAATGCCTGCAAAGGTCAAAAGCTGTCGTTCCAGCCCCTCATCCGTAATTTCAAATATCTGCAAAAGGTGATGCGCAAAGTAATAGGAAAGTCCTCCGGCGCACATCTGCTTAAAGGGATAGGGGCAGGCTCGCTGCTTCGGGTCAATGATGGCATCCGCCGCAGGCAGAATATCCCTGCGCTCCTCTCCCTCGCCCCGAAAGCCGGGCTCATGGTGGTCAAGCACTACAACCGTCATGCCCTTTTCCTTCGCAAGCGCAATTTCCTGCAACGCCGCAATGCCGTTATCACAGGTGAAAAGCACTTCTATGCCTTCTGCCGCAAGCTGATTCACTGCCTTCAGGTTCAGCCCGTAGCCCTCCTTCTGCCGATGCGGCAGATAAAAAACAGCATTGCCGCCACATCGCAGAATCGTCTGATATAAAATAGAGGTGCTCATCACCCCGTCCACATCATAATCCCCATACACGACAATTTTCTTTCCTGCGCGAATCGCTTCCGCAAGCAGAGAGGCTGCCTGCGAAAAGTCCTTCATTTCCAGCGGATTTCCTAATGCCGCCGTACCGCCGCAGAGAAAATTCCTTGCCGCCTGTCTGGAAGATAGCTCCCGATTGGCAAGCACTGCAGCTGTTGCCCGGCGGATACCCAAATCCCGCGCCATTGCCGCCGTATCTATTTTCGTTCGTTTTAAAAGCCAGCGTTTCATGCCGCCACTCCTTTCATACCCCTCCATCATACCATAGCAGGGCAAGAGAAAAAAGCGTTGTTTCGGATGAACCAAAGAACAACGCTTTCTTTTCCTCTCGCAAGTCAAAATCTTAATTTCGACTGATCGTTATACGTCTTTTTCCGCCTTGGGCAGCAATGTGTACCAGATAGAGCCGGAAATGCAAATGGAAGAATATGCACCGGCAATGATGCCAACCATCATAGGCAGTGCGAATTCCTGAATGGAAGGCACACCAAGGAAATAAATGGCACCAATGGTAAACAATGTTGTCAGGGATGTATTGATGGAACGCGCCAATGTCTGGCTGATGCTCTTATTGATGCGTTCTGCTGTCTGGTTTCTCTTGAATGCCCCTTTATTTTCACGAATACGGTCGAAAATAACAATGGTCGAGTTTACGGAATACCCCAGAATCGTCAAGAGTACCGCAATAAAAGCATTATTTACGGGAATACGGAAAATCGCATACGCCGCCAGAACCACCAGCACGTCATGAATCAGCGCCAGAATGGCACTGCCGCCTGCGCGCACATCCTTAAACCGAATAGAAATATAAATCAGCATTGCTACTGCCGCAATCAGCGTTGCCTTGATGGCTGCACGCTGCATTTCACCGCTGACCGTACCGCTGATATCATTCGCTTCCGTCAGTGTCGCTTTGGAATATTCCTTCTGGATTGCTTCCACCAGAGCCGTACGCGTAGGGCTGTCGATGGACTGCAATTTGATTTCTACGTTATTTGTCCCCAGAACCTCCTGAATCTGCGGACTGGATTGATCGGTTACGTCCTTGATAATGGAAATCAGCTTGTCATTATCATATTTACCGTTCATATTCAGTTCCATGGAGGTACCGCCTGTAAATTCAACGTCCCAGTTGAGTGCGCCCTTACCTGCCTGTGCATTGGCAATCATAAAGCCAAAACCAATAATAATGACCAGCAGGGAAAGGATAAAGAATTTTTTTCTGTTTTGAATAATCTGCATTTTCCCCACCTCCTTATTTCATTCTCAAGCCGTAATATTTGGGATTCTGCACACCGGCATACATCAGACCGTTCACAATCACACGAGTAATAAAAAGCGCAGTGAACATGGAAATCACAATACCGATCATCAGTGTAGTTGCAAAGCCCTTCACTGTACCACTGCCTAAGAAGAACAGAACCGCCGCCGCAATCAACGTGGTTACATTACCATCCAGAATGGCAGGAGTTGCTCTCTTGAAGCCTGCCTTCAGCGCATTGCGCAGGCTCTTACCCAGAACCAGTTCTTCCTTCACACGTTCAAAAATAACGATATTCGCATCTACCGCCATACCTACCGAAAGCACGATACCTGCGATACCGGGCAATGTCAGCGTCACATGGAACAGACTCAGCGCCACCAACTCCAAGCCAATATAAATTACCAGTGCCCAGTCTGCCGCAAAGCCCAGCAGCTTATAGGCAAACAGCATATAAATCAGTACCAAAGCGATACCGATAATACCTGCCTTAATGCCTGTGGAAAGCGCATCCGCACCCAGACGCGCACCTACGTTCTTCATCTGAATTACATTCAGGTTAAACGGCAGAGAGCCTGCACGAATGAGGGACGCAAGCTGTTCTGCCCCCTCCGCGGTAAAGCTGCCCGTAATCATTGCCTGTCCGTTTGTGATTGCTGTCTGAACAGTCGGCGCACTGATTACCTCATTATCCATAATAATATAAATCTGCTTACCAATATTGTTCGAGGTTGCCTCTGCAAATCTTTCCGTCCCCTCTTTGTTGAACTCCAGTGCAACATAGGGCTGAGAAGCGCTGTTTTTGCTTGTGGAACCAACCTGCTTGGTTGCATCCTTTACCATATCACCTGTCAGCAGCACATTGCCGTCCTCATCTGCAAAGGAAAGCTGCGCGGTCTGTCCGATTTCCTGAATGGCTTCCTCCGCATCCTCCACACCGGGAATCTGCACGCGGATACGCTTGTCCCCCTCACGGGCAACCTCAGCCTCTGTCCAGCCCTTCCAGTCCAATCTGCCCTGCAAAAGGGAAATTGCTGCCTTCATTTCATCGTCTGTTACAGATTTCTGGTCTGCTTCGTAAACGATATCTACACCGCCACTCAAATCAAGACCCTGCTCAATGCGATGAACACTCAATGCCTTTTTGGAACCAATCCCCTTATAGGAGATTGCACTCAGCGCAACCGCCACAATGAGTGTCAGCAAAAGCATCATTCTGCCTTTCATCTTCATCTTTTTTCTCCATCCTTTCATGCTGTTTTCTTACGCAAAAAAGGGATGAATCTTTCCTTGTTCTCTGTCAGCGGAAGGATCCATGCCCCTTTATTCCGTTTATCACAAAATTTATTTTAGCATAAAATGATGGATTTGCAAGTTTATTTTCTAATTCTGTTGCACTACCTGCGGTTTACCCCCAGAATTCCGCCGATGACTCCTGCCGCAAGTGCCACTGCAAGCGTCATCAGCCCCGAAGCATGCAAAACGAAGGAATCCGCCGCAAGGCTTGTAATAACGTAAAGCAGAGCGGTGTAAACAAGCCCTGCCAGAGCCCCCCATAGCAGCCCCCGTTTCCTTTTGCACGCCGCCCAGTCATAGCCTGCCGCCGCCACAGAAAGCGCCGTACAGATTAGCGAAACCAAAGGCAGACTTTCCTCCGAAGCAGCGGTATAGGTCAGTATCATCCCAAAGCCGATAAATATAATACAGGTGATGGCAAAGGCAATGCCCATGCCGCGCAGAAGGCAAAGCGCCGTGCCGCCCGTCTGCCTTTCGCGGGTTCGGCGGCTATGGTTCTCCTTTTTTTCTCTTTTTTCCTTCTTTCCTTTTTCCTTCCCCAAAAAATCACATCCTATCCAAACAGACCTCTCTGGTTTTATTTTATGGGTCTTTTGGAAAAAGTATGCTATACTGATAGATATACCGATAAAATAGAAAGGAGGCATTGCTATGCATGATTCCTCTATTATAGATTTACACTGCCATTCCACCGCATCGGATGGCACCTATGCCCCCAAAGAGGTTGCAGCGCTGGCGCAGAAAATCGGGCTTTCCGCCATCGCCCTGACCGACCATGATACCATTGACGGTCTGGCGGAATTTCAAGCCGCAGGAAACGCCCTCGGCATCGAAGCCATCGCAGGCATTGAATTTGCCGCACTCTGGGAGCATTTCCACCGTCCCGAAATCCATATTGTCGGCTTAGGCTTTGACCCGGCGCATCCCCTTCTCAAGGGCCGCATGGAAACCATCCGAAGCAGCCGCGATATCCGCAACCGCAGGATGTGCGAAAGGCTTTCCTCCATCGGTCTGCATCTGACTTTGGACGAGGTGGCGGCAAACGCAGGCGGTGAAATCATCACACGGGCGCATTTTGCGAATATTCTGCTCGAAAAGGGCTATATCAAAAAGAAGGCGGACGCTTTTACCCGTTATATCTCCCCTGGTCTGCCGGGCTATGTGGAGCGGGAATTTCTCTCTCCTGCCCTTTGCATCGAAACCATCAAGGCGGCAGGCGGCGCGGCGGTTCTGGCGCATCCTACGCTTTATGAGCTGGATGTAGCGCAGCTGGAAATTCTTTGCAGGGAGCTGATTCCCTATGGTCTGGACGGCATCGAGTGCCAATATTCCACCTATACCCCCGAACAGACAAAGGAAATCACCGCACTTGCCAAGCGACTGGGTCTGCTCCCCTCCGGCGGCAGTGATTTTCACGGAAAAAATAAACCCGATATCTATCTTGGCAGTGGGAAAAATAACCTCGCCATTCCCTATGCCTTCTGGGAAAATCTGAAAAAAAGAACACACCGATAACGCAAAAAGAGGACGATTTTCATCGTCCTCCATTTATTTTGTTTCGGCTTATTTCATAATTTCAACCATATTTTCGTCCTCCAGAGGAGTGTAGGTTACGGTATAACCAAGCTTTTCAAAGGCTCTTACGCCAACGAATGCTTTGCCGTCCTGCAAAAGCACATTCATATTCACGCGTTTGCCGTTCTGCATCACATAAGAGGTCTTTGTGGTCTTTTCCCAGCCGACATCCTCGCCCAGCATATCGCAGATATCACGCAAGGGCAGGTATGCTCTGCCATTTTTCACAACCAGATCGGTATAATCATAATTGCCACCGAATACCGCACTGCCTTCTTTTCTGTTTGCCTCCAGGCTTGCTTCGTTATCGCCGCCCCAGCCCCATGTCACGGTTACGCCGACAACAGGGTTATATTTATTTTCCAGACGCGCCATCTGATTCTGCAGCTCCTCCAATGTCATGCCGCCCTTCGGAATCGTTACGATTTCGTTGGAGCTCATCATGGTAGAATCTGTAGTAATCTTCGCAACTCTTTTGCCGTTATGGGTTACATCATACACCTCTGTAGAACGGAAGCCTTCTGCCAGCTGTTTTACCTCCGCACTATATTTGAAGCTGTTCAGAACCATGGAAATGCTGGGTTCTTTCACAATTTCCTTTAACATTGCACTCAGGTCGCTCGCGCCGTCTACGAAGTCCTGCTCCGATGCCTTCAGCTCTGCAAAGCCTTCCTTTATCTGTGACTTATCCTCTGCACTTGCATTCATGCTGTCCATTACAGTCATCATGTAGGCTTCGGTTGCATTCAGCACCTGCTCAGGGTTCTTGCCGATAAAATCAAGCATATTGATCATCAGCTGTGCCACCTGCTGTCCGTCTGCCTGAATCGCATAGCCGCCGCTGATTTTCTTTACCATGCCTGTTTCAAAGCCCTTGAATACATCCTCATAGAAGGTAAATACGGCATCCTGCAAGCCGCTCATGCTTACCCCTTCCATGTCAACCCCTGTCATATCCTCGGCAGAGATAAGTGTAATATATTTCTGCTGTCCCAGTGCTGCCTTGAAATCTCTTGCAAAGGCCTCTGTGAAAAGATAGCTGTCATTCTTTTCTTCCACAGCCCCCGCAAGCTGATATGCACCCAGAAGGGTATCTGTTGTCACAACAATGCCATCCGCCAGACTGTAATACACCGTACCCAAATCGTACTTTTTGCCTTCGTAATTCACATCAAAGGACATATCGTATTTCATTGTATCCATATCCAGATTCATGTCGTAATCCATCTGCATGGTCTTTCTGCCGTCAGGGAATTCCCCAACTGTCGCAACCATATCCGCACCTGTTGCTTTTGCAACATCTGTCATAAACGTCTCCAATGCATCAAAGTTGATATCCGCCTGCATCGTTCCCTTTACCTCACAGGTCTTCATGGTATCCATTGCATTTGCTGCCATCTTCAGATAGCCCAGCTCATCCGTCGAACAGCCCGAAAATGCTCCCACACACATAACACCGCAAAGCAGTGCCGCCAGCTTCTTTTTCATAAGTAAACGCCTCCTTTTTCAACCTTTTTTTGGTTATCTAACAGATTTAACCTATGAATATTATAGCAAAGACTTCCCTTCCAAACAATAGAACAAAGAAAAATTAAGCTTTTTTTATGAATTTCATGCAAAAAAGAAGCGTCCTTCTGTTTCGAGACACCTCTTTTTGCCTTCTTTCCTTTTGTTTTGCTTCTTTATTATTTTGATTTTGCTTTCTTTTCTGCGGAAAACAGCCGGAATTTATCGGTGAAAATCGTTCCTTCCCCTACCTTGCTTTCCACCAGAACCTCTCCATCATGGCAATCGATGATCCAGCGCGCAATAGCAAGCCCTAAGCCTGTACCGGAAACCTCCTTATTTCTGGATTTATCCGCACGATAAAAACGGTCGAAAATCTTACGCAGGTCCTCCTCCGCAATGCCTGCGCCGTGGTCTTCCACGGAAACATAGCCGAAGCTTGCATCCTTCCAGACCCGCACCGCAATCTCACTGCCGTTCGGGGAATATTTTAAGGCATTCTCGCCATGAATCCACAGCAGCTGCTTGATTAAATCATATTCCGCAAAAATTTCCACCTCATCCTCCGCTGTAAAGGTGATGCTTCTGCCCTCCTGCAGCAAATCCATTTCACGCACCAGCTCTGCCGCAATCTCGTTCAGAGAAACCCTCGCTTTCTGCGCATGCAGCTTATTTTGGTCACCCTTCGCCAGAAAAAGCAGCTGACGGATAAGCGCACTCATGTGGTCGGTTTCTGTCAGGATAGAATCGATGGATTCCTGCAAAACCTCAGGATCGCTCTTGCCCCAGCGGTTAATCAGATTCGCATAACCCTGAATGACAGCAATGGGTGTCCGCAGCTCATGGGACGCATCGGAAATAAACTGACTCTGCCGCTGAAACGCCCCATCTAATCGGTCAATCATGGAGTTAAACGTAATCGTCAGCTCCTTCATCTCATCCTCAGGGCCTTCCGTAGAAATCCGCTGACTCAAGTCCTCGATGGAAATCCGCTCTGCCGCCGAGCGAATCGCTTCAACGGGACGCAGAATACGGTCACTGATATATTTCCCAATCAGAAATGCACAGCAAATCCCAAGAATATCCACAATCAGCATTTTTACAAGAAAATTCCGCATCATATAGGCGTTATTCCCCATCATTTTGAACACCTGAATTCGATACGCATCTGTATCCGTTTCAAAATGGTTCGTTAGCAGCATAAACTGCTGGTCTGTGCTGTTTTCCAGAATATATTCCACATTGCCGCTTTTGTTTTCTCTCCGCCCGTTAATCTGGTAGCCCTCTCTGTATAGCTCATTCTCTCCAATCACAGGCGGCTTGTCCGCGCCGTTCTGCGGCTTTTGCCTGCTCGGAGGCTCCCCTTCGGGACGAAACAGAAACGGCGGCATCTCTCCCACAAAATTGTTGTAGGTTTCATTTGCTTCGCTGCTGTAAATGCTGACCTCAACATATTTATCCCCCAGCAGCTCTCTCAGGCTTTCATCACTCAGCTCCGTATTTGTCTGCAAAAATTCCTGCACCTGCGTCATGGTCTCCTGCAATTCTCTACGCATTTCGCTCTGCTGCAAGCCGGAGATATTCAGCATCATAAAGCCACTGATAAACAGCAGGGACAGCGAAAAAATCCCCCCGTAAAGCAGCGTGATTCGCTTGGCAATCGCCATGTGCTGAATTCCCTTCAGCCACTCCTTATTCTTCCTTGACATAATATCCTACCCCTCGAATGGTCAGAATGTATTTTTTCCCAAAGGCTTCATCAATCTTCGCACGCAGATAGCGGATATACACATCCACCACATTTGTTTCGCCAATGTAGCTATAGCCCCAGACCTCATTCAAAATCTGTTCTCTCGTTAAAACGATATTCTTATTCTGTACCAGATAGGTCAGAAGCTCATATTCCTTCTTTGTTAAATCAACCACCTTGCCATCGACCGTTACCATTCGCTTTTCCGTATCAATCTCCAGATTCTGTACCTGCAAAATCGTCTTTTTCGCAATATTACTTCCCTCGCTGTGCTTGAATGCCACACGCATTCTTGCAAGCAGCTCCTCAATCGCGAAGGGCTTTGTCAGGTAGTCGTCCGCACCGCTGTCCAGTCCGGCAACCTTATCCATTACCTCATCCTTTGCCGTCAGCATAATGATTGGTACCTGCGAAAACTTCCGTACCCGGCGGCAGATTTCAATACCGGTCAGCCCCGGCAGCATCAGGTCAAGCAAAATCATGTCGAATTCCTGATTCGTGATCATCTCCATCCCCACTCTGCCGTCATGGCAGGTCGTTACATCGTAGCCCTCATATTTCAATTCCAGCTCCACAAAACGAGCCAGCTTTACCTCATCTTCAATCAGAAGGATTTTTTTTCGTTCCATTTTCCCACTTCCTTCAATCATATTTTTATCAGTATAACAATTCTTTTTTTGTTTGTCTTGTTTTTATTCCTTTTAGTATGCTTTTTTTCTCTTAAAGGCAGTTTCAAAATAGATTAAAATGTCATTAAAATATAAAAATCACAGGTGAATCTTCGGAATCTTTCCTCTCTGCGGTTGCAGAGAAAAAGCTTTTTCGCTATAATATTATCCGAACCATAAAAAAGAATCTAGGAGGTATTTAAAATATGAAAAAGAAGCTAGCTCTGCTTTTGGCAGCCCTTTTGCTCTTTGGCTCCGCCGCCTGTGGCAAAACCGATACTGCCGACGATACCCAACAAGAAATTCAGACAGAATTTAACCTACCGAAATGCGGCCTTTCCTACACTATCCCCGATGCATGGGTAGAAATGGAAAATACAAACCTCATCCCCGCGTCCTATGTCAAGGTGAACGGCGATATCTATGCAAAAATTCAGTATAACTATGCGCCTGATGAAAATATGGAGCCGCTGAATGATGCCGAATCCACTATTGCTGTGGAAGAACTGATGACCCCTATCGTGGAAATGCTCGTTGTGCGAACAGAAAATCTGGAAACAGATGAAGTAAAAGAGGAAATGGACTTTTTCAAGAGTGTGGAAAAAATCGGCGTAAAGGGTGATTTCCAATTCTTCTTCCTGACCGATTATGCCGACGGCATCGACCACTTCTCCACAGAAGCACAGGCAACCTTCCGCGAATTGGAAAGCTATCTGCCGGAATTGCGCGAAAGTATTGAAATTTCCCTGCCGGATGAGGAAGCGGTGCTGGATGAAGCAGAGGAAAACAGCAAATATCTCAACTTCATTTCCAATACCCTTGATGGCGACCCTGTCACCTCCGCTGTTTTCTATGATTACGATATGACGGTGGTAAACTTCTGGGCAAGCTACTGCGAGGAGGACAACATCAATGAACTGGATACCCTGCAAAGCTTCTACAAGGATTTGCAGAAAAAGCATCCAAACGTAAACTTCGTGCAGGTTGTCATTGACACTCCCGGGCAGAAGGCAGAAAAAATCGCAACCGATGCGTATAAAAAAGCCGGCGTTACCTTCAAAGGCATCATGCCGGACCAAAACCTTGCCACTTGGATTACGGATAATCTGGAGGGTCTGCCGACCACCGTCTTTGTAGACAGCAAGGGCAAGCCCACCGATTTAAAAATCAAGGGGGTACAGGATGCTTCCTATTATATGGAAACAACGGAAACCATGCTGAAAAAAATGAAAACTAGCAAATAAACAATAAAAATCACATATTCTTCTGAGCTGCCCCCCACCTGCTAAATCGTATCGCATACTGTCTGACAGGTGAGGGGCAGTTCCTGTTTCGTTGCCTCAATTCCTTTTAATTTTCTTTTTTTGCCAATTTCAGCGAGAAAACAAAGGCTGCACCCTTTCCCTTCTCACTTTTTACCGTAATCGTTTCGCCATGTGCCTGCAAAAATTCTCTCACAATCGCCAGACCGATTCCGCTGCCCGTCTTGTCCATATTTCGAGTCGTATCCGTTTTAAAGAAACGGTCAAAGACATATTTCTGGTCTTCCTCACTGATGCCCGGTCCCTGATCCTTTACAGAAACCAGAACCTTTTTCTTATCCAGTGTCGTTTCCACCTCGATAATACCATTTTGCGGTGAAAATTTTGCTGCATTGCCCAACAGGTTCTGTAGCACACGGGAAATTTTGTCTCTGTCCCCATGCACCATGGTCTGTTCCGCTTCATAAATGCCATGAATCTGTACGTTCTTTTCTTCTAACTGCGGTTCCAGCATTTCAATATTCCAACGAATCAGCTCATTCAATTCAAAATCCGATTCATCCAGCAAAATCGCACTGCTCTGTGCGCGGCTCAGCTCCACAATACTCTGTGTCATACGAGAAAGCCGTTCCGTTTCCTCCAGAACGATTTTCAGATAATGCTCCCGTTTTTCAGGCGGAATCGTTCCGTCAAGCATTGCCGTCAGAAAGCCCTGCATACTGGTCAATGGCGAACGCAGGTCATGCGAAATATTTGCAATAAAATCCTTTTGCACCTTCTCATGCGTTTGCAGGCTTTCCGCCATGTGGTTAAAGCTTTGCGCCAGCTCACCCAGTTCATCCGAGCTTGTCACATCCACGCGCTCCTCAAAATTCCCATTTGCAATAACCTTTGCCGCACGGTTCATCCGCATCAGCGGCAACGCAACATATTTCGCCGTCACATAGCTGACAATCAGCCCCAGAAGCGAAACGAAAAACAGGCTGATTACGCTAATCTGGTACATTTCCTTCAAGGATTCCTCAATCTCCGGCAGGGAACGGCACATCAGAATTCCTGCCAGATGTCCCTCCGAAAACGGATATCCGACCACCAGCATGGGCGTATCGGAAACCTGTCCGCTTTTTGTCTGTACCGAAACGATTTCTCCATTCTGCACACGCTCAATCAATGTCTGGCTGATTCTGTTATCCCCCAGAAATTCATCATTAAACCCCGGAGAGGCAAGCGCAACCTCACCGTTCTCATTGATAACCAAAACCCCTGAGCCCATGTAGCTTTCCAGAATCTGCAGTTCATAGCTTAGCTCGCTCAGATTGCCTGTCCGGTATCCCTTCTTGTAGGCCTGTGCGATTTTTTCTCCCTGCTGAATCAATTCCTCCCGTTTCTCTGCCATATAATGTTTGGTATAAAGTATTGTCAACGCGCCGCAAACCACCGCAACAAATATCGCAATGGTTGCCATATACAGCATCATCTGCTTGCGCACAATGGAATCGTTTTTCATCTTCATTCCTCCAAAAAAGAAAAAAAGCATTACAAATCATTAAAATAATGATATACTGTTCTTATGTACCTGTTTTGCTCAAAAAACAAGAAATTTTAGAAAGGAGAACGGCATTTTTTGCCTGATTATTACCCTATGGAAAATAATACACAAAACAGCCCTCAGCCTACACCGCCCAGAAGAAAGCAAATGGCACCCAGAGATATGCTTCTCATCGCTCTGGCTGTTCTCGTACTTGTTCGTGTGGATTGGCGGCACATGAATAGCTTTCATTATCTCATCCTTTTCCTGCTGGTTCTTTGCTTTATGCTGCGCTGGTCAAACATGCGTAAGGATGCAAGACGACAGGAGCTGCTGAAGAAAAAAGCAGAATATGAGGCAACGCAGCAGTCCGCAGAGGATACGCCTGCGGAAGCGGTTTCCGCAGAGGATATGACCGTTGACGGCGCACCTGTTCCTGCCGAAGCGCCTGCCGAAACAGCTGAAAAAGAATCCGACATATAAAAAGGGGTATTCCCCCTTTTTATTTTTGTCCGAATTTATAGCCGACACTCCAGACTGTCCGAATGCCCCATTCATCCTCGCTGTTCAGCTTTTCACGGATGCGCTTTACATGGACATCCACCGTTCTGGTGTCCCCCACATATTCATAGCCCCAGATGCGGTCAAGCAGCTGCTCTCTGGTGAATACCCGATTGGGATGCTGCGCCAGAAAGCTGAGCAGTTCAAATTCCTTCGGGGGAAAATCCAGACTTTTCCCATGATACAGCACAGAATAGTTCGACAAATTGATTTCCAATTCCCCGAATTTCAAAATATTTTTGTCCTCCTCCTGCTTTGGCTCGTATCTGCGCAGCACCGCCTTCACTCGTGCCACAAGCTCCTTTGGCTCAAAGGGCTTTACGATATAATCATCCGCACCCAATTCCAAGCCAAGCACCTTATCAAAGGTTTCGCCCTTCGCCGTCAGCATGATAATCGGTACACGGCTTGTCTTACGCACCTCTGTGCAGACCTGATAGCCGTCCATTCCGGGGAGCATCAGATCCAGCAGGATTAAATCAGGCTGAAAGTCTTCCACTGCCGCGGCAGCTTCCTTTCCATCATAAATCTCCTGCGTTTCATAGCCCTCCTTCATCATATAAAGAGAAATCAGCTCCGCAATATGCTTATCGTCATCCACAACCAAAATCTTCTGTTTTTCCATCTTCTTCACCTCTGTTCAGAAATCCGCCTTTTATTTTAATTCCACCACCGTAACACCGGCTTCGCCTTCGCCGAAGGTACCGGGTCTGTAGCTTTTTACATGAGAATTCATTTTCAGATAATTCTGCACCCCTGCGCGCAGTGCGCCTGTGCCCTTCCCATGGATAATCACAACCTGCTTCAGTCCGGATAAATACGCATCATCAATATATTTATCAATATTGGCAATCGCCTCATCCACAAGCTGTCCACGGCAATCAATCTCCGCCGAAATAAACTGGCTCTTGGAGAATTTTGCCTTTGTCGGCTGCTGTCTTTTCTGTTTTTCCTTCGGTCTGGGGGTATCGTCAAGCATCAGCTCCGCCATCGGCACCTTCATTTTCATAATCCCCATCTGCACCATAACCTCTTTATTCTTATCAGGCGCAGTCAGCACCTCGCCGTTCTGGTCAAAGGAAATCACATACACTCTGTCGCCCGGCTTCAGATTTTCGGGTGCCTTATGGTTCGGCTTTACCTTTTTCGATTTCAGGAAATCCTGCTGCATGGAGGAAAGCTTTTCATTCAGCTTTTGTCTCTGCTCCAGCGCCTTCGTGCGATTGTTTGCCTCCTTCGCCTGCTTATTCATCTCCTTGATGATACGGTCGGCTTCCTCCTTCGCCTGCACATAAAGCTGCTTTGCGTCCTCTCTCGCCTTGGCAAGAATTTTTTCCTTCTGCTCTCTCGTCTTTTCCTTCTGCCGCTCAACCTCTTTTTTCAGCTCCTCCGCCTCTCTGCGGTATTCCTCTGCGCGCTCCTGTTCAAACTTAACGGATTTCTTGCTGATTTCCAAATCGGTAATGACATCCTCAAATCTTGCCTCATCCCGACTGATAAATTCCTTTGCCGCAGAAAGAATATACTCCTGCAAGCCCAACCGCTTGGAAATGGCAAACGCATTACTCTTTCCCGGAATCCCAATCAGCAGGCGATAGGTCGGGCGGAGCGTTTCCACATCAAATTCACAGCAGGCATTTTCCACGCCCTCTGTCGTCAGCGCAAATACCTTCAATTCGCTGTAATGCGTGGTCACTGCGGTACGGATTTTTCTTTCCAGCAAGGCTTGGATAATGGCAACCGCCAAGGCTGCGCCCTCCGTCGGGTCTGTCCCTGCGCCAAGCTCATCGAACAGCACCAGAGAGTCATCCGTCACCTCATCCATAATTTTTACGATATTCGTCATGTGTGCAGAGAAGGTACTCAGGCTCTGCTCAATGCTCTGCTCATCCCCGATGCTCGCGAACACATTATCAAACACCGCCAGCTGCGAATTATCAAATGCAGGAATATGCAGTCCTGCCTGCCCCATCAGCGTAAACAGCCCCAGGGTTTTCAGGGCAACCGTTTTCCCGCCCGTATTCGGGCCTGTAATCATCAGCGTAGTAAAATCCTTTCCCAGATAAATATCCGTCGGCACAACCTTTTTCGGGTCAAGCAGAGGATGTCTGCCCTTGTGGATATTGATGTAGCCCTTTGTATTAAACAGGGGCTGTGTCCCATCCATGGCAAGGGAAAGATTTGCCTTTGCAAAAATAAAGTCAAGCTGCGTCAGCAGTTCCAGATTCCCCTCAATCGCAAACGCATTTGCCGTCACCATATCCGAAAGGGCAATCAGAATCTTTTCGATTTCTTCCTTTTCCTTCGCCTGCAGCTCCTTGATTTTGTTGTTCAGCTGAATCACACTCAAGGGCTCCATAAACAGCGTAGAGCCTGTGTTGGATTGATCGTGAATCATTCCCGGAAAGGAGCTTCTGTATTCCGCCTTAACGGGGACACAGTATCTGTCATTACGAATGGTAATCACAAAATCCTGCAGCATATTGCGGTATGCCGAGGAATTGATAACCCCATTCAGATGCTCCTTCACCCTTTCATTTGATGCCTTAATCTCCCGACGGACACTCCGCAGTCCTGCGCTGGCATCATCCGCAACCTCCGTTTCCGAAAGAATACAGCGGCTAATTTCATTTTCCAGCTTATCCAGAGGGGTGATCAAATCAAAATATTCATCCAGACGGGCATAGACCTCGTCCTTGTTTTCTTTTCTGGCATAATTTTTTACCTTGCGGCAGACATACGCAAATTCCCCCACCGACATCAGCTCCGCGATGGAAAGAATCCCTGCCATAGAGGCCCGCTTTAGCTGCGGACGGATTTCCCGAAAACCGCCGAAGGAAGGTGTCCCCTTTTTCAGTACCATGGTGGTCGCTTCCGTTGTTTCCTCCTGCCAAATGATAATATCACTCATGGCGGCAGAAGGGCGCAGTGCCGCGGCACGTTCCTTTGCCATCGGGGAAACCGCATAACCCACCAGCTTTTCTATGATTTTGTCATATTCTAACGTATGCAATGCTTTTTCGTTCATCTTTTTAACTCCATTTATATTAAATTCCTATCATAGCTCTATTCTATGACCAACTTATCATATAAGTATACCACAATCTATGCCCTGCTACAACGTTTCAAATTCGTCGCTTCATTTGCATTCCGCCTAAAAACCGCTTATAATAAACAGATATATCAATCGAAATCAATTCCCATAAAATAGAAAGGTGACACAATGAAGGTTCTTATTATCGGCGGTGGTGCCTCCGGCATGATGGCGGCGCTTTCCGCAAGAAAAGAGGGTGCAGAGGTTTGTATTCTGGAACGACAGGCGCGCGTTGGGCGCAAGCTTCTCGCAACAGGCAACGGGCGCTGTAATCTCTCCAACACAAAGCTGACAATGAAAAATTACCACGGGCAAAACACGGTATTCGCACAGACTGCCCTGCAGGCCTTTGATACCCAAAAAACGCTTGCATTTTTCCAATCTCTCGGACTGATTACCACCGTAGAGCCAAGCGGCAAGGTTTATCCCCTTTCCGATCAAGCAGGCAGTGTGGTAGATGTGCTGCGGCTTGCTCTGGAGGAAATGGGCGTAGAGATACGCACCTCCTTCGAGGTTACTGCGCTGAAGCGCGGCAAAAAGGGTGGCTTTCAAGTGCTTTCCAGGGAGGAGACCCTCCACGCCGATGCCGTTATCATCTGCTGTGGCGGCATGGCAGGCGGCAAGCTTGGCGGCACGCAAAGCGGCTATGACCTTCTGAAAAGTCAGGGGCATACCATTACCAAGCTGTTCCCTGCGCTGGTGCAGGTAAAAACCGATACCACCTTCGTGAAGGCACTCAAGGGCGTGCGTGCAGATGGCTCTGTCCTCGTGGAGCGAAACGGCAAAATCCTTGCGGAAAATGCAGGCGAAATCCAGTTTACGGACTTCGGCATCAGCGGCCCGACTGTTTTTGAAATCTCCCGTGTCATTTCTACAGGAAAAGCACCGCTGACGGTGCATTTGAATCTCCTGCGTCATCTCAGCCATGATGAGGTGGTTTCCCTCCTGCAAAGCCGCAAAAAAGCAATGCCCCATCAGGCTATGGAAAATTTCCTGACAGGGATTCTGCATAACCGCTTGGGGCGCACCCTTCTGCGCTACGTAGGCTTTGGCTTCACCGAACCCATTTTCTCCCTCAGGCCCTCTGATATCAAGAGAATCGCGCATGCCATACAGGATTTTTCCCTTTCCGTTGTCGGCACGATGGGCTTTGATGCCGCGCAGGTAACGGCAGGCGGTATCCGCACAGAGGAATTCAACCCTCATACCATGGAAAGCCTCCTGATGCCCGGTCTTTTTGCCGCAGGCGAGGTGCTCGATATAGATGGGGACTGCGGTGGCTATAACCTGCAATGGGCATGGGCAAGCGGGTATCTGGCAGGTAAGGCTGCTGCCCGAAAAATCCCTGCTTCCCCAAAGAAAAATAAAAAATAAGCAAAAAAGCAGCCCTTACGAGGTTTTTCTCTCGCAAGGGCTTTTTCCTGCTCAATTTCAGTTTTTATTGCTGCTCCTTAATGATACCGTTCTGATATGCGTAAAGCAGCTTTTCCAACTCTGCAATACTTTCCTGCAGCTTTTTCCCGATATCCGTATCCTTCACACGGATTCTGTCCTGTGTATACTGGAGCGCAACCGTAGAGGAAAGAATATCCTTTTCCTCCGCAATGGCTCTGTCCGTGGATACGAAGGGCTCATGAGATACCAGAACCATGCCATGGGAATTGTAAATCAGCGTATAGCCTGCAATCCCCGTTTCCTTCTGATATGCCTTGGAAAACCCGCCGTCGATTACGAACAATCTGCCATTTGCCTTGATGGGGCTCTCTCCCTTTACCACCTTAACGGGAACGTGTCCATTCACGATATGAGAGCTTTTCGGGTCTAAGCCGAAGGCCTCCAGAACATGCTCACAGACAGATTCCTCATTTCTAAGGGTATAATAAGGATTCTTTTCTTCCTTATGCGTTGTCTTATCATCAATAAAATATCGCTCGAAGGTTGTCATTTTCTTCTTGCCGAACAGGGGAGAATCCTCGCCGCACCACATATACCAGATGTAGTCCATACATTCTCTTTTTGCCTCGGTATGTGCCTTATTGAAATAACCCTCGCGCATAGTTCTCTCTACTGCGTCCAGATATTCCATGCCGATGTATTTTTTCCCACGGAAGGTCACTTCCTTGAGTGTCCCGTCTGCATTCATGGGAATGCCGCCATGGAACAGCAGGTTAGAGTTGAAAATGGTATACATGCTCCCCTTATGATACAGCACGCGCACATGCTGCTGCAGCTTTTCGCTGTTCACAAAGGAGGATTTCACCTTATCCATAACCTCCTGTTCTTCTTCCGTCAGCTTATAGGGGTCTTTCGGGTCAATCGTCGGGAAATTCATATCATTCATGGGATATTCCACGCCATCCACAAGCACGGTTCCTTTTTCAAAATCAATCTTATCCAGCAGCAATCTGTTTTCCATGCGGAATTCGGGGCGGCGTTTGATAATCTGCCCCTCCATCTTCCACTGCATGATGGAAATTGCTTTGTGCATTTTGGCAATCATGTTGAAGTCCTTATCACTCAGCACCTCATCCCCCTTGGGCTTGAACTGCTCACAGGGGTCGCCGGCGTATTTATCCATCGCAAAGGTTGCCAAGGGCAAAAGGTTAATGCCGTAATCCTCCTCTATCGTATCCAAATTTGCATATCTTGTCTGAATACGCAGCACATTACAAATCAAGGCCTGACAGCCTGCCGCCGCGCCCATCCATGCGATATCGTGGTTGCCCCACTGGATATCCACAGAATGATAATGAGAAAGAATATCCATAATTCTTGCCGCATGGGGGCCTCTGTCATAAATATCCCCGATAACATGCAGCTGGTCAATCGCAAGCCGCTGAATCAGATTGCACATCGCAACGATAAAGCGGTCTGCCTGCCCAAGGTCAATAATGGTATGTATAATTTCCGTATAATACATATCCTTATCCACGCTGGCGCTGTTTTCGTGCAGCAGCTCCTCGATGATATAGGCAAATTCCTTCGGCAGTGCCTTTCTCACCTTAGAACGGGTATATTTCGAGGATACCACCTTGCAGATTTTCACCAGTCTGTGCAGGGTAATTTTATACCATTCTGCCATTTCCTCCTCTGCTTCAGCCATCTTTTCCAGCTTCTGTTCCGGGTAATAAATCAGTGTTGCCAGTGATTTTTTCTCACTGCTGCGCAGGCTCTCCCCAAAGATTGCACTAATCTGGTTCTTGATAACGCCGGATGCGTTTCTGAGTACATGGCTGAAGGAATCCGCCTCACCATGGATATCGGAAACAAAATGCTCCGTCCCCTTCGGCAGGTTCAGAATCGCCTTCAGGTTGATAATCTCCGTTGCTGCGCTGTTGATATTTTTATACTGATTGGACAGCAGTTTCAAATATTTCATTTCTTCTGCGGGAAAGCTCCCACTTCCACTATACATAACTTGCACCTCTATTCTTCGTTTCTCTGTGCTGCTCTTTGAGTATATCAAAAAAGCCACTATTTTCCTAGTTCTTTTTCTCTTCTTCGGGCTCTCCCTCTACCGTCCCTGTAACGGATTCCGCAGGCGCATCCTCCGCCGCAGGCTCTGCCGGTATGCCGTATGTCACTGCCTCTCTGTTTAAAAACAGCAGTGCCTCCCCGACCGTTACAAACGCAGCAGAAAAATAACACAGAAACTGATACACCGCATTCCCAATTCTTTCATTCGGGAAAAAGCTGTAGCTCAGCTGGAATGCAGAATTCCAAAGCATCACAATCACAGCCAACAGCAGCAGATAGCCAAAGGTTCTCCACCATTTACCCTTCACCAGAGCTTTGCTGTAGCGCATAGGCTCCATGCCCTTTTTGTCACTCAGCCCAATGGCATACACATAAAACACCCAAGCCACGCTCAGGTAAATTCCGGGCACAATAATCAAGCTGGTCAGGAAAATCAGCACACCGTAAATAACCCCCGAAAACACAATCGTCGGCATCAGGGAAAAGGCTTCGCCCAACGCAGTGCCGAAGGAAATTTCCTGCTTTGTCACAAACTGCTTTACCACCTTTGCAATGGCAATCGTCCCGACAGGCTGCAAAAACAGACCGACCAAAAGCGTCAGACCAGAGTGGAACAGCACCTGATAGGCCGCCTGAAAAAAGTCTGCTTCATTGGATAGGCTTACGCCCGCCTGTGCAATCTGCTGAAACACCGTATATGCGTTCAGCATACGCCCGTTGATGATGCTTTCCAGAATACTGATAGGCAGGAATACAATCAAAAGCACCTTCAATATGGATTTAATATTTGCCGCAAATACATGGAACGCCGCAGAAAGCTGCTCAATCCAGTTCCATTCGCGGTAGAAAAAATCATGGTTCATTTATCGTTTCATCCTTTCCGATTCCATTCTCTTACCCGAAAAGTATACCACATTCTCCGACAAAAGCCAACGCAGACACTCTTGCCAATTCTTAAGAATTCCTTTAGAATAAGAAAAAATACGAAAAAAGGCTGTGAATTTTTATGGAATTGAAAAAGAAAACCGTTCTGGTAACAGGCTCCTCCCGCGGCATCGGCAGGGCAATTGCGCTTGCCTTCGGGCGCGCCGGTTATAATGTCGCGCTGAATGCCTCCAAAAGTGCGGCGCAGCTGGAGGAAACGAAGTCCCTCCTGGAAAGTGAAGCTATTCCCGTCCTTGCCGTTCTGGCGGATGTTTCTGATTATGAAGGCTGCAAGCTGCTTTTCGCAAAAATCGAAGAAACCTTCGGTATGGTGGATGTTCTGGTCAATAACGCAGGCATTTCCCATATCGGGCTGTTTACGGATATGACCCCTGCCGAATGGAACCATGTGCTGGATGTCAACCTTGGTTCAGTGCTGAACTGCACCCATCTTGCCGTCCCTGCCATGGTATCCGAAAAGGATGGTGTCATTCTCAATATTTCCTCCATGTGGGGCGAGGTCGGCGCATCCTGCGAGGCTGTGTATTCCGCCTCTAAGGGCGGCATCAATGCCTTCACCAAAGCGATGGCGAAGGAGCTTGGGCCCTCCCATATTCGGGTCAATGCCATCTCCTGCGGTGTCATTGATACGGAAATGAATGCCTGCTTCAGCGAGGAGGAACGGCAGGCACTGGCAGATGAAATCCCTCTTATGCGCTTCGGACAGCCGGAGGAAGTGGCGGAATTGGCAGTCTTTCTTGCCGACCAAAAGGCATCCTTCCTGACGGGCAAAATCATCACGCTTGACGGCGGCATGCTCTAAAAATCAAAAAACAAGCATAGAAAAAGCAGCTGTAATCCACCTTTTCTACAGCTGCTTTTTTGTTTTCCTATTTTTATTTTTTCCGAGCCGCCTCATAAATTGCCGCTCTGATTGCCGTAATCTGCTGAATCTGGTCATTCAGCTTCTCATGTATTTCATGCAGCTTCATCAGCTCTGCCTTTTTCGCAACCAAAAGTGCTTCCGCATTGGGAACCGATTTGTTGTCCTCAAGCTTTTCTATCTCTGCAATCAGCTCTGCGCCCTCCCGCTTCGTTTTGGAAAGGTCATCCTCCATGTGGTGAGATAAATGTCTTGCCATTTTCATAGGGTCTTCCGCGAATTCGATCATGCCGCAAACATTCGTGGACATAATGTTTTCGTATCTGTTTAAAATACTTGCCATACTTCGTTCCTCCCTTGCGTATACACTTTTTTATCTTTGCCCTAGCTTCAAGCTGGGGTTCGCGTTCAAATCCAAACCATCCCTTACTCCTGCAATATATTCATAGTATGCCGCACAGCCAATCATCGCCGCATTATCGGTGCAGAGAATCGGCGCAGGCACGCTCAGATAAAAGCCATTCCTTTCGCATGCCTCCTGCATCCTTGTCCGCAGGGCACTGTTGGAGGCAACCCCTCCTGCCAGCGCAATCTTCTTTACGCCATGCGCCTTTGCCGCTTTGATGGTCTTGCTCACCAGAACCTCTACTACAGATTGCTGAAAGCTTGCCGCAATATCCTCCGGAACAATTTCTGCCCCCATCATTTTCTGCTTATTCACATAATTGAGTACCGCCGATTTCAAGCCGCTGAAGCTGAAATCATAGCTGTCCTCCTCCAGAAAAACACGAGGGAATTTCACTGCATCGGGGTTGCCCTTCTTCGCCGCCGCATCAATCTTCGGACCTCCGGGATACCCCATGCCAATCGCGCGCGCAACCTTATCATAGGCCTCGCCTGCCGCATCGTCTCTCGTATGTCCCATAATTTCATACTTCCCGTAATCGGAAACATAAACCAGATGGGAATGTCCGCCCGAAACCACCAGTGCCATATAGGGCGGTGCAAAATCCTTATTCTGAATATAGTTCGCACAAATATGTCCTTCGATATGGTGTACGCCAATCAAAGGCTTTCCTGCCGCATACGCAAGCGCCTTTGCCTCCGCAAGCCCAACCAACAGCGCCCCCACCAGTCCGGGACCGTAGGTCACGCCGATGGCATCCATTTCTTCCAGTGTCATGCCTGCGTCCGCCAGTGCCTTCTTAATGACACCGTCAATATTTTCAACATGCTTTCTGGATGCAATCTCCGGCACAACGCCGCCGTATAGCGTATGCAGGTCAATCTGAGAGGAAATCACATTGGAAAGCACCTCTCTGCCGTTTTTCACCACTGCCGCCGCTGTTTCATCACAGGAGCTTTCAATGGCTAATATATAAATATCCTTTTTTTCTTCCATGATTTTTTCTCCACCGTTTCTTACTTTCGGAATTTATTTTGGAAATTCAATGGTAATGCACTTGCGCTCCTCGCCCAGCTCCGTCATAGGAAAAATCTCCCGCGCCACCGGCAAATATGCCTCAGGCTCGTTCAGAGAAGGGCTGAAATGCGTCAGCCACAGCCGTTCCACGTTTGCATTTTTTGCCATGCGTGCCGCCTCGGAAAAAAGCATGTGCTTGTTTTCTCTTGCCTTCTGCTTTTTCTCCTCCTCGCCGTACATCCCTTCGCAGATGAAAAGCTGTACGCCCTCCACGAATTTCGTAATACGGTCAACCGGTCTGCTGTCTGTGCAGTATGCTACGGAAATGCCCTTGCGGTTTTCCCCCATTACCATATCCGCCGTATAAGTCTTGCCCTCATGCTCCACACTGCCTTCCTTTTGCAGCTTATTCCAAAGAGGCTTCGGCAGCTTAAGCTGCTCCGCCTTTTTTACATCGAATTTTCCCTTGCGTTTCAAATCAATGCGGTAAGCAAAGCATTTCACCATGTGGTCGGCAGGGCAGTGATGAATTTCAAACGCCCCCACCCGTATCGGGTTCGGCGTATCCTTATCCAATTCAATATATTCGATCGAAAACGGCAGCTCCGGCGCAATCAGCGTCAGCCCCTCGACAATCCGCTGTAAGCCGACAGGGCCAATCAGCATGAGGGGTTCTGTCCGCCCTGCGTTGCCAATCGTCAGAAGCAGCCCCGGCAGCCCCGAAATATGGTCGGCATGGAAATGCGTAAAGCAGATCACATCTATCGCCTTAAAGCCCCAGCCGAGCATCTTCATGGTCACCTGCGTTCCCTCGCCGCAATCAATCAAGGCAAGCCTGCCGTTGAGCCTTGCCAACATGGCTGTCAGAAAGCGGCTGGGCATGGGCATCATGCCGCCTGTTCCCAGTAAACAAATATCTAACATTCGGTTTCTCCTTTGTATTTCTTCTATAGGTCTCCCTATGTTTCCTCTTTTATCATACCGCAAAAATGGGCAAAATACAATCTTTTCCGAAGGGAGGGCATTAAAAATGCCTGCCGCATTATGCGACAGGCACTGAAATTATAGGTTGCTCTTTCTACGGTTACAATCGGCGCAAAGCATTTGACAGTTTTCAGAAATTGTCTTTCCACCCTTGCTCCACGGGGTTATATGGTCGGCTTGCATTTCCTCAATTTCAAAACGCTTACCGCATTTCGGACAGATACCTTTCTGACGCTCATAAGCAGTTCGTGCCATTTTGGGACTGAATGCACGAATGCTTAAATGCTTTTCGTTTCCGTCAAGCAGATATTCATAAATACCCTTCTGATTAGAAACATCCTCATCATCCAGCAGTGCAACAATACGTTTCTCATATGCCTTCGGGTCATGCGCATTTGCGCCATATTTATTGTAATAGATACCCCATTCCAGTCCAGACATCAACTTTTTGCGGAAGGTCGGGAATGTAGCTTTTACCCAACTTATGACACTCTGGAAGTATAGCCATAATTCATTGCAGTTTGTATCATGCTGGTGCTTGGACATATAATCCTCGATTTCGATACCATCACGGGCAGCAATCCATTTGATAGCAGTTTCAAGGTAGTTCTGACGTATTGCACTGCCGCTCAAATAATCACCTGCAATCTGATAGGCAGGACATTGTGATTTGCTGAAATATTTTTTTGCTTCGGTCAACCATTCACCCGTATAGATGGCATTTCGCAATTCCTGCGCTGTCAGCTGTTCGCCTGCAATATTGATAATCTTGAACCAGTCCAGCTTTTCCTTATCCGTACCCTCACAAATATAAATCATCAGCGGATAGTCAAGAATCTCTTTACGTTCTGTATCGGTCAAATTATGAAAAGCCCTATGGTCAATAGAAAAATCGCCGTTGACATACTGGCAAATACTGATTGTTCTTTGCTGTCCATCGAGCAGCTCATAGTTGCCATTATCACTTTTTACCCAATACATCACATTCAGCGGAAAGTTTTTGCGGATTGTACGCACAACCTCATCACGCTGTTTGTCCTTGTAAATAAATTCCCGCTGAAAGGCAGGTCGAATGTTCAGCTTGCCGCCATAACCAACAACACCGTTTTCGGCACTGTCCACATATCCTGCTACAACATCACGAACAGGGATTTCGTGCAGTTTAATTTTCATTCGTGTTCACCTGCTTTCGTTGTACTAATACTCTGGCATATAATTGCTTGCCATTTAGTATAGCTTTTGCAAAATCATATTCATTTGCACTGCCACTATTCAATACTCCAACAATCGAAAACTGTTCGGGGTTGTGCTTTGTCATAAATGTTATAGGTACACCAATTATCCCATAATAATCGCACGGAATATCCGCTGTTTTACTAACTTCTATGGCATCATAATTATCATATTTAGGGTAAACTTCAGGTGAATACCGTCTAAACAAAGTCATATCTTCATGGCGGCGTTCAGTATCAAGATTTGTATACCAACAAATATTTCCCATTCTGCGCCATTTTTGACCGTTCTCATCAATTTTGAAATCTGTTTTCTTTTCCTCGTAACTGTCAGGGACTTTGAACCAATAATGCCCACTATTACAACCAAGCCAAACTTTATCAGTCATAAACAAAGGTAGAATTTCTTTGTATTTTACAGCATTAAGATTTCCTATGATGAGAAAATTCTTTTCATGTGAAATCAGCAGTGCCATATAATCTCGGAAAAGCGAAAAGGGCGGATTTGTAACAACAATATCTGCTTCTTTCAGTAACTCTACACATTCAGGACTGCGAAAATCACCATCGCCATCAAGCAATGTCATTGTATTCTGCTTGTTGCGCATAAGAAATTCAACGTCTGCAAGGTCGATGCGCCCATCCCCATTTTCATCTGTGACTTCTGTAATTTCCACTTTATAGGGCTTTCGCTCGTTACCTGCCGATACAGGCGAATTGTTCTCGGACGAAATAAAAGAAAGCTGTCCGCTGTTATCCACATAATATTGAAATTCCTTACCCGTTACGGGTGAAGTAGCATAGCAAGTCGTTATCAGCTTTCTCAAGCCCAACGCATTGAAATTCATTGCAAAATATTTGAAGAAATTACTTTCGTATGGGTCATCACAGTTACAAAGAACAGTTTTCCCCTTGAAATGCTGTCTGTAATGCTTTAGTTCGCTTTCTATAAGGGATAGTTGTGTATAAAATTCGTCCTGCTTGTTTCTTGCAGAATCGTTCAAGTTGCTATTTCCTGCCATATCCTTCTCCGCCGCTCCATCTTTCTTCTTTTATTCTCAAATCATAAATTAACTTTCTATGCTGTTTATCAGTATAACACAAGAACAGATTCCGCACAATACACCCTCTGCCCGAAAAAAAAATCCGTTTTTTCTGCTTATTTTCCTTGCAAATCGTTTGCTTTTCTGCTAAAATATCTTTGTTATGTCACATAGGCGAGGTTGAAGGAGGTGCAGACAATGGCTAAATGTGCGATTTGTGAAAAAGGCCAGATTACAGGTCATAGAATCAGTATTGAACGTTCCCAGGTAAGTAGACGTGCGAATAGAAAATGGAAACCCAACGTAAAGAAGGTTAAAATCGTTGAAGACAACGGCAATGTAAAATCTATTTACGTTTGCACAAGATGTATGCGTTCCAACAAGATTACACGCGCAATCTAATTCCAAGCGAATGATAAAAGCCATTCTTTTTGATTTTAAAAAGAACGGCTTTTTTTCGTATATAGAAATATAGAAGAATCAGCATCTTCTGTTCTGACTGATGAGCCATACCCCCAGCCCGACAAATCCCATCCCAATCAGAAAAACGCATTTCGGGATCAGACATGCAAGAAGCATCCCCAGTCCAATGGCAATCAGCACAACACCGCCCAGCCATTTGATGGGCGCGCCGTTACATCTTCTTCGCATTCCAATCCCCCCTCTTATCATTGATATGCACGCCGCCTTACAAATGTGCAAAAAGCCCCCAACCGTTTTTGGTCGGGGGCTTCTGCTTTTGTTTTAATCTCTGGAACGAATCACATAAAGATAGCCGCTCTTGATATCAATCGTTGCGGTTTCCTCCGCCAATACATTGCTGACCGCAATATAATCGCCGTCCAGTGTCAGTGTCGCATCCGTCAAGGGATAAGAAAAGCCCTTCAGCGTAATGCCTGTTACCTCCATGGAAAGGGGCAGTGTGGAAACCAAATCCCCAACCTTGCCATGCAGTGTCAGCTGTCTGTCAATCACCTCTACGCAGTTTTTATCATCCACCAAACGCGCACGCACGCCCTTTTTCAGAAGAGAAAGCAGATAATGCGCATTGGCAAGCGTATGGTCAAATCTGTCCCCAATACCGCCGAACAGAACAAGGTCTGTCGCGCCCAGCTCCAGTGCCAGAATAATCCCAAGCTCCATGTCGGTTTCGTTTTTTCTGGTCGGGAACTGCCGAATGGGGATATTTTTCGCCTTATAATATTCCAGAACCTCCGAGGCTGTGGAATCAAAATCCCCTACGATATAATCGGGGTCAATGCCCAGTGCCTTTGCATGACGCATCCCTGCATCGCAGCAGATGACCGCATCTGCGCCATCCATATAGCTCTCACAAAAGCTGTAATCTCTGATTTCCGCTCCCGCAAAAAGAATTACCTTCATTGTTATTCATACTCCTTAAAAATATCCAGAAAGCCCTTTGCCGCGCCTGCAATATCCTCCTTGCCGAATACCGCAGAGCCTGCAACAATCACGTTTGCGCCTGCATCCAGAACCTCGCGCACATTATCGAGTGTCACGCCGCCGTCTACCTCAATATCGAACTCCAGACCCAGCTCCTTTTTCCATTCTGCCAGCTGTCTGATTTTGGAAACATGCTGTGCCATGAATTTCTGTCCGCCAAAGCCGGGCTCTACTGTCATAACCAAAACCATATCCACATCCTTCAGGAAGGGATATACCACCTCAACAGGCGTTCTGGGGTTAATGGTAATGCCTGCCTTTGCACCCGTTGCCTTAATCTGCTGAATCACCTCTGCGGGGTATTTCGTTGCCTCCACATGGAAGTTGATAATATCCGCACCGGCTTTTCTGAATTCCTCTACATATTTTTCAGGCTCCACAATCATCAGATGTGCATCAAAAACCATATTGCTGTGCTTTCTGATGCTCTTAATCACAGGAATCCCAAAGGAAATATTGGGAACAAAAATCCCATCCATCACATCCAGATGGATATACTGCGTGCCTGCGTCCTCGACCAGCTTTAATTGCTCCGCTACCTTGCCAAAATCAATGGAAAGCATGGAGGGGGAAAGTTTCGTTTTCATGGGTTAGAATCTCCTCTCTTCTTCTTCCTTACGTTCATGATAAATCGTAACATATCTCTCATATCTCATCGGATGGATTGCCTTGCCAATCTGCTCCTTTACGGCACAATCCGGTTCATTGATATGCACGCAGCCGTTGTAATAGCATGCATGCACAAAGGGCAGAAATTCCCGAAAATGATACTGCAGCTTTTCCGAGGGAATATGCGTCAGATACAGAGAGGTAAACCCCGGAGAATCCACGATATAGCTTTTCTCTGTGATCTGAATCAGCTCCGCATGTCGCGTGGTGTGCTTCCCGCGCTGTATCTTTTCGCTGATTTCGCCCGTATTTAATTCCAATCCGGGGAAAGCTTTATTGATTAAGCTGCTTTTGCCAACCCCCGAAGGTCCTGCGAATACAGAAATCTTGTTTTCCAGAGCAGTACGCAGTGCATCAATGCCGATTTCCTTTTCCGCACTTGTGCAGATAACGGCATAGCCTGCATCCCAATACATTTCTGCCGCCGCCAGATAATTCTCCTTTTTATCCTTGTCGATTTTATTGATAACAATTACGATATCCAGCTCCTGTTCCTCTGCCAGCAGCAGAAACCTGTCCAGCAAATCCAGATTCATATTCGGGCTTTTTGCCGCAAATACAATCACCGCCTGATCCACATTGGACACCCTTGGACGGATGAGCTCATTCCTTCTGGGCAGAATTTCATCCAGACTGCCCTTTTTCTTTTCCTCATCCAGAACAGAAATCCGCACCGCATCGCCTACGGTCGGGCGAATCCCCTCCTTGCGGAAGATGCCTCTCGCCCGACATTCGTATACGCCGCGTTCCGTATCAATATAATAAAAACCGCCAATTCCCTTTAAAATTACGCCTTCCAGCATAGATTCACCTTTATCCTTATCATCCGGAGAAGTTTACACTCTGCGACCACTGCTGCACATTATCAATATAGCAGGTAACCGTACCACTGCCCTTACCCGTTACTGAAACGCTGTAAGGGAATTCGGAGGCATCTCTGTAGGTGTCTACCACAGGGTATACTCCGTCCGCATCCTCTTTTACCACACGCACATAAACAGAGCCTTCGCTGCCGCTGGGTGCGTTAATTGTGAAATATTTTGTGCCCTGTGTCTGGGTATTGGAGGAAGGCTTATTGTTCTCATTCTCCTGCGTATCCGCGCCGCTGCTGACAACCAGATTAACCACACTACCGCTCGGTACGGATTTATTCGCCGCTACAGTCTGCGTGATAACCTTGCCCTCTGCCACCTTGTCGCTTGCCGCATAAGATACATTCCCGACCGTTAAGCCAACCGCTGTCAGGGAAGCCTTTGCATCCTCCAGTGTATCATTTACAACATTGGGTACGGTAACATTGGTATCCTCGTCCCCCTTGCTGATGGTCAGAATAATGCGGCTCTTTGCCGTAATAGAAGCACCGGCTTCTGGCTCCTGCTTGATAACCTCAGAGGGCTTTGCATCTGCGTCATGCACATAGCGAATCTCTGCCACGTCCCCAACCAGACGGGTAATGGCTTCGATTGCCGCATTTTCGCTCTTGCCAACCACATTCGGCATTTCCTCCTCTGTCAATCCAAGGCTGACCTTTACGCCGATTTTGGTACCTTCACCAATCATCGTCCCTTCGTTGACAGACTGATAAATGATACAGCCTGTGTCATAGAAGCTGCTGTAGTCCTCCCCCTCCTGCACAAGGGTAATCCCCATTTTTTCCGCTTCCTTTACTGCTTCATCGTAATCCATCCCTAAGAACAGGGGGGTTTCGATATTCTTATCACTGGAAATAAAGCCGCCAAAGCCGCCGCCCATAAATTTAATGCCGACAACGGAAATCACACCAATCAGCACCAGTGCCGTAATTACAGCCGCAATCACAACCTTACGTTCTGCCTTTCTATCATGCTCGTTATCAAAATCCCCTTCGGTTCTGGGGTTTCTGCGAATTTTTCCGGGTCGTCTGCTTGCCTTCACAGGCTCCGATTTTACATATTCATTTTCATAATCATCCTCTTTGGAGATATGCTTCATTTTCAGCTTTTTACCGTATTTTTCAAGTCCTGCCAGAGGGGTATGTGCCTCCTCCTCCACAGGGTTCTCCTGTGCGAAATCATCAAGCGGCTCAGCTGCGTTTTCCGCCGCATGGCGGTGGCTTGCATGGTGTCCCTCCGCATGTGCGTGTTCTGCATAGCTGTGTTCCGCATGTGGACGCTCCGCGTGGCTGCGGATATATTCCAACTCCTTCGGGTCAGCCGGCTTTGTTTCCTGCGGTGTTTCCACTGCGGCCTGTGCCGCCTTTTCCATTTCCGTTTTCTCCTGCGCTTCACGCAGTCTGGCTGCCGCCTCTGCCCTTCTGGACATCCGCACGCCTGCCGCACCAGCCGCCGCTGCACCAACCGCTGCCGCTTTCTTTTCCGCAGGCTTTTCTTCCTTTGCGGAACCGTTCAGCTCCGCTCTGGCACGAATCAGGTCTGCCAAGAGAAGGTCAATGCTTGCATAGCGTTCATCTGCCTTTTTCATCGTTGCCTTGCGGATGATCCCCTCCAGAGAGCGCGTACAGTTCGGGTTATACTGGCGGATATCCGGCAGCTCGTCATTGATATGCATCAATGCAATGCTGACGGAATTGTTGCCCTGAAACGGCAATACGCCTGTAATCATTTCAAACATCGTGATACCCAGAGAATAGATATCGCTTTTTTCATCCACATAGCCGCCTCTTGCCTGCTCAGGGGAGAAATAATGCACAGAGCCCGCCGCATTTGCCGTTGTTGTCATGGTGGACGCGGTTGCCGCTCTGGCAATGCCAAAATCCGTCACCTTTACCACACCGTCTGTCCCCACCAGAATATTCTGAGGCTTGATATCTCTATGTACGATGTGTGCCTTATGCGCCTGACTCAGCGCAGAGGCAATCTGAATGGCAACATTGATAGTAGAACGGGAATCAAAGGGTGCTTTTTCCTTGATTGCCTTTTTCAGTGTATCCCCGTGGATGTATTCATTAACAATATACTTAATATCTCCGTCCTCGCCCACATCATACGCTCTTACGATATTGGGATGGGATAATCTCGCAACGGAGCAGGCCTCGGAACGAAAGCGTTCAATAAATTCCTCGTCCCCGACAAATTCCTCCCGCAAAACCTTCACCGTAACATAACGATCCAGCTTTCTGTCTCTGCCTCTGTAAACAACTGCCATGCCGCCGGAACCGATTTTTTCTAATATTTCGTATCTGCCGCTTAGGACAGTACCCGGATTCAATAACATCAGTTTGTAACCTCCTACTTATATCTCAACCAGAATAAGGGAAATGTTGTCATGTCCCCCCTGCCGATTCGCTTCCTCCACCAGAATTGCCGCTTTTTTGTCCAAGGCGATCCGCTTGCTCAAAATCTTCGCCATTTCCTCATCCTTCAGCATACCGGAAAGCCCGTCTGTGCAAAGCAAAACGATGTCTCCCTTCTGCACGGGATGAATCACCGTATCCGTCTCCACGGTATCCCGAATCCCAATGGCGCGCGTAATCACGTTTCTTTTGGGGTGCATTGCCGCTTCCTCCTTCGTAATGCTCCCCATCTTCACCAGCTCCATCACATAGGAATGGTCTGTGGTGAGGGGCTGCATCTCCTTTTTGCGAAAAAGGTAAGCTCTGCTGTCCCCCACATAGGCAACATAAAGCTTCTCCTCGCGCACCGCCGCTGCAACGATGGTTGTTCCCATTTCCGCAAACTCCCTGTCGGAATTGGATTTTTCATAAACCATCCGATTTGCAGCTGCCATCGCACCTGTCATCAAATCCAGCATGTCGTCATTTTCTGCATGCTTCATTTCCTTCCAGAAATGCTCCAGAAAGCCTTCGATTGCACAGCTGCTCGCGATTTCTCCCGCGTTGCAGCCGCCCATCCCATCGGCAACCAGATATAAATTTTCCGCAGGATCTTCCCCTGCCGAAATGTAATAGGCATCCTCATTATTTTTGCGGCATTTTCCAATGTCGCTCATTCCAACTGCTTTCAACGCTGCTCCACCTCCCTGCCGCTTATTTTCCCGCATCTTATTCCTCCCTAGCCTTTTCCTTGATGTGGCTTCTTCTCAGCTGACCGCAGGCAGCATCAATATCACTGCCTAGCTTTCGTCTGACTGTGGTTTCCACACCATTTTCACTCAGAATAGATGCAAACCGTTTTACCCGCTCCGCAGAGCTTTTGATATAATTGCGCTCCTTTACGTCATTGACGGGAATCAGGTTCACATGGCAGAGCATATCTCTCAGCCTTCCGGCCAGCTCCCGCGCATGTGCATCCCCGTCATTCACGCCATGAATCAGCGCATATTCAAAGGTAATGCGGCGTTTTGTTTTCTCTGCGTACTCCCTGCACGCCTGCAAAAGTCTGTCCATATCGTACAGCTTTGCCACAGGCATGGTCTGCGTGCGGATTTCATCATTCGGCGCATGCAGGGAAACCGCCAGTGTAATCTGCAAATTTTCCTCCGCCAGCGCATAAATTTTTTCCACCAGACCGCAGGTCGAAAGCGTAATATGTCTCTGTCCCATATTCTGCCCATTCGGGTCGTTAATCAGACGCAAAAACTTCAGAACATTGTCATAATTATCCAGAGGCTCGCCGCTGCCCATCAGTACCGTACCGTGTACCCGCTCGCCGCAGTCCTTCTGAATCGCATAAATCTGGGAAAGCATTTCCCCTGCCGTCAGTCCGCGTTCCACGCCGTCCAGTGTGGATGCGCAGAACTTGCAGCCCATCCGACAGCCGACCTGCGTCGAAATGCAGACCGTATTGCCATGCTCATATTTCATCAATACACTTTCGATAATTGCGCCATCCGAAAGCGCAAAAAGATATTTTCTCGTGCCGTCAATCTGCGAAACCAGCCGCCGCACGATTTTCACACCGTTGATTGCCGCCGTTTCGCCAAGCTTTTCTCGCAGGCTCTTGGAAAGATTCGTCATTTCGGCAAAGCTGTCCACCTGCTTTGCGTGCAGCCAATCGAAAAGCTGCTTCGCCCGAAATTTTGGCTCACCCAATTCCTGCAAAAGCTCCTGCAATTCGGTTATGTCCATGGATTTGATATCAACCTTTTCCATATCTCAATCCTTTCTTCTTAATTTTGAAATGAAAAATCCGTCTGTTCCTGTTTTATGGGGCAGCAGGGTCAGATATCCCTTTTTCGCCGTTTCCGTATCCCAGCCTTCGGGCAGAAATTCCGAAATATCCTCCGCCGTAAAATCGGGGTGGTCTTTCAGAAACCATTCCAGATTCTTTTCATTTTCCTTTCGGCAAAGCGTACAGGTGCTGTAAACCAGAACGCCGCCCTTTTTCACATAGCCTGCCGCATTTCCCAGAATTTCTCTCTGAATTTTTGTCAGGCTGTCAATCTCATTGCCATCCTTTTTCAGGCGGATATCCGGCTTCTTTCGCATCAGCCCCAGACCGGAGCAGGGCACATCCGCCAGTACACGGTCAAACTGCTTCGGGCTTTCCTCCTCAGCCGCCGCATCCTTTACCTTACACTGCATGATGGAAATGCCAAGGCGTTCCGCGCCCTCCTCCATCAGGTCGATTTTATGCGCATAAATATCGCAGGAAAGCAGACTGCCCTCGTTTTCCATCCGTTCCGCAATCGTAAAGCTTTTCCCGCCCGGCGCGGCACACATGTCTAAAATCTTATCGCCTTTTTTCGGGTCTAACACCCGTACCGCGAGCTGAGAGCTTTCATCCTGCACATGGAACAGTCCTTCTTTGAAGGTATCCAGACGGCTTAAATCCGCCGTTTTCGTCAGATGCAGTGCATCCGCGCAGATTCTGCTCTCTGCCACATGCACACCTGCCTGCTCCAGCTTCTTTTTCAAAGCCTGCGTATTCGTTTTCAGCGTATTCACCCGAATCGTCACATCGGGGGACTGATTATCATACGCACAAATTTGCTCCGTTTCTTCGTAGCCATAATAGGCAATCCACATCCGCACCAGCCACAGCGGATGGGAATACGCCACAGAAAGATATTCCGCCGTTCCCCTCTCAGGCAGGGGAATCGCCTGCTTTTTCTTGGCCGCCGTGCGCAGTACGCCGTTCACAAAGCCCTTCAAAGAGCCATATCCTCTGACCGATGCCAGCTTCACCGCCTCATTGCACGCCGCTGCATCCGGTACGTCCATGAAGTACATCTGATACACCGCCGTCCGCAGCACTGCCAGCAGCCACGGCTTCATTTTTTCCGTTTTTGTTTTGGAAAAGGTATTCAGCACATGGTCAATATAAATCAAATTGCGCAGTGTACCGTTTACTACCTCCGTCACAAAGGCTCTGTCCTGTCTGGACATCGCACCGTTTTGCCGCAGCAGGCGGCGCAGTGTCATTGTATTATAGGCATCCGCCGTCATGATTTCCATGAGCGCCTCTGCCGCAATCTCTCTTGGATTGATTTGGATCATTTTTTCCATTCCTTCCGTTCAAGCCATTCTGTCTCAACATAATATTATACGACAAAATAGAGGATTCTTCAATCATTTCGCCCCTATTTCGACAAAAAAGAGGCATCCACAAAAACACCAAAAGGCTAATCCGCAATCAGATTAGCCTTTCTTTTTTAATCGTTTCTTCTGCCAAAGATGGCAACCAGTCTCAGAAGCTGCGCGATTGCCGCAAATGCCGCCGCAACATAGGTCATTGCCGCCGCACTCAGCACCTTTTTCGCGCCGCCGATTTCGTCGCTGTCCAGAAATCCGTCATCTGCCAGCAGGCGAATCGCCCTTCTGGATGCGTTGAATTCCACAGGCAGTGTAATAATCGTAAACACAACGGAAAGGGAGAAGAACAGAATCCCCAGTGTCACCAATGTGCTGCCGCCGCCGCTGAAAATAAACCCAATCAGAATCAGGGGGATTGCCAGTCTGGAACCGAAGTTTGCCAGAGGCACAAAAAAGCTCCGCAGTGCCAGTGGTGCATAGCCCACATCATGCTGAATGGCATGCCCTGTCTCGTGCGCCGCTACGCCGACCGCCGCTACCGATGTGCTGTCATACACGCTTTCGGACAGGCGCAGTGTCTTTGTTCTGGGGTCATAATGGTCTGTCAGGTTGCCTGCCACGCGCTGCACGCTTACATCATAAATGCCTGCGTTGTGCATCATCTGTTCTGCCACTTGCGCCCCCGTTAAGCCTCGTCTGTTTCTGATTTTCGCATATTTCTTAAATGTACCGGATACCTTCATCTGCGCAACCATCGAAAAAATGAATGCCAGAAGCACCAAAAAGTACATGCTGTCGTATCCATATCCATAACCATAATACATATCGGTTCCTCCTATCTGTTTGGAACTTTCCTATTCAAGCCTTAGCCAAGCAAAATGCCTGTCTGCATTTCATGCCCACGCAGATACGCATCCGCCGCCATCTTCTTACCGCCGCGCGCCTGCACCTCTTTGATACGCAAAATTCCATCGCCGCATTTTACCGCAAAGTCCTTTTTTGTCACCTCTACGATTTCGCCAAATGCCGCATCGGGGTAGCTTTTATTTTCCGCCTCTGCCCAGAACATCTTGAGCGGCTCCTCTCCCAAAACAGCGTATGCGCCATGTCCGGGATACATTCCGCGCATCAGATCAATAATCTGCTGTCCGCCTTTGCTCCAGTCAATATGTCCTGTCTCCTTATGAATCATGGGCGCATGGGTTGCCAGTGCATCATCCTGCGGTATCCGTGTAATTGTGCCCTTTTCCAGTCCGTCAATCGTTTCCAGAAGCAGTGCTGCGCCTGCCACCGCCATTTTATCATGCAGATCCTCAAAATTATCTGTCGGAAGAATCTCCACTTCCGTTTTCAAAAGCATATCCCCCGTATCCATGCCCTTTGCCATGAACATCGTGGTAATGCCTGTTACCTTCTTACCGTCAATAATGGCGCGCTGCATCGGTGCCGCCCCTCTGTATTCCGGCAGAAGCGAGCCATGCACATTGATACAGCCATATTTCGGCATATTCAGAATTTCCTCCGGCAAAATCTGCCCAAATGCAGTAACGGCAATCAAATCCGCGCCATAGCCGCGCAGCTGTTCGATAACCTCCGGTTCGCGTACCTTCACAGGCTGCAAAACAGGAATCCCTTGCTCCAGCGCCACTGCCTTTACGGGTGTGGGCTGTAGCTTTTTCCCTCTGCCCTTGGGCTTATCGGGCTGTGTCACCACTGCCACAACCTCATGCCTTGTCAGCAATGCCTGTAAGGAAGGTACCGCAAAATCGGGCGTTCCCATAAAAATCACTCTCATCGGTATTCCTCCTTACGCTTCCTCTCTCGGCAGTGCCTTATCAATATACAGAATCCCATCCAGATGGTCAATCTCGTGGCACAATGCGCGTGCCATCAGTTCTTCCCCCTCGATGATGAATTCATTGCCCTCTCTGTCCATCGCCTTTGCCTTCACATAATAGGGGCGTTCCACAGGGGCAGATTGTCCGGGCAGGCTCAGGCAGCCCTCCTCGTCAGTCTGAGAACCGCTCGTTTCCAGAATGACAGGGTTCAAAAGCTCCACCAGGCCCTCGCCGATATCAATGACAACGGCTCTTTTCAGAATCCCTACCTGTGGTGCGGCTAAACCAACGCCGTTTGCCTCATACATGGTATCCGCCATATCATCCAGCAGTGTCAGCAGGTTAGGGGTAATTTCCTTGATCGGTTTGCAGGTTTTTCTCAGCACCTCATCTGTGCTGATACGAATATTACGAATTGCCATTTTTTCTTCCTCCTAATTCTATAATATCTCCAAAATTTGAACAAACAAAAAACTTTTTGTAAATTTATCTGAAACAGAAACGGAAAGCGCATTTTTCGTTTTCCAATGAAATATTATAACATTTTTTTCTGCTTTATACAATATTGGTCGGGTTAAGCGCCAAACCTACGCGCACATTACGGTTTCGCTCCTTCTTCATCCTCTCCGCTGTCGGCAGAACCAGCTGCCGCAGGGGTTCCTCCTCCGCCGCCTTCACAATAATTTGGTAGCGGTATTCTCCGCGAAATTTCGGCAGTGCCGTCGGCCCGAGAATCGTTGCAATCTCCTCCTCATCCGCCTGTGCCAGTCGTTCTGCCAGCTCCTGCGCCGCCTGTGCCGCTTCCTCCTGCGCCGCACCTGTCAGCAGAATACTGAAAAATGCGGAAAACGGCGGATAGCCCATCATCTGCCGCATGAGCATTTCTTCCTCATAAAAGCCTTCATAATCCTGCTTCGCGGCATACTGCACCGCATAGTGCTGTGGCTGATAGGTCTGGAGAAACACGCGCCCTCTGTCATCCCTTCTGCCGGCACGTCCTGCCGCCTGCAGCATCAGCCGAAAGCCCGTTTCCGCCGCCGTAAAGCTGTCCGCATTTAAGGATAAATCCGCCGCCATAATGCCCACCAGCGTCACATTGGGGTAATCATGCCCCTTGGCAATCATCTGCGTCCCAATCAGAATATCCGCCTCTCCTGCCGCAAATGCCGCAAGAATTTTTTCATGGCTGTGCTTTGTCAGCGTGGTATCCAAATCCATCCGCAGAATCCTTGCTTCCGGAAACAGCTTTCCTGCTTCCTCCTCTATTTTCTGTGTCCCTGTGCCGAAATAACGAATATACTTCGAGCCACAGACAGGGCAGACCTTCGGCAAAGGGGCTCTCCTGCCGCAATAATGGCAAGCCAGCGCATGCTCCTTCGCATGATAGGTATAGGTTAAATCACATTCCGGGCATTTCATCACATGCCCACAGCTACGGCAGGAAACAAAGGTTGCATATCCTCTGCGGTTCAAAAAGAGCATGGTCTGCTCGCCCTTCTCCAGATTCCTGCGGATTTCCGCCTGCAATGCTCTGCCGAACGCAGAACGGTTGCCCTCTGCCAGCTCCTTTCGCATATCCGTCACAAGCATCCGCGGCAGAACGCCGCCGCCCGTCCGCTCCTTTAATTCCAGCAGCAGAAATTCTCCCTGTTTTGCTTTGTAATAGCTGATGAAATCGGGCGTTGCCGTCCCCATCAGAAAGAGCGCACCATAGCGTTTTGCCAGTGCCGCCGCAACGTCCTTTGTGTCATATTTCGGGGTAATATCGGAAACATAGCTGTTCTCGTGTGCCTCATCCATGATAATTGCGCCAACCTTCGGAAACGGCAGAAACAAAGCCGACCGTGCGCCTATCACAACCGAAATTTCGCCATCCCTTGCCTTTTTCCACTGGTCAACTCTCTCCCCCATGGAAAGGCGGCTGTGCGTCACGCTGACTGCATCCCCAAAGCGGGAAACGAACCGCTCCGCAAGCAAAGGGGTTAAGGCAATCTCCGGCACAAGTACAATCGCCTGCTCGCCCCTCGCCAGAACCTCCGCAATGATCTGCATATAAATCTCCGTTTTGCCGCTGCCCGTCACGCCATGCAGAAGTACAGGCTTTTTTTCTTCCTGCTCCAATTCCCGATGCAAAGCAGAAAGCGCCGCCGCCTGCTCTGCCGTCGGGGTAAAGGGCTGTGTCCGTTCCACCGTATCCGCATCAAAGACATTTCGCCGTTCCGTCTGCCTCCGTTCCCGCAGGATGCCCTTTTTCAGCAGGGTTTTAATGGGAGAATCCGTAATGCCGAGGGCTTCCTTCAGCTCTGCGGCAGTTGCTTCTCTGCCGTTTGCAAGGTACTCCAGCAGCAGCCTTTGCCCCTCCAGACGCTTCTCCTTCTCCGCCTTTTTCCATGCCGCTTCCAGAAGGGGATGGTCTCTGTCCAGAGAATAGAGCCGTTTTTCGTTTTTGTATTCACTGCGGTGCAGCTCCTGCTTCAGCGCAAGCAGCCCCTTTCCCTCTGCCTTCCGCAGAAATGTCAGGCAATCTCCGCCGAATTCTGCCTGTACCTCCTCCAAGGGAATTTCCCTTCGTTCCCCGAATAATGCAAGCAGCGCCGTTTCCTTCGGGGTCAGCTTCGTTTCAGCATCAAGCGATTTTCGGCTGACTGTCCAGCTGCTTTTTGTGCGGATGCCAGGCGGCATAATTGCCTGCAGGCATTGGTTCAGCGTGCAGAAATAGCGTTCCTTCATCCATTCCGCCAAATCCAGAAGGGCAGGGGTAAAGGTTGGTCTGCCCTCATCCAGAACCTCAAGAAGCTCCTTGATTTTATCCGCAGGCACCTCTGTTTTTTCGGAAAGAGAAATGACATAGCCCTCCGCCTTTTTGTTGCGGCTGCCAAACGGCACAATCACCCTTACACCGATTTCCACTGTCATCCCTTCGGGAATCCGATAATCAAACAGCTTATCCATTTCCGGCTGATTCAGCCCAACAATCACCTTCGCATACATCACTTCTCACCTCCCTACAAAAACAGCCCGTAAAAACGGGCTATTTTCCTTACATATTATTCTTCCTCGGTTTCCTCTGCCATGCTTGCAAAATCAACCTCTGCCAGTGCAACCTCTTTGTCCTCTTCCTCAGGCTTGCCCTCGCGGATTTTCAGCTTTCCTTCGTAAATTTCATTGACTGCGATGGAAACGGGCTTATCCACCTCAATATGGTCAATCATGGGCTGCTGATGATCTACCAGCTGTCTTGCTCTTTTTGCCGCCGCAATCACGATGGTATATCTGCTGGCAATGGTAATATCCTCGGAATCCTGTGTGATAACCTCCAGAATATCGGAATAAGAAGGTCTTAACATATTACATCTCTCCTTTGAAAATCTTTTTGATATTTTTATTTCTGCTGCATTTCATCTTTTCTGCCGCAACGATAGTCAGCATATCCTCAGTTGCCTGCTCTACGGTGTCATTGATGACCAGATAATCGTATTCCTCTACCAGCTCCATCTCCTCCAATGCGCGGCGCAGTCGTTTGTTGATGGTTTCCTTATCCTCGGTGCCGCGTTTGGTCAGGCGGTTGCCCAGCTCCTCCAGATTGGGCGGAACCATGAAAATCAGCACGCCTTCGGGGTAAATTTTCTTTACCTGCAGCGCACCCTGTACCTCAATCTCCAAAATGACATTATTGCCTGCCATCAGCTGCTCTGTTACATATTTTCTGGGTGTGCCGTAATAATTGCCACAGAATTCCGCCCATTCCAGAAGCTCCTTGCGGTCGCGCATTTTCTCAAATTCCTCTCTTGTATGGAAGAAATAATGCACCCCGTCTTTCTCGTATTCTCTGGGCTTTCTTGTTGTTGCGGAAATGGAAAGCGAAAAATTGTTCTTCTCGCAAAGACGCTCTACAATCGTCCCTTTGCCGGAACCGGAAGGACCAGAGATAATCAATAAAATACCCTGTTTATTCATGTGTATTTCCCCTTTATCCTATAAATAGCCTTTCTTTTTTATTGCGAAAAAAGGCTGTTACTCCAAATTTTGAATCTGTTCTCTGATTTTTTCGATTTCACTTTTCAGTTCAATCGTGGCCTTTACAATCTGAATATCATTCGCCTTGGATGCGATGGTATTGGATTCTCTGTTCATTTCCTGAATCAGAAAGTCCAGCTTACGTCCTACCTGTCCGCCACCGTCCAGAATATCCTTCAGTTGAATCAGATGGCTTTCCAGTCTGGTCACTTCCTCATCCACGCAGCCGCGGTCTGCAAAAACCGCAACCTCTGTCGCAATGCGCTGTGGATCAACATCAACGCCGCCCAGCAAATCCTTCAGGCGGTTATTCAGCTTTTCCTGATATTCCACAACCACCAGAGGGGAGCGTTCCTTCACCTCTGCCACAAGCGTCCTGATGCGTTCGCCCTTCAAAAGGATATCCTTTTTCAGATTTTCGCCCTCAACGGTACGCATGGCAACGAATTTTTCCACTGCCTCATCCAGTGCAGGCACCAGTGCCTCCCAGATGACTTCTTCCTCCTGCTGTGCCTTCTCCACCGTAATCACATCGGGGAATTTTGCCGCCAGCTCCAGCTTATTTTCGCTGTAGATGCCGAATTTTTCTTCTATCAGCTTCAGCTTTTCGATATATGCCGCCGCCAGTGCTTCGTTCAGCTTTACCTCCACATCCGCTGCGGAAAAGGTTTCAAAGCTGATATACACATCAGTCTTGCCGCGAAATACCTCATGCATGATTCTTTTTTTGATTTTATCCTCCAGACCTGCCAGAGAACGGGGCAGCTTAATCGTCATGTCATTATAACGATGGTTTACGGATTTCATTTCCACCGTAAACTTTCTTTCCTCTGCAATATGCTCGCCGCGTCCATAGCCTGTCATGCTTCTTACACTTGCACTCATGTTTCGGTTCCTTTCTATGCTTCGTTCCAAAAATCGTTGTTTTATTATACATAAGTGTTTGCCAAATAGCAAGGAAAACCGCAAATTGTATCCACTATTTTTAATCATTTTTTAATATTTCCTTCATTTTAGAATTTTTTTGCAAATCCTACTGCTTTTCTTGGTAATCCGTTTGAAAAAATAATGCAAAAAAGAAAATCCTATGTTAAAATTATGAATTAACCAAATGTATTCAAGGAGGTGTTCCTTATGGCACTGGACGGCATTACAACCTCTGCCATCGTATCAGAACTCAAAGCAGCCCTTTTAGGCGGGCGTATCGATAAAATCCATCAGCCCCTTGCGGATGAAATTCGTATGTCAATTCGTGGGCTTGGCAGCGGCGCAAAGAAAATCATCATTTCCGCCAACTCTGCCCATCCCCGTATCCACCTGACCGAAAGCAGCCGCGAAAACCCTATGACCGCGCCCTTATTCTGCATGGTCATGCGCAAGCATATCGCGGGCGGCAAAATTATAGATATTGTGCAGCCGAATTTCGAGCGTATCATCATCCTCAGGATTGAATCCGCCAATGAAATGGGTGATATCACTACAAAAAATCTGATTCTGGAAATCATGGGCAAGCACAGCAACCTTATCCTGACCGATGAAACCGGCAAAATTCTGGATTCCATCAAGCGTGTCACCCATGAGAAAAGCTCTGTCCGAGAGGTACTCCCCGGCAAGGAATATGTTTTCCCCCCTTCGCAGGATAAGAAAAACCCCCTCCTTGCCGAACAGGCGGATTTCCTCTTTTCCCTGCATTTGCAGGAAGGCAGAAGGCTGCAGGAATTTCTTTATCAAACCTACACCGGCATCAGCCCTGTCATGGCAGGCGAAATCTGCACCCGTGCAGGGTTGGATGCTTCGGATTCCTGTCAGGAAACCACATTGGAAAACAGTGAACGGCTCTTTGCCGCCTTTGAAAAAACCATGCAGGAGGTCAAAGCGGCGGACTTCTGCCCTGCCATTTATTATCAGAAGGAAAATAATCGCATTGTCGATTTTGCCGTTCTGAAAATGCAGCAATTTCAAGGCCTTGCCGCAAAGCCCTTTCCTTCCGTTTCTGCCCTTCTGGAGGGCTTTTATCAGGAGCGGGATAATGCGGCACATATCCGCCAGAAGGCGCAGGATATGCGAAAGCTGGTAACCAATCATATCGAACGCTGTGTGAAGAAAAAGGAAATTCAGCTAAAAACACGCCGCGAAACAAAGGGCATGGATTTATGGAAGAAAAAGGGCGAGCTCCTGACTGCCAATATCTATGCCGTTCCGCAGGGCGTAACAACCTTCAAAACCATTGATTATTACGAGGAGTCCATGCCCGAAATCGAAATTGCCATTGACCCCGCAAAAACACCTGCGGAAAATGCGCAGAAATATTTTGCAAAATACAACAAGGCAAAGCGTACCCTTGCGGCACTGGAAATACAGGAAAAACAGAATAACGAGGAGCTGGCGTATCTGGAAAGCGTCCTCAACGCACTGGAAAACGCCAAGGAGGATGCCGATCTTTCCGAAATCCGCACAGAATTAGCGGAAAGCGGCTTCATCCGCAGGCAGGCACAGAAAAAAGGACAGCCGAAGCCGAAAAGGGCAAAGCCCCTGCGTTATATTTCCTCCGATGGGTATGAAATTCTGGTCGGGAAAAGCAATCTGCAAAATGACGAGCTGACGCTGCGCACCGCCGAGCCGACAGACCTCTGGATGCACACGAAGGATATCCCCGGCTCCCATGTCATCATCCGCACCAACGGGCAAAGCGAGCTGCCCGAAGCCACGATGGAGGAAGCTGCAAACCTTGCCGCCTTCTACAGTAAAGCGAAAAACAGCAGCATGGTTCCTGTGGATTATACCCAAAGAAAAAATATCAAAAAACCAAACGGGGCAAAGCCGGGCATGGTGATTTATCTGACGAATAAAACCATTTACATCACCCCCGACGAAGCCCGTATCCAACAAATGAAAAATGAATAAATAAGATACCTTCAGAAAGGAGCATGATTTATGGCAAAAGCCTTTCGTTACGCACTCAAGCACAGCCTTCCCATCCTCATCAGCTATATCCCCGTTGCCCTTGCTTACGGGGTACTGATGCAGAACTGCGGCTATAATTTCGTCTGGACAGGCGCATGCAGCATTTTCGTTCTGGCAGGCTCTCTGCAATATCTGATGGTGACCTTCTTCGCCGGCGGCGTTTCGCTTCTGACCGTTGCGATTATGTCACTCCTGCTCAACAGCCGTCATATTTTCTATGGGCTGTCCTTCATCGAAAAATTCCGTACCTTCGGTCCTTGGAAATATTTTCTCATCTATTCCCTGACGGATGAAAATTATTCCCTCCACTGTTCGCATCATTTCGAGTCGGATGTCAATGAAAAATGGGCGTATGTGCTGACGGCGTTTCTGTCCATCTCCTATTGGATTATCCTGAGCATCATCGGTGCGCTGATTGGGAGCATGCTTCCCTTCAACACCACAGGCATTGATTTTGCGCTGACCGCCCTTTTCATCGTTATCCTGATAGAGCAGATACTTGGCGCGGATAACCGCCTGCCGGCATGGCTTGCCTTTGTTTCCGCCATCGTCTGTCTGCTTATCTTCGGGCCAAGCAATTTCATTCTGCCTTCGCTGGTGATTACCGTTGCTCTTTTAAGCATCCTGCGTCACCGTATCGAGCCTGTAAAAGCTGTAAAAGAAGAAAAGGAGGAAGCGTAAATGGTTTTAACTACAATGCAATCTATTGCAATCATTGCCGTCTGCGGCATCTGCACCCTTCTGGAGCGTGCCCTGCCCTTCCTCATTTTCAGCGGCAGAGCCGTTCCAGAGCCTGTACGCTATCTGGGGCGTGTGCTTCCGATGGCAATTATGGCAACCCTTGTCATTTATTGTCTGAAGGGCATTTCTTTTTCCTCTGCGGCAGGCTTTGCGCCGCTCTTGATTGCCTCCGCGGTAACAGCCATTCTGCACCTCTGGAAAAGAAGCACTCTCATCAGCATTTTCTGCGGCACTGTCTGCTATATGGTTCTGGTGCAGCTTGTATTTGCATAATACTACATAATTTTAACAGAAAAACCCTCCGTATTTTTTCCATACGAAGGGTTCTTTTTTTGCAATTTTTTAATTATAATTTTTTGATTATAATTTTAAAATTCTGTTTCCGTGATAGGTGCTTCGGCTGCATCTGCCGCTTCTGCTGTCTGCGGGGCAGCCTGATTCTGCTCCAGTCCATAATGCACGCGCACCAGATGGTCGATTTCCGCGCACATTTCGGGATGCTCGCGCAGGAACTGCTTTGCGTTTTCACGCCCTTGCCCGATACGGGTTTCCTTATAGGCATACCATGCGCCGCTCTTATTTACGATATCCACATCTGCCGCCAGATCCAGAATATCCCCCTCCTTGGAGATGCCCTTGCCGTAGATAATATCAAACTCTGCCGTTCTGAAGGGAGGTGCTACCTTGTTTTTCGCAACCTTTACCTTTGTGCGGTTGCCGACAATTTCCGTTCCCTGCTTCAGCACATCCGCCTTTCTGATTTCCATACGGATAGAGGAATAGAATTTCAGCGCACGACCGCCCGTTGTGGTTTCGGGATTGCCGAAGGTTACGCCGATTTTCTCACGCAGCTGGTTGATGAAAACAACCGTACAATTCGATTTATTGGTAATACCTGTCAGCTTTCTCAATGCCTGGCTCATCAGTCTTGCCTGCAGGCCCATATGGGAATCGCCCATTTCGCCCTCGATTTCCGCACGAGGCACCAATGCCGCTACGGAGTCCACAATCACAATATCAATCGCACCGCTGCGTACCATGGTTTCGGTGATTTCCAACGCCTGTTCGCCGTCATCCGGCTGAGAAATATAGAGGTTATCAATATCAACCCCCAGCGCCTTTGCATAAGTGGGGTCCATCGCATGCTCCGCATCCACATACCCTGCAATGCCGCCGCGCTTCTGCACCTCTGCCACCATGTGCAGGGCAACCGTTGTCTTACCGGAGGATTCAGGGCCATAAACCTCAACGATTCTGCCCTTCGGCAGACCGCCAACCCCCAACGCCAAATCCAGGCTCAGAGAGCCGGTCGGCACAACCTCAACCGCCATTTTTGCATTATTGTCCCCCAGCTTCATTACCGCACCCTTGCCAAACTGCTTCTCAATCTGGCTTAATGCCGCATCCAGTGCCTTTTGCTTATCTTCAAATTTTACATCTTCCTTTTGTGCCTTTGCCGCCATTTTATTTCCACCTTTCCAAACCCTATCGGATTCTGTTTATATTCACGAATATTTGTTCTCTTTTTTTCCATTTTATTCGATTTTGTTCGCCTTGTCAACGGCTATTTTCTCTCCTGCACAGGCTTTTCCGCCAAAGCCATTGCCGCAAAAATCACCGCACACCCCAGATATCCCCTGAAGTGCATCCGTTCGCCGTATAAAATCGCAGAAAATACCGCCGCAAAAATAGATTCCGTTGTAATGATGATTGCCGCCTTGTTCGGCGCAGTGCTTTGCTGTCCGATGCTTTGCAGCACAAAATAAAGCGCGGTGCAAAATGCCCCTGCATAGAAAAAGTTTCCGAAGGCAGGCAATGTCAGAGGCGGCATATCCCATCCCGTAAACATCAGAATCACCGTCATCACCGCAAGGGTCGAAAGATTCTCCACAATCGCAATATGCACAGAATCGCAGTCCTTGGTCAGATTCCCCAGAAACGCCATTTGCAGCGAAAACGCCACCGCCGCCAAGAGTGACAGCCCTGCCCCGAAATCCAGACGAAAATCCGCCGTCAGAGAAAGGCAGCAAACGCCAAAGAGCGTCATCCCCGCCGCCAGAAAGCAGTTCCGATTCGGCTTCTGCCTGAACACACCCCAGCAGACAAACGGCACAATGACCGCAGGAATATTCACCAGAAACGCATTGACCGATGGCGTGGTGTATTGCAGCCCAACCGTCATCAGAAGAAACATTGCCGCAAGCAATGCCCCCAGAATACTGCCGACCCTCCATTCCTCTTTGGTAATTCGTTTCAGCCGTTTGCAGTAAACCAGACACATGCAGACGGATGCCGTCAGAAAACGCCCGAAAATCACCTGAAACGGGTCATATCCCCAATCCAGAAGATATTTCAGGCTGATAAATCCGCCGCCGCCGATAAATGCCGCCAGAAGCAGCAGCCAATCCCCCTTATGCTTCATCATTGATTACCTTCCTCAGCCGGTTCAGCGCAGTATATGCCGCACGTTCTCTGATTTTGTTCCGCTTCCCGACAAAATGGCAGGTGTACACCTCCGTTTTTCCTTTATAAGCAATCGCAATATAAACCAGACCGACCGGCTTGCCCTCGCTGCTTTCCGGACCTGCAACGCCCGTAGTTGCCACGCCGATGTCTGCGCCGCTTGTTCTCGCAATGCCCTCCGCCATTTCCTTCGCCGTTTCCTCGCTGACTGCGCCGTATTTCTCCAGTGTTTCCGCCTTTACGCCGAGTCTGTGCATTTTCGCCTCATTGGAATAGGTCACACAGCCCTCCACAAGTGCCGCAGAAATTCCCGGATATTCCACCAGATTAGACGCAATCATACCACCGGTGCAGGATTCCGCCACCGCTAACGTGAGTTGCTTTTGCAACAGCTGTTCTGCCACAACGGTTTCCAAATCGGTTTCGCCCTCGCCATAGACCGCATCGCCCAATCTTTCCTTCAATACCGCCGCAACAGGGTCAATCAGTCGATTTGCTTCCTCCTCGTCCCTTGCCTTTGCCGTAATGCGCAGAATTGCCTCGCCATCCTTCGCATAGGGCGCAATCGTCGGGTTGGTCTGCGCATCAATGATATCCTTTACCCTTTCCTCCATGGCACTCTCGCCCACCTCTGCCACGCGCAGAATACGGGAAACAAAGGTAAATTCCTGCTTCTTCGCCAGATAAGGCTTCACCTGATTTTGGAACATGGGAATCGTTTCTCTCGGAGGGCCGGGCAGCATCACAATCATCTTTCCGTTCTTCTCCATAATAATCCCCGGTGCCGTGCCGTTATCGTTATACAGCACAATCCCGTTTTTCTCCGGCACCATTGCCTGCTTCACGTTGTTTTCCGTCATCACTCTGCCTGTGCGGTCAAAATATTTCCGAATTCTGCCCAATGCTCTTTCATCCAGAATCAGCCTTTCCCCGAAATATTCTGCCGCCGTTTCCTTCGTCAGGTCATCCTCGGTAGGCCCTAAGCCGCCTGTTGTAATAATCAAATCCGCTCTGGAAAAGGCATGAAAAATCGTATCCTTTAAACGCTGTGGGTTATCCCCAACAACCGTCTGATAATATACCTCTATCCCCAGATTGGCCAGCTCCTGCGCCAGAAACTGTGCATTTGTATTCAAAATATCCCCCAACAGCAGCTCCGTGCCAACTGCAAGAATCTCCGCCTTCATGTTTCTTCCTCCTTTGTGTCTTTTCCTCTATTGTACCGTTTTTATCATCGGATTCCAATATCCCGAAATAAAAAAGAGAGCCTTTTCAAACAAAGCGCTCTCTTTCATTTTTCTCTTAGCCCATCAGAACCTGCTTATTCTTAATGATATAATCCGCGCCGGAGAAAATCGTAAAGAATACCGCCAGAATCACCAGAAGCTTTTCCAGAACAGGCATGCACGCAAACGGCAGATTCAGCAGCAGCACAGGAATCATAATCATCTGCGTGGTGGTTTTCACCTTCCCCCACCAGCTTGCCGCCATCACGATATTCGCCTCCATCGCAAGAGTACGGAAGCCTGTAATGGCAAATTCTCTTGCCAAAATCACGATAACCACCCATGCCGCCAAGTCCTTTAAGGCAACCATGGAAACCAATGCAGACATCACCAACAGCTTGTCCGCAAGGGGATCCATGAATTTCCCGAAGTTGGAAACCATGTTGTATTTTCTTGCAATCTTGCCATCCAGCATATCCGTTAAGGATGCCACGATAAAAATAATCACTGCAATATATCTGTTCATTGGCTCAGGTGCCAGAAACAGCACCAGCAAGAATGCCGGAATCATAACCACGCGCAGCATGGTCAGCTTATTCGCCAAATTCATATCCATAAACCACATCTCCCATCAAATCATAATCGCCTGCTTCTCGAATCCTTACCGTTACAAAATCACCGGAATACAGCTCCTCCTCCGAGGAAACAAATACCAGACCGTCAATTTCGGGGGCATCCCGTCTTGTTCTGCCACAGAAGATATTTTCTTCAGGCAGCTTGCCCTCAATCAGCACCTCCATCACCTTGCCGACCTCTTTTTCACAAAGCGCAGCCGCAATGGATTTCTGTATATCCATGATGATATCCCTGCGTTCTTCCTTCGTTTCCTCCGGAATCTGATTTTCCATTTCCGCCGCAACCGTGCCTTCCTCCTGCGAATAGGAGAACACACCCAGACGGTCGAATTTCATTTCCTGCACGAAACTCTGCAAATCCGCAAATTCTTCCTCTGTCTCTCCGGGGAACCCGACAATCAGCGTGGTGCGGATGGCAATATCGGGCATAGCCTCTCTCAGCCTTGCCACCTTCTCCCGAATCAGTGCCTGACTGCTCTTTCTGCCCATGCGTTTCAGTACGGCATCATTCCCATGCTGAATCGGCATATCAATATAATGACAAACCTTTTCGCAGCTTGCCATTGCCTCAATGGTTTCCTCTGTCAGCGTTTCGGGATACGCATACAGCAGGCGAATCCACTCCAGACCCTCAATGGCATTCAGCCGCCGCAAAAGCACATCCAGCATCGGCTTACCGTATAAATCTCTGCCGTAGATAGATGTATCCTGTGCAACAATTACCAATTCCTTCACGCCCTGCTGTGCCAAAAGGGTTGCTTCCTCCACAAGGCTTTCCAGCTCTCTGCTACGGTGTCTGCCACGCATTTGCGGAATCACACAATAGGTGCAACGGTTGTCGCAGCCCTCAGAAATTTTCAGATACGCAAAATATGGTGCGGTCGAAAGCACACGCAGCTTGCCGTTTCCATCCTGCATAGCAAGGTCAATGCTTTCCAGCTGCTTCACCTGCTCCTTGCCGCCCAGAATTTCATCCGCAACCTCGGCAATGGATTCGTACGCCGTTGTGCCGATAATGGCATCCACCTCCGGCAATTCATCAAAAAATTCCTTTTCATATCTCTGCCCTAAGCAGCCTGCCACAATCAATCCCTTGCAGTTCCCCACATCAGGGTTCTTATATTGGGACATCTCCAGAATGGTTTCAATGCTTTCTTCCAAAGCATCCTTGATAAAGCAGCAGGTATTCACCACGATAATATCCGCCTCTGCCTCATCCGCTACCGCTGTGTAGCCGTTTTTCTGCAAAATCCCCAGCATAACCTCACTGTCAACTCTATTCTTATCGCACCCCAAAGAGGTGAATGCGATTTTTCTGCTCATTGTATTCCTCCTTAAAATCTTCTCTTTTTTCTATCGTTATATTTTACTATAAAACTAGGAAAATTGCTATATTTCCGCAAAATTCTTTTTCCCTCTTTCTGCCAAAGAAAAACCCCCGATACAATCGAGGGTTGCTTTTCCTTATTCTGCTGTTTCGTATTCCTGCAAAAGCCCTTCCAGCAGGTCTGTCGCCTTCGTTTTCTCCTTTCCCGTAATCATGTAGGCGGTATCTCTGAAATCAATGCGTCCTCCCTCCCAGCAGGCGAGCGACTCATACCGTCCTTCCGTTTCGCTGTCGTACCAAATCATCATTGTATAATACGTTTCCTGTTCCTGCCTGTCGGAAAAGAACTTCTCCCATGGCATCATTTTTCTGACCTCTATTTCACCCAACGCATCCAGTGCCTTCTGCATCCGTTCCTTCTCTCTGATTTCTGCCCCACTCACATAGCCTGTATCATTTTTTATCTCCATCGTCTGCACACGGCAAACTACAAAATTCTCAAGGGAAATTTCCCCCTCCTCGGAAAGCGGTTTGCTCCGAAAAGAAACTGCCATCCAGATAACCACGATTACAACCAAGCATACAATACCCTTCAAAGCACCTTTTTTCATACAAACACTTCCTTTCCGCTCACTTCCCGTTCATTCTCTATATAAAAAGAATACCCTTGGCTCTCCGGAAAAGTCAAGGGTATCCATCTTAAGATTTTCTTACAATTTTTCTTTATTCCAATCCATTCTGGATTTTTGCGGCTATGTTGCAGTTTTTCATCAGCATAGCGATGGTCATCGGGCCAACGCCGCCGGGAACAGGCGTAATCGCCCCTGCAATTTCCTTCACGTTCTCAAAATCCACATCGCCGCACAACTTGCCTGCCTCATTGCGATTCATCCCAACATCAATGAGAATCGCGCCTTCCTTTACCATATCCGCCGTCACTGTGTTTACCTTGCCCACTGCGCTGACAATGATATCTGCCCCCCGACAGATTTCTGCCAGATTCCTTGTTCTGGAATGGCAAATCGTCACAGTGCCGTTCTCCTGCATCAACAGCATAGCCACAGGCTTTCCTACGATATTGCTTCTGCCAATCACAACACACTGCTTCCCTTCGATGGAATGACCGCTGCGCTTAATCAGTTCGATAATGCCCGCAGGGGTGCAGGGAAGGAATCCCTCTCCGCCTGTGTGGAGATTGCCCACGTTTACGGGATGGAAACAATCCACATCCTTCTTCGGGTCGATGGCAAGAATAACCTTTCGTTCATCAATCTGCTTTGGCACAGGCATCTGCACCAGAATCCCATGAATGTCCTTATCCGCGTTCAGCTTGGCGATCAGCTCCAAAAGTGTTTCCTCCGTTGTCCCCCCAGACAACACATGGGAAACCGAGCGAATCCCGACTGCCTCACATGCCTTTTTCTTGTTATTCACATATACCTGAGAGGCGGAATCATCGCCGACCAAAACAACCGCTAAGCAGGGTGTGATACCCTTTGCCTTTAATGCTGCTGCCTCCTCCGCCGCCTCTGCCTTAATTTCCGCAGAAATCCGTTTGCCATCAATCAGTTGTGCTTTCATCCTTTTTAACTCCCTTTTTCTTAGAAGAGACCTACCACATTTCCGTTATCGTCAATATCGATATTCAGCGCAGCCGGTTTCTTAGGCAGACCGGGCATTGTCATAACATCGCCCAGCAGAACAACGATAAAGCCTGCGCCTGCGGAAATACGAATCTCTTTTACTGTTACCTCGAACCCTTCCGGACGACCCAGAACCTTGGGATCATCGGAAAGAGAATACTGTGTCTTTGCAATACATACAGGGAAATCGTGAAAGCCCAGCTTGTCAATCTGTGCCAGTGTTTTCTTTGCCGCCGCAGAGAAGTTTACTGTACCTGCGCCATAGATTTCCTTGCATACCTTATTTACCTTTTCTACGATATTCAGTTCATCCTCATACAGGAAATGGAATTTGCTTTCCTTTGTTTCCAGTGTTTCCAGAACCTTTTCAGCCAGAGCCTTGCCACCCTCGCCGCCGTTAGCCCAAACCTTCGCTACGGCAAAGGTTGCGCCCATGGATTCGCAGCGTTCCTTCACATAAGCCACCTCTGCATCTGTATCAGCTACGAAATGGTTCAGTGTTACCACAACGGGAACGCCGTATTTCTGGATGTTTTCAATGTGCTTTTCCAGATTCACAAAGCCCTTTGCCAGTGCATCCAGATTTTCATTGGACAAATCTGCCTTCGGCACACCGCCGTTATATTTCAGCGCACGCACGGTTGCAACCAGAACAACCGCATCGGGCTTCAGGCCTGCCTTACGGCACTTGATATCAAAGAATTTTTCAGCGCCCAAATCTGCACCGAAGCCTGCCTCTGTTACAACATAATCCGCAATTTTCATTGCTGTTTTTGTTGCCATAACGGAGTTACAGCCATGTGCGATATTTGCGAAGGGACCGCCGTGAATAATTGCCAGTGTATTTTCCAGTGTCTGCACTACGTTAGGCTGCAGTGCATCCTTCAAAAGAACTGTCATTGCGCCGTCTGCGCCAATCATTTTTGCTGTTACAGGTTCATCATCATAGGTGTAGCCAACGATGATTCTGCCCAGCATTTCCTTCAGCTGCTTCAAATCATTTGCCAAGCAGAAGATTGCCATAATTTCGGAAGCAACGGTAATCTGGAATGCGTCCTCTCTGGGTACACCGTTTACCTTGCCGCCCAAGCCGGAAATCACATTTCTCAGCTGTCTGTCGTTCAGGTCTACACAGCGCTTCCATGCAATTCTTCTGGGGTCAATGTTCAGCTCATTGCCCTGCTGAATGTGGTTATCCACCATGGATGCCAAGAGGTTATTTGCTGTTGTGATGGCGTGCAAATCGCCGGTAAAGTGCAGGTTGATATCCTCCATGGGAACCACCTGTGCATAGCCGCCGCCGGCAGCGCCGCCCTTTACGCCCATGCAGGGCCCCAAGGAAGGCTCACGCAGGCAGGTAATGGCATTTTTGCCCATCTGCTGCAATGCCTCTGTCAGGCCGATGGTAACGGTTGTTTTGCCTTCGCCTGCGGGGGTAGGGTTCACCGCTGTTACCAGAATCAGCTTTGCATCGGGGTTATCTTTGATTTTGTCGTAATATTTGCTGCTGATTTTGCCCTTGTATTTGCCGTAGCAATCTACATATTCTTCGGGAATCCCTGCTTTTTCAGCAACCTTCAGGATATGCTCCATGTTACATTCCTGCGCAATCTGTAAGTCTGTTTTAAACATTCGAAAAATCTCCTCTCTGCTTTGGCGGTATTCCGCTGTTCCACATCTGATACAAGGGATGGTGCGTTTTTTACCGAAAATTTTCCATAAAAAAAACCGCACCCAATCCAAGCATCATCGCCCAGACGGTCGGCATTCGAATAGTCATACTCCATGTGGTTGTCTCCACTTCCGTCAGTCATATGACCCTATCGTGATAGTACTATATTTCTTTCTTTTTGTCAATCATTTTAAGTCGAAAACCGAAAAAAGGATTGCAGAGAGTTCTCTCCACAATCCTTTTTGGTATTTTAAATCTCATCGGGAACTGCCCCCGTCATTTCCTCCCATTCGCTTTTGGTAATGAGAACCTTTCGAGGCTTACTGCCCTCCTCCGGGCCGACAATCCCCTGCTTCTCCAAATCATCCATCAGCCTTGCCGCGCGGTTATAGCCGATGCGGAATTGTCTTTGGAGCATGGAAACAGATGCCTTTTCCTTTTCCAGAATCAAATCAACTGCCTGCGAGAAAAATTCATCCGAATCCTCCGCCGCACCGCCAACCTTGCCGGCAGCGGTAATCTGGTCGATGGTTTCCTGTGTATAATTGGGCTTGCTGCTCTTTTTCAGAAAATCGACAATAGCTTCGACCTCCTGATCTGTTACGAATGCGCCCTGCAAACGGGAAGGCTTGCTTTGTCCCGAAGGATAGAACAGCATATCGCCCTTCCCCAGCAGCTTTTCTGCCCCGACCATATCCAGAATCGTTCTGGAGTCAATGCCGGAGGATACGGCAAACGCCAGTCTGGAAGGGATATTCGCCTTGATTACCCCCGTAATGACATCCACAGAGGGACGCTGTGTCGCAATAATCAGGTGCATCCCTGCCGCACGCGCCATCTGCGCCAGACGGCAGATAGCATCCTCCACCTCGCCGGGTGCTGCCATCATCAGGTCTGCCAACTCATCAATGATAATGACAATTTGCGGCATTTTGCCCTTTTCGTCACCCTTTTCTTCCATCAATTTATTAAAGCCCTTAATATCTCTGACACCATGGGCAGCAAAATCATTATATCTTTGCAGCATCTCACGCACCGCCCAATTCAGCGCAGAGGCTGCCTTCTTCGGATCTGTCACAACCGGAATCAAAAGGTGCGGAATCCCGTTATACACGCTCAGCTCTACCACCTTCGGGTCAACCAGAAGCAGCTTAACCTCTTTGGGGTCTGCCTTATAAAGAATACTCGTAATCAGCGTATTGATGCAGACCGATTTCCCCGAACCCGTTGCGCCCGCAATCAGCAGGTGCGGCATTTTTGCAATATCCGTCACAACAGGGTTGCCTGCAATATCCTGCCCCAGGGCAAAGGCAAGCTTAGAGGGGTGCTGCTTGAAGGCATCACTTTCCAACAGCGTCCGCATATAAACCGACTGTGTTTCCTTATTCGGCACTTCAATGCCGACTGCCGCCTTGCCGGGAATGGGTGCTTCAATACGAATCCCGCTTGCCGCCAGATTCAGCGCGATATCATCCGCCAAATTCACAATCTTGCTGACCTTTACGCCTTGGCTCGGCGAAAGCTCATAGCGCGTCACAGTAGGACCTCTGCTGATTTGGATTACCTTTGCATCCACACTAAAGCTTTTCAGCGTAGTTTCCAACTTTCTTGCATTTTCAAATAATTCCGAACGGTTGCTGCCGTTGCCCGTTTGCGGATCTTTTCCCAGCAGCGTAATCGGCGGAAAGATATACGGCTTTTCTTCCTCGACAGGTGCCGTTTCCTTCTTTGGCTCAGGCATATCTGCCGCAGGCTTCGCTGCCTCCGGCTCTGCCGCTTCTTCGGATTCCTCCGCTTCCTCTGCCTGCGTTTCTTCCACAGTCTCCTCCTCCATCATTGCAATGGGGATTTCCTCCTTGGCAGCGGGCGTTTCCTTTCTCGGCACAACGGTTTTGCCCATGTCCTCCTCCGGCAGAATATCAATGCTGATGCTTTCCTCGCGCGGCTTTTCTGCAAAGATTTCCGCAAACAATGCATCCGCCGCATCGGATTCTGTTGCCTGCGGTTTCACCTGCTCCTCTGCCGCCTCCTTTCGCACATCCTCTGCCGGCATTGCCGCCGCTTCTCGGATAGAAGGCGTTTCTGCGGCTTTTTCATCGTGCGCTTCCTTCGGTGCATCCTCCGTCTTTTCTTCTCTGCGCACCGCAACCTCTGCGCCGTTTTCCTTCACAAAATCAAAAATCGGTTCCCGTTTTTTCGTTTCCAGAATCAAAGGCTTCTTGCGGAACACCGTTTCCTCCACATAGGGCGTTTCACCGCTGTTCTCCTGTACCTCGATATTGAAATCCTCACGGTTCATCCTTCTGCGGCGCTGCGCCTTTTTCGCCTGCCGCTCCGCTTCCAGCTCCTCCTGCTGGCGAATCCGCTCGACTTTATTCTTGATTTTTTCGTTTTTCACCTTCCGTCTCGCCTTACGGTGCGCATTGGCATCCCCAAGAGCATGGAAGAAGGATTTTCCTGTTGCCATGACGATGGAAATAATGCCTGTCGCCAATAGGACAATGACGCTCCCAAGGGTGTCCAATGCCCTGTCCAGTCCACCGCCAATCAGTCCACCTGTCAGCCCTCCATTTGTAAACGCACCTGCGCCGTAAAACACACCACAGCGTTTGAAAAAGCCAAGGCTTTCTGCCGCCTGAATCGGGTGCAGCACCTGCGCAAAGGCGGCTACGGTCAACAGAAATAGCCCCGCCCCGATGCCGCGCACAAGCGGATATCGCTTTTCCTCGCTCACCAGCATCCAGATGCAGTAGGCAATCACGCAGATGGGCAGAAAAAGCCCGCCAAGCCCGAAAAGTCCCTTGAAAAAGCTGCTGATGATGCCGCCGATGATGCCCATCCTTTCCGTCAGCAGGCTGATAAATACAATAATTGATGCAACAATAATCAGAAGCAGAATGACCTCATCCAGAATACTGTCCCCAAAACGGGCAGGCTGCGCCGTCATTCTGGTGGTCTCTTTTCTCGCTCCCGTTTCCTTTTTTGCTATTTCCCTTCCGGCACTGCTCCTTGCCGTTGCTTTTTTCACAGACGGCGATTTTGCAGTGGTTTTGGCAGTTTTTTTCTTATTTTTCTGTTCCGCCAAAGCTCTCACCTCATCTATTTCCATATCCTTCAGATAAAAATTTTCCAATACATAATTTTATCACAAAATTCCTTTGCACGCAAATATACCTTGGCTTCTGCAAAAACCAAGGTATCCTGTTTTTTTCATTATTTCGATTGCAAGGAAAGCGCCACCACTGTCCCCAGAATCAGCGCAAAGCCAATCAGGTCTATGCCTTGGAATTTTGCGTGCAAAAAGAGGAGGGAAACGATAACCGCCGTAATCGGCTCCATCATCCCGAGCAGGCTTCCCATGAAGGGCCCCACAATGCTGACACCCTTCAGATAAAGCGAAAACGCAATCGCCGTGCCAATCACAACCACCCCTGCCGTCGCCAAAACAGTTCCTTGGTCAAAAGGAACGGCATAGCTCCAGGGGCGCACAAAGGGCAGCATTGCCACACCCGCAAGCAGCATGGCATAGCCCACAACGGCATATACGCCATAATGCCGCAATAAATCCCCGGAAAGCAGATTATACGCCGCACCGCCTGCCGCCGCACCTAAGCCGAACACCAAAGCCAAGGTTGTGATGCTCATGCTGTGAATATCGCCATGCGTACTGAGCAAAAACACCCCCAGCAATGCACAAAAGATAGCACCTGTTTCCATTTTACGAGGCCAACGCTTTTCCTTGAAGCACACAACCCCCAAAATCAGCAAAGGCGCCAAGGACTGCAACACCGTTGCCGTGCCTGCATTGGAATATTGGATGGCCGCAAAATAAGTATACTGACAGCTCAGCATACCAAAAACAGAAAAAATCAAGAGCTGCCTTCTGTCCACAGGATTTTTCCAGATATCCCCCATCCGTTTTTTCGTCAGCAAAAAGCCCATCAAAACCAAAAGTACTCCCGCCAAAAGCAGCCGCACCATCACAAGCCAATCTGCCGTAATATCCTTTTTCTGAAATAAATATTGCCCAAAGCAGCCGGAAAGCCCCCAGCAAATGCCACCCGCGAGGGTAAGGCAGATTCCTGCTGTACGCTTTTTCTTTTGTTGTTCCATATTTTTCACCTCAGGTAACAGAATAATATATTTTTTCGCTTTTTTCAACAAAAAAAGGTACTGACCCTTCGATCAGTACCCTGTGTTGTTAAAGGTTATTATGAAGCACTCGGAAAAATCAGATTGTGTAGCCCTGTGCCTTCAGTGCTGCAACCATTTCTTCATAGTGTGCTTTGTTTCTTGTTTCAACGGTTACGTTTACAACTACATTGCTTACTGCTACGCCTTTTGCTCTTCTGTCGTGGTTTACATCCAGAATGTTTGCGCCTGTCTGTGCAATAATCTGCAGCAGCTGAATCAGCTGACCGGGCTTATCTGCCATCATTACAGAGAATTCAGCGATTCTGCCGTTTTCCTGCAGACCCTTGTCGATGATTCTGTCCAGTACGTTTACGTCTACGTTACCACCGGAAACTACGCATACAACGTTTTTGCCCTTGATATCTACTTTATTTGTCATAGCTGCTGCTACGGAAACTGCACCTGCGCCTTCTGCTACCATTTTGTGTTTTTCCAGCAGCATCAGGATTGCGGATGCGATTTCAGCTTCTGTTACAGTTACGATGCCGTCAACATATTTCATGCAAGCCTCGAATGTCAGTGTGCCGGGCTCCTTAACTGCGATACCGTCAGCCATTGTGGAAACGCTAGCCAGCTTTTCGATTTTCTTATGTTCGATGGACTGCTTCATGGAAGGAGCGCCTGCTGCCTGCACGCCATATACCTTGCAGTTGGGGTTGATGCTCTTGATTGCGCAAGCAACACCGGAAATCAGACCGCCGCCACCGATGGGAACGAATACAACGTCAGCTTCGGGCAGTTTTTCCATGATTTCCAGACCAACAGTACCCTGACCTGCCATTACATATTCATCATTGAAGGGGTGCAGGAATGTGTAGCCCTTTTCCTGCTGCAGTTCTACTGCCTTTGCAGCAGCATCATCATATACACCGGGAACCAGAACAACTTCTGCGCCGTAGCTCTTTGTAGCTTCAACCTTAGCTAGAGGAGCGCCTGCGGGCATGCAGATAGTAGCCTTGATGCCTTTTTTCTGTGCTGCCAGAGCAACGCCCTGTGCATGGTTACCTGCGGAACAAGCGATTACACCCTTGGAAGCTTCTTCTTCTGTCAGGCTTGCTGTTTTTACATAAGCACCTCTCAGCTTGAAGGAGCCTGTTACCTGCATATTTTCGCATTTGATAAATACGTTTGCGTTAGGGTTGATAAAAGCGGATTCGTACAAAGGTGTTACTCTTGCAACGCCTTCCAGTGTTTTTTTTGCGTCCTGAATCATTTCCAGTGTAAGCATTTTTCTTCCTCCTAGTGTCTTTTATATAATATGTTTTGTCTTTTTATCAAGGACATTTTTCTGTCCTTGTCTCTCTCTCAAGTACGCATAAATTATAGTACGCAAATGCGATTCCGTCAACAGCTATTTGTGATTTTTTAGACATTTTTTGCGATTTTGTTAAAAATTCCGACAAATCCGCCAAATATGCACATTTTTCCGCACACTGCAAAATGAAATCCCCTTCTATTGTGCGTTTTTCCAATAAAAAAGTATCCCTATCATTAGGATAGAGATACTCAATTTTTCCGATTTTTCTTGGTTTATGCGGAAACACCGCTGTTTCCTCTGCTGCTTTTGCGCTTTCGCATCCGCTGCAGGGGCTTTCTGTTTTCATTATAAACATATTCGGGAGCCGCCTTGCCGTTTACAACATCCTCTGTGATAATGCAGCGTTCCACGTTTGTCTGTGTCGGGATTTCATACATAATCGGGTTAATGAATTCCTCTACAATAGAACGCAGCCCACGCGCGCCGGTTTCCCGTTCCATTGCCTTTCTTGCGATAGCACGCAGCGCTTCCTCCTTAAACTCCAGAATAACATCATCCAGCGCAAAAAGATATTCATACTGCTTTGTCAGTGCATTCTTGGGTTCTGTTAAAATATGCACAAAGGCATCCTCATCCAGATTATCCAGCGTTACCACAACAGGCAGACGACCGATAAATTCCGGAATCAGACCATATTTCAGCAAATCTTGCGGCATAAGGCTCTGCAAAAGCTCGTCATTTGTTTTATCCAGCTTGCTCTGCACCTCTGCACCAAAGCCAATCACTTTATGCCCCATGCGGTTCTGAATGATTTTTTCAATGCCGCCGAAGGCACCGCCGCAGATGAAAAGGATATTGGTTGTATCAATCTGGATAAATTCCTGATGCGGGTGCTTTCTGCCGCCCTGCGGAGGCACGCTTGCCACAGTCCCCTCCAGAATTTTCAGCAGTGCCTGCTGTACGCCTTCGCCGCTGACATCTCTGGTGATGGATACATTTTCGCTTTTCTTTGTGATTTTATCAATTTCATCGATATAGATAATGCCGCGTTCTGCCTTATCCACATCATAATCTGCCGCCTGAATCAGCTTGAGCAGGATATTCTCCACATCCTCGCCGACATAGCCGGCTTCGGTCAGAGAGGTTGCATCCGCAATCGCAAAGGGTACATTCAGCACCTTTGCCAAGGTCTGTGCCAGAAGGGTTTTCCCTGTCCCTGTAGGTCCAACCAGAAGGATATTGCTCTTTTGCAGCTCTACATCCTCTGCCTTGGTATCCATATAAATGCGTTTATAGTGGTTATACACCGCAACCGCCAAAGCCTGTTTTGCTCTGCTCTGCCCGATGACATATTCATCCAGCGTTTCCTTAATCTCCTTCGGCTTCGGCACATTGAAATTTTCATCCTTATTTGCCAGCACATCATATTCTTCCTCGATAATGTCCGAGCAGAGGTCGATACATTCATCGCAGATATATACATTCGGGCCGGCAATCAGCTTTTTCACCTGATCCTGCGTTTTTCCGCAGAAGGAGCAGTGCAGCTTATTCATATCTTCCGTTTTCCCTGCCATTTATCCTCTCTCCTTTGTCTGAGGCTTTGTGATGACAGCATCAATCAAACCGTAGGCTTTTGCCTCCTCAGCGCTCATAAAGTTATCGCGTTCTGTGTCTTTTTCCACTTCTTCCACAGGCTTGCCTGTATTTTCCGCCAGAATCTGATTCAGCTTTGCTTTGGTGCGCAGGATATTTTCCGCATGGATACGGATATCCGTTGCCTGCCCTCTTGCGCCGCCGCTGGGCTGATGGATCATGACCTCTGCATTGGGCAGAGCATATCTCTTGCCCTTTGCGCCGCCTGCCAGAAGAAATGCGCCCATGCTTGCCGCCATACCGATACAGATGGTGGATACATCAGGCTTGATATACTGCATGGTATCATAAATTGCCATGCCTGCCGTTACAGAACCGCCAGGGCTGTTGATGTAGAGGTTGATGTCCTTATCGGGATCCTCCGCCGCCAGAAAAAGCAGCTGTGCCACAACCAGACTTGCGGTTACATCGTTGACCTCTTCCCCCAGAAAAATGATTCTGTCCTTCAGCAATCTGGAATAAATATCATAAGAACGTTCGCCACGGTTGGACTGTTCTACGACCATAGGTACTAAACTCATTATGATTCCTCCAATCTTATATTATCTAAATAGGCACAGTTTCCTGTGCCTATCTGCATTGCAATATTTCCAAGTCTTCGCCTTTTTGTTGCTTTTTTTATGCTTCTTATGCTTCTTTGATGACTGCGTTGTCTTCGATTACCTTCATAGCAGCTCTTACCAGCATATCCTGTCTCAGGGCGTTCTTATCGTCTTCCTGAATCATATCCAGCATTGTCTTGCCGTCTACACCGTAGCTTTCGCCGTATTTGATAACCTCTGCATCCAGATCTTCATCGGAGATAACCAAATTTTCAGCCTTTGCGATTGCTTCCAGCATCAGTCTTGCATCAACGCTCTTCATGGATGTATCCTTGAAGGTTTCTCTCATGGTTTCTTCATTTGTACCCATGTACTGATAGTAAACATCCATGGACAGACCCTGACGAACGATATTTTCTTCAAATTCTCTCATCATGCTGTCAATCTTGTTATCGTACATAACCTGAGGCACTTCCATCTTGCAGTTTGCAACTGCTGCATCCAGCAGCTTATCGCCCTGCAGCTGCTTTGCCTTTTCTGTCTTCTCTGCAGCCAGTTTAGCCAGAATGTCTGCTTTGTATTCATCCAGAGTGGAGAATTCGGAAACATCTTCTGCAAATGCGTCATTCAGTTCGGGCAGTTCCTTTGCTGTGATACCGTTTACCTTAATTGCGAATACAGCTGCCTTGCCTGCCAGTTCGGGTGCATGGTAAGCTTCGGGGAAGGTTACGTTGATATCAAATTCTTCGCCGATGTTGTGGCCAACAATCTGATCCTCAAAGCCTTCGATGAAGGAATGAGAGCCCAGCTCCAGATCAAAGCCTTCTGCCTTGCCGCCATCGAAAGCAACGCCGTCAACGGAGCCCAGATAGTCAATGTTTACAACATCGCCCAGCTGTGCTGCTCTGTCTGTTACTTCAACCTTTCTTGCGTTCTGCTTCTGCACCTTTTCCAGTTCCTTCATAACGTCTTCATCTGTTACTTCTGCGGAAACCTTTTCTACTTCCAGACCCTTATACTGACCCAGTTCCACTTCAGGCTTTACAGTTACATCGCAGATGAATTTTGCGCCCTTGCCGGACTGAATATAGTCAATATCCAGAGTGGGAGCGGAAACAACGTCCAGACCCAGTTCCTTTACTGCTGCCATGTATTCATCGGGGAAGATGTGGTTGATTGCATCTTCATAGAAAAAGCCTTCGCCATACTGTGCTTCAATCAGCTTTCTGGGTACTTTACCCTTTCTGAAGCCGGGCAGAGACAGATTATTTTTGTGTTTGTTGTAAGCAAAAGCCATGCCCTGTTCCAGTACTTCTGCGCTTACTTCAAAAGAAAGTTTTACTGCTGTTTTTTCTTTGCTGATTAATGTTGCGTTCATTGTAAGAAGTTCCTCCTTAAAGATATTCGTTTTTTATGACAACTTTGTCTTTATTTTCTAAATGATGCTGCCATGTTGAGTTACAGTACGCTAAAACTGCACAATCACAGTAGATTATAACACACTGAATTTTGAAAATCTACAGGTAAATGCAAATTTTCCGTCTGTTTTCAACAAAAATACACCTAATATACCTCATATTCTGCCGAAATCAATTCCGCTTCTGTGCTTTTCTCCATGAAATCCAGAATATGCTGCAGCATACGCTCCGCATGGCTTTTTTCATTGCTGACACAAGCAAAGCCAACCACGAGCATTTTATGCTCCTCCTGTCTGTCCACCTCCGCCACGGAGGCGTTGAATTTATGCCTCGTTTTTTCCACCAGACTTTTGACCACCATCCGCTTTTCCTTCAAGCTGGAAACCCATTCTGCACGAAAGGTTGCCTCACAAATCCCTACAAACACATGAGTCCCTCCTTTCCGGTTTTGTTAAAAGAAAGGTAAAAGAAAAAATCGGTCTTGATTGTCCTCAAAACCGATTCTTCTAAGCGCGAGACGAGATTCGAACTCGCGACCCTCGCCTTGGCAAGGCGATGCTCTACCACTGAGCCACTCGCGCATA
>NZ_WQPP01000060.1:322726-323740 GCF_018785345.1 Clostridium sp. MCC345
ATCGTTTTTTCGACAAGATGTATCTTATCAAACTTTTAGAAGCTTGTCAACATCTTTCATTCATTTTTGCTTTCTCCTTTGAAAAGAGAAAAGCGCGAGACGAGATTCGAACTCGCGACCCTCGCCTTGGCAAGGCGATGCTCTACCACTGAGCCACTCGCGCATTTATGGTGCCCAGAACCGGAATCGAACCAGTGACACGTGGATTTTCAGTCCACTGCTCTACCAACTGAGCTATCTGGGCATAAGAAATATTTTTATGAAGCTGCCCGAGACCGGGATCGAACCGGTACGGGTGTTACCCCGCAGGATTTTAAGTCCTGTGCGTCTGCCAATTCCGCCACTCGGGCAAATCTTGCGTTGTTTCAGCCGCTCAATTACTATACCAAACCAGCCGAAATTTGTCAACAGCTTTTTTCGATTTTTTTCATTTTTCCATCATCAAAGCCTTGGTAAAAAGAAGAACAAGTATCTCTACTTGTTCTGAAAATGGGCGGAGAAGGATTCGAACCTTCGAAGCTATCGCAACAGATTTACAGTCTGCCCCCTTTGGCCGCTCGGGAATCCACCCATGGTAATGGAATGATTTTCTTCCGTCAGGAAGAAAAACTTACCTTAATTTAATGGAATCATTTTTCGATTATGAGCTTCTGACTTATATAGAAATAGCGAAAGCCTGTAAGCTCTCAAAATAGAATAGCGTGGTTGACACAACCTTGCGTTGAAAAATGTTTACGAAAACCATTCGTACAACTTCGTTGTACTCATGTGTTTGCTCCGCAAACCTACCTAAAACCTCTCGATTTTTTCAGATTTACGAAAAATCATTCGTAATGCTTCGCATTACTCATGTGTTTGCTCCGCAAACTCACTTTGCAATTTATTGTTGCTCTGCCTCGCAAGCGATGCATTTCAACATAAATCACAAACTGCTTTTTCTCCGCTTTTCTCCATAGAAAGGAGGTGATCCAGCCGCACCTTCCGATACGGCTACCTTGTTACGACTTCACCCCA
>NZ_WQPP01000008.1:0-44308 GCF_018785345.1 Clostridium sp. MCC345
TGAGAAGCCTGATTTTCAGGCTTACCACCCTCACATATCATAGAAGAATCTTATTTACAGACTTTTTCTCATAGTCTCATATAAAAAGATAGTTAAAAAGACATATATAATTTATTATTAAAGATTTTATCATCTCTGAGATATGCTAAGTTTTTAAGATAGCCAGCCATCTCAGTACCATCTTTGTGAGTCATAGGATAAATGAAAGATAAACATCTATTTTCATTATCATTGTAAATATCTTGGTTATTTTTATAGTTAGAATACTTCCTAACCTTTAACTACATAACAGCCTTTTGCATGCTTATCCTTCTAAGTAATCCCGTAATTCGGCAGCATCTACAAGTCCCTGATAATACGCTTCACTGCTACATTCATCCTCACTGGTTGTTAAAGGACTCACATTGTTGTCAATGCAATCAATAAATCCTTTCCGATATTCCTCGCCATAGGTCGTGGATTCATTATCATAAATTTCATGGAAATTCAATCCCTCTGCATTACACATTTCTTCTTCGTCCATGTAGCCAACTTCTTCCATCAATCTCTGATATTTCGGCAACACGCCCCCTCCTGCCGCAACTTCTTCTTCCTTATCCACTCTATATGCAATCACATCACATAATGTTTGCATCTCAACTAGTTCCTCTTTGCTTCTTCCTTTTCCTATTAACTCTGACGGCAAAGAGTGTATATCTCTAAGAAGCTCTGTCCCTGTATATTGATTTTCCGGTACCTCTTCTTGATAATCCCATTGTATACGTTCATCGGCATATTGAGATTCATCAAATTCTTTTAATTTAGCCCAAAGAGCTTCTCCTTTTGCTTTATTCGCCCCTGCCTTTTCGTAATATTCCCGAGCACGATCATAATGTTTCCATTTTTCTGCATCAGACTCACCATTCTTTTCCGCATTTTTAAAACGAGCCCACTCCTTATCTGCTTTCTTTTTGCAATACTCCGCTACGCTGTCATATCTCTTTGCTGAGGTTCTTTGCTCCTTCTCCCATGCTTCAATAGAATCATATCCCCTAGATTTATCATAATATCTTCCATCTTCGCCTTTTTCCAAAAGCTCCGTACAGTCATTTTCTTTTTTCTCAGTAGACTCTTCAGTAACATCACTGCGTAGGTCAAAACTTTTTAAAGCATCCTGATAAATATCAGGAGCTGCCTGCAAAGCCTTTTCTTCTGATATTCTCGGGCTATCGCCCTCTTTCAGTTTCTCGGGCTGCTCAATCTCTTTCGTTATATCTTTAAATTCGTTCATACTATCTTCCCCTTTGTCACACAGTTTGCAAATTCACGCCAGATTGGATAATCGATCGCATATCGGTCAGTATATTCTTTGATAATTAAAGTGATTAAAAGATTGATTTGCTCATCCTCATACTCCATGACAGACGGAGCAAGTTCTGCAATCATCGCAATCTTGAGTTCTTCTACAGAGTTCTCTTCCGTTGCCCTTTCAAGAGCCTCCTTTGCATTCTTAAAATAATCAAAAATCATCGAACCAAGAAGTTTCATCCTTCTTGCATTTTTCTTAACTGAAAGATACTCCAAAAGCTTAACCTTCACCTCAGTTGCAACAGAGGATTTGATGATCGTAGTTTTAAATGCTTGCTCTATTGCTAAATCATCCAAATTTGCCCTGAATTTGGAATCCAACAATTTAAACAGCAGGGATTCATCTTCCGGTTCAGGATAATCTTCCGTTTCTGTAAACAGCCCTTCCTCCAGCTTTGCTTTTTTAATCCTGCATAGAACAGGTGAAATCCAATCATTTTGGTAGATTGCCGCTACACCACAGGGAAGTTTGGATAACTCTATGATTTGGGCATCATTTAATCCAGCTGCCTTACCAACTAACTCTCTATCTGAAAAATCAGGCAGGCGCATTATGATTTTTGTATTTGTATTTCGGATAACGGATAAATCCAACAAACCGGGAGACTGATCCGCGATGATAAATCCCTCTCCATAGGTTCTCATTTCCGCTATAGAATTTGCCAGCATCTCTACGGATTTTCCTAAAAGATTTGCTGTTTCAGAGCTTTGCTCTGTGCTTGTTCTCTTGAGCAGATTATGCGCTTCTTCCAATACCGTGATATGACGCAGATCGGAATTGCTACCATCCGCACATGCAATCCGATGCTCCTGCAACTTCAGAATCAAAATACCCATAATCAACGCTTTTGTTTCCGTGGAGCCAACTCTGCTTAAGTCCACAATAACATTCTCATCAAACAACTCCTGATCTTCTATATCATTCGCAGAAAAAATCATGCTATTGATGCCATTGGTCAAGGATTCCAAACGGGTAAGCAGGGAGCCTTTGTAATTGCTCTTATTTTCATCAGAATACTCACTTTTGTTGATATACTTTTCCACTTCCAGCGCCACATCCACAAAGCTAGGGAATATCTCTCCATGTTTATTTTCTGACTTTACAAGGTTCCATCCGGCAGAACGATATGCATTTTCCATTGCTGCTTTCAATACTGCCGGCATTGCTGCATACATAGGCCAGCAAACATTAAAAATTTCTGTTAATTTATCCAGATGCTCATAAATATGAATCTTATCACTCGGAAACTTAAAGGGATTGATCCTTAATAATTTTGTGATTCTAGGATTTGTACCATAAACACTCACGTTTAAATGCTTATTTTTCGCAAGTGCATTTTTATATTCGCCCTTGGCAGGCTCAATCACCATAAACTTTACGGTATTCTCCGTATCACCGATATAAGTATTAGAAAGCTCATCCAACAGCTTATAAATTGTTGTAGACTTCCCTGAACCTGTTGAGCCGGTAATAAATGTATGCGCCGTTAAACTTCTCGCATCTAACTTTACATCTGTATTCTCTTCCTTATGCATATGATAAATTTTACCAAGAGGAATTGTCCCTTTATTTCCTGCAAGGGATACGATTTCTCTACCAAATTCCGCACAATCCACAACAGGGACACCGGCAACAGATTTTTTCGGCAATACCATCTGATAAGCCATTTCCTTTCCGCTAATCAACATTGTTGCTGTTGTTGGATACCGGTGTTCTTCATCTATTACAGTCAGGAATTCCGGATGGTAAAATCTCATCAGATATTCTTTCATATACTGAACATCATCCACATTCTTCCACACATTTACCGCAGAGGACTCAACTGAGGAATTCTCACCACGCGTAAGAGATTTAAATGCACCGGCTGCCGCAATAACCACATCATAGTCCTTTGCAGCAAAATATGTACAGGTATCAAACAAGCCAAAATCCTCACACGCACGCATTCTCTTGATTTGCTCGTCAATACGGTCAAGCAGCGTCTTTACAGATCTGTTTTCATAATTAAGCTGAAGGGACTCTCCCTTCGTGGCCGAAAGAGATTTTGCAACGGAGTTCTGCTCTGTAAGAGACTTTGCGGTTCCGCTGGATTCTGTATCTATTGTAGCATTTGTGACTGCATTGGTTCTGGCATAAGCATGATTATAATTCACAGAAACCTTTGCCGGATTCATTCCAAAGGATGTACCGCCGCCTGTACTGTCAGTATGCGTCTTAGAGATTGCAGTTCCATGCGTCAGGGATTTGGCAAGCATTTTATTTGTCGTATCCGTTACACCCTTTATCAGACTTTCGGTATCTGTAACCGAATCTTGTGCATTCACTGTCTGCGAAGATACCTTGAATGGTGCCAGCTGGGAATAAATATCCTCATATTCTGCGCACATTGCTTCAACCTTTTCATTACTCATTGCATCAGCAATAATCAATGCAGTATATTCTTTCCCCTTCAGTGTGTCAATCAGTTTTTCCAGTCCCTGCACAAACTCCCTGTTCTTCGACTCATTTGAATTCCTTATCGCAGGGATGCTGCTGACCGCAGAGATATATTTCGCAGTTTTAAAAGATTCCTCAATCACATCTCTTTTCCCAAGAACATTCTTTGATGTAACGGGATTTACCGGCTGCAGCTCCGTTCCAGGGAAATTTCCAAGAAAAGCATTTTTTAATACCTTGCCGCTGTTCACCAAATCTTTTTCCACAGCATAGAGCCTGAAATTTCCATTCTCATCCGTCTGCGTAACCATATTTCTGGAAACAACACCCACATATACCTCAACACAATCCTTATGCCCATTGACCAGCATCAATAATCCGTAATTTGCCAGAGAAAAGATAGTAGAATAAACCGTAGTCAATTTATCCTGCGTATTTTCATCTTTATCATAAACAACTCTCACCACTCTGTACAAAGAAACATTTTCACCGATTTCTATGCTTTTTAAATCCTCCGGCATTTCTATACATGGCGTATCAGAAAGCTTTTCAATATATTTTTTCAGGACAATGTTGTCTGCCGCCTCAAATGCAGCATATAAATCATCAAGAACCAGCGGATTGACTACATGAACATCCTTTTCCATAGACTTCATCCCCTCTTTTATATCGATTTGCTCGGGCTATTTCCTGCAACTTGCTTGTTAACGATTCCTGTTTATTTTTCCTTTCCGCATCCCCGTTTTCCTTCTTATTTATGTCAAGAACTTTTTCTTTTTCATCGCAATTTAGCCAAGCAGTGCCTTGAACAGCACTCTCACTACGATTACCAGAGCAACCACCGCCAGAACTGCTTTGGCTATCGGAAATTTTCCGTTTTCTACCCTCTGTGCTTTCGTCTCTTTCGACCGTACTTTCGGAGTTTCTTCCTGCATCATAGAACGCTTATACTGCTCAGCAGTATCTCTGTGAACAACCTGTCCCACCTCTTTAATGTAAGGCACACGTTCTTTGGCAAAGTTTTCCTGAAACCAATAGACCAGTTTCGTAAAATATCGTTTGTCCCAAGCACTTCGTTCCAATTCTTCCTCATAGCCTAATTTGACATATTTTTCAAAAATTTCAGGAACTTGTTCCTCAAGGGTTTTCAAAACATATTCCGCTTCGCCATGTTCGAAAGTAGGATCACCCAACATTGCACTAACCATGCTAATTTTTAAGCGAAAAAAATCCTTATCGTTAATTGCCTGTCGAAAAGCTTTCTCATCAAATGTTCTAAACAGATTTATTCCTCCTCTATTTTTACTTTCAAATCCTTGAGCCATCTGCAGGTTTCTTCATTTTCCTCGATTGCCTTATTCAATTCATTTATGGACTTTCCAAGTTCCTCAATGCGCTGCTCCTGTTTCCGAATATCAGAATGAAATTGCTGCAATTCCTTCAGCAGTCGTTTTATCATCTCTTGCACCTGATGCTTACTTCCTTCCAGAATTTGCTCGAACATTTGCTCCATGTTAATTCTTTCTTCTTCCACGTAGGCATAATAGGCATCCAGATTATGGTTCAATTCATTCGTTTCGTAATAGCCATCTATGTTCCTAACTTCAATTTTATAGTCTTCCATAAAAAGGGAGCCGAATTTTTTAAATAGATTCCAGCTGGAACCCCATTCCCGCTTTTTGGAATTGCCGACCTTTTCGTTTCTTATCTCCTTATCTACAACTTTTCTCTTCATATCGAAAGCAAGTTTTTCAGCATCAATATTTCTAAAATTCGTCTTCCACATAACACTATCTGTAAACTTATACTCACCCTGCTGAAAAACACCCGAGTCCTCCAATTCTTTCACCGCAGACTTTAAAAAACCAAATACGGTAAGAATTTGAGTATTATACATTGCTTCAATTTCTTCCAATTTTTTATTTATTTTAGAAAGATTTCTGGCAAAAGCATCTTTAATGTTCGAGGCTCTCTCATTAATTTCATGCTCCACCTCTGCACGAGATTTCTGTCCAGTTGAAATTTTATAGTGCCAGCGAATAAAGGTAACCTCCTTTTCCGCTTCAAGATCCGCTCTAAAATCACTGACAGCACTTCTCAACGCATTTGAATCTAATTTTATACCATCCAGTACGTCCATCTGGCTTTCAATTTTTTCTTCTGTTTTTTCGAGAACGCCAATTTTTTCTTCTGCGCTTTTTCTTGTTTCTCTCGCCTCCTTCCTGTCTCGGTTTCTTTCCCCCAGATCTTTCTCCATCTGCTTTAAATCAGCAAGGATACCATCATTAAAGTTATTTACATCCTCCAGAATATCCTCAAAGGTATCTAATAATCCACGAACCTTTATCGGATACGCATATCTTGCAATATAATCCTTGATGGCAGACTCTACAGAAACAAGACCGCACTGCAGTTCCGCCGCTCTGGTATCTCTCCCCGCTTCAAGCGCATCATGAAATTCTTTTTCGATTTCATCCTTTCTATAGTTTGGAATATCACAGTATCTGGATAAGCAAAAGTCTTCTTGTATTCTCGGACCACAAATTTCCTCTTTGAAATCTTCTAATTTTTTATGTAAATATTTTTTATACGGATCCTTCAACTCCTCATCTGTAAAAGCATCAGCTCCACACTGTATTGCAGAAGCAACCAGCCCTGTTGTCATAAAGATACGAGGAACAAAACGAGCTGCTTCTTCGGCAAGCTGTTTTAACTCATCTTCCTCGCCCTCAATCCCCCATTTGGAACTATCTGTCAAATACGCAGCAAATGCCGCTTTTACACTTTCAGCATTCGAAAAGACTTCACCTCTTCTATTTGATCTATTCGCCGCATAAGAACTAGCATCACTTTTATTCATTAAAAAGAGATATCTGTCATTGAATCCGCTTTCTTCTTTCGTTTGATTGATAATCTCCCGCATAAACTCCCCAATGTTCTTATTCTCGCGACTCTTCGCATCAACACAAAGTATAATCATCGGCTTACTTTCCATAGACATTGCCTGCAATGCAATTTCCGCATGCCTGTTTATTCCATCCTGACTTGATTGGGAACTGTCCATCCCCGGAGTATCAATTAGAACAATCGTAAACGTATCTTCGCTTACGCTGTCAGGATAAAGATGGGATAAATCAACACCTAACTCCATCATAGCCACTTCCGGATATTTATCCACAGTATTTTCATCCCGAATCGGACAGATTTCCCAAAAAAGATCCGCACAATCACTATCATTTTCAAAAATTCTTTTTTCAATCACAATCTTATCATTTTCATCATAGCAAGCCAGAGATACCTTCTTCCCCAAGGAACTGTCATGGTGAATCCTACAATTCCTAGAAGTACAGGTCCCCTCACATGTAGGCAAGATATCATGACGAATCAGCGCATTGAGCAGAGTGGATTTACCGGAGCTATACCCACCTGCCAGAACAATATAAAAAAGATTTTCTTTTGCCGTTTGGTAATTTTCATCCAGTTCGTTATATTTTTTGCTTAATTCCTCTGTCGTTCTCTGCTGAATCAGTTCACGGAAACGAGGAGATTTTAATTCCGAAACAACCTCTTCAATGTTCTGCGCCAAGATCTTATCATCCCGTATCGTTTTGTGCTCGAATGTATATCTTACACGCGTTTCTTCGGAACGATCCTCATTCTGATCCGCAATCGCACGCTTCAAATCATCAAAATCTATCTTTCTCCCCGAAAAAATAACTTTCACCTCGTCATTGGTTTCCGGGTCTGATATTTCATTTACAAAACCTGCCCAATCCCGATATTCAATCGGTTCAATCCATGTTTGCAGAGGAATCTCATTCTCAATAAAGTCCTTGAATTTTTCATAGCTCTGATTCCGGCAAACATCAACTTGGTTTATAAGCATTTTCGTAATCATCTTATACGGGTTATAGCTTATCTCAATCGTCTTCATCTGCTACCTCCTCATTTGCATCCTGATTCAGCTTTATACATACTTTAGAAAAATATCATTTTTCGATTCTTTTATAAGTAACTATTTTAGTTATCTTATAGCATATTCTATCGTGATTCCACATATTTTACAATAGAAATACCAAACAAAAAAACAGGTGGTGAAGCGTCATGGAAAAACAGCAGTTAATCGAAATCGGGCATCGTTTACGCAAGCGCAGACAGGAGCTTGGCTTGACCCGAGACAAAATGTCCGAATTAGCAGACATCGGCTCCGGCTATTACGGGCAACTTGAGGTCGGCACGTCCCAAATGTCCATTGATACCCTCATCAAGCTTTCCCATTCCATGCACCTTCCGATGGAATACATCATCTTCGGAGACGGAGTAGAAGCAGGCGACCCTTCCGCCGTCATTGATTTACTAAACCGCTGCACACCGAGAGAGCTTTCTCTGGCGGAAGAGGTTCTGAAACTATTTTTAATGAAGGAACGCTGACACCTTTTCCGCTATTATAAATAATTTTTCTTCCGAAAAAGTACACTTGCAGTACACTCTTTTCCGCCGCAGGTATGCTATACTGGTGGCAGAGGTGAGAGCAATGAAAGATACAGCTGAATTGATGAACGAAATCAAAAGTGCAAAAAATATTCTGGATTATATGGAGCGCAATCAGGAAGAAATGCATCTGAACACCCTTGCGGATTGTTTGAATGAATGGCTTCCGAAAAAGGACTGTCAGGTTGCGGACGTTGTAAGAAAATCAAATCTGAATAAATCCTATGTCTATCAAATTTTTAACGGAAAGAAATTTCCCTCTCGGGACAAGGTCATTGCGTTGGCGTTTGGCTTGGAATTAAATGCAGAGGAAACACAAAAGCTTCTGAAACAGGCAGGCTATCGGGAGCTATATCCCCGTGACAGAAGGGATGCACTTCTGCTCTTTGCTATCAATCAGAAAATGGATATTGTAGGGGCAAACGAAGTGCTATATGATCATGAAATTGAAGTATTGGAATAAAGAAGGGTACCGACTATGCCTAAGTCGGTACCCTTTTTCTATGAAAATATGGATTAAAAGATGTTTGTATCAAAAACATCCAGGTGATATAGCTTTAAGACCGCAGGAGCATACGAATCGCACATCTCGGGCGGAATTATAGCGACTTCTCCCCCTCCCTTAATATAACAAAGCCCTTTAAATCCTTTATAATTATAATATGTTTTCCCTGTATCGTAGTTATATGTTCTGGAAAACATCCCGAACAGCAGATATCCCTGATTCGTGCAATAGCCTGTGGAGATAAAATTCACATTAGGATACTTTTCTTTCAATCGGTCATACACTTCCTTCTCATCCCCCGAAAACACAAACAGCTTCACATTCGATTGTTCAATCTGTTTGATATCCACCGTAGCAAAAACACTATCCCGGTAGGAAGTGAAAACAACGACATTCATTACCTCCCGAAAATCCGTATCCACTGCATAGCTCCATACTGCAAAGCCCGTCACAAGCGTAAGCCACACAATCATCAAGGGATACAACAGCCTGCGGCGAATCTGCCCGAAGCGAATTGCCCATGTAATCTGCCAAACATGATGATACCGTTTCTTAGGCTCCAATGCCGTACATTTTTTCAGAATATGCTTCCAACGCCGCTTTTTTGCCGCTTTACCAAGCAACTCCTTCGCCGTAACGCCAAGGGCATAGATATCTGCCCGTTCATCCGTCTGCGCAAAGCCATATTGCTCGGGTGGTGCATAGCCGCGTGTGCCAAGCAGGCGCGTATCCATTTCCGCCTGTTCCTTTTCCTCTCGCGCCGCATCAAAATCAATCAGGCGAATATGACCGTCACTGCCAAGCAGAAGATTGGAAGGCTTGATATCCCGATGCAGGATATGATGCTGATGCAGAAATCGCAGCACATCGCAAAGCTCAAACAACCATTTCGTCACCTGCTTTTCCGTTGCAGGAATCTGCTCCAACGATTTCCCTGTGATATATTCCTCCCATACGATTGTTTCGTTTTCCGTATAGGAAACCGCATACAGCTTCGGCAGATACAAATGCGGCAATGCCTGCAGCTGCTCATAAATCCGAAAATCCCCCTGCAAATGCTTTTCCACCGCCATACGGTGATGTTCTGCATCATAGACAAGATAAACCTTGCCCTCTTTGAATGTATCCACTCGTTCCATCTCGTACGCCCCCTTGCTGCTTTCAGTATAACAAGGAAGGAACGGAGATACAAGTAAACTTCCTTTAAGGAAATTTTCTCACCATCCGATAAAATGTCGTTTTACTCACCCCCAGCAACTGCATTGCCGCAGTGGCGGTGATTTCTTTTTCTCGCCATCTTTTCATGACCTTTTCTGCATCGGGATGGATTTTCGCTTTTCTGCCCTGATACTTTCCCTGCTTCTTTGCTTCTGCAATGCCTTCCCTTTGGCGTTGGAGAATATATTCTCGTTCCAGTTCGGCAACCGCGGCAAAAATCGTCAGCATAAATTTTTCGGCAGGAGTAGATGTATCAATAGATTCCTTCTGAGAAATAAATTCCACCTCTTTTGCAGTAAGCTGTTCGACCAACTCCAGAAGGTCTTTCGTATTTCTTGCGAAGCGGCTAATCGATTCCACAATAACGGTATCCCCTTTCCGCACATAGTGCAGCATTTTCTGCAACTCCGGGCGGTTGGTATTCTTACCGCTGACCTTATCCATATAAATTTCATCCACACCCAAGGCTTCCATCAGCGTTTCCTGCCGAATGGTATTCTGTTCTGCAGTGCTTACTCTGATATATCCGATTTTCATAATTATTCCTCCTTCCATTGCAAAAAATAAAGGAAGAATGATAACACCCTTCCCTTATTTTCTATATCTGTCCCATTAGGGTTCTCCCGTCAGATGGAACGTTCCAAAATAGGAAAACCGATGTAGATGGGACATTTTTCCACTGTCCCAATCAGGTATACCCTAACGAAACGCTTTTAACACTCACATCCGTAGAAATAGTCTTCCAATTCTTCGGGACTAAACCCTTCCTCCAGCAGATGTTCTACATCATCCGCACAATAGCCAAACGCCCCGGCTACGGATTTCAGCTCTTCGATGTAACTTGTCCCATAGTAGGCCTCAATATATGCCATATCATAACCACACCGCCAGCTCCAAGGGTGAGTGGCATAAGAATTATAATAGGAAGCTTTCAGATGATCGTTGCAGAAGGAGCCTCTGGTGATATTGCCGCTGCTGTCAATCTTGAGAATCTCTCCGCAGAACACATTGATTTTCTCTGGCTTCTCCAACGGCAGATGCAGGGCATCCAGAGCCTTTTGCAGAATCTCCTCTGTTGAAGCGTAGAGGTACAGCCCTGTTTTGGGGTAATGGTAAATGCAGAGGGGATTGTCGCCTTTGACAAAGTAGAGATTATTCTGCACATCCATCACCGTAAACGCAAAGGAGCCCTCAACCTGTTCCGCCATCTCTTTCAGGCTGTTCAGGTCAAGGGCTCTGTTCTGCTCCAGCAGCTGCACCGCTACATAGCTGTCTGTCTGGATTTTTGATTTGGGCAGATGATTTTTCTTCCTCAGGGATACGTCATTTTGCAGGACACCGTTATGCGCAAGGGCGAAATCGTTGTTTCGGATACGCCCACGAAACGGATGATTATTGTAGTTTCGCTTGGCACTGCCCTGTGTCGTCATGCGCGTATGCCCCATAATCAGATTTGCTCTCTCGGGGATACGAAACCGCATCCGATGCGCCGCAACAGGGCGTTTATAGATATGTAATCTGCCACAGGTCTGGTAAGCAATACCGGTTGCATCCGTTCCTCTTGCTTCACAAAAAGCCGACAATACAGAAATGATATGCGTTTTCTGACAGCTTGTTAATTTCTTCTTATAGTCCATCATTCTATAAAGACAACACATCAGATTTCCTCCTCCGTTTCCATGGGTTCATTGATATATAATCTTCTTTCCTTTAAATAGCGAATCAGCTCGGGGTAGGTTTCCTTCGGGATGTCCGCAACAAAACTGCTCCACGATAAGTTTCTGATTTCATCATCAGAAAAGACAAGTGCCACATCACAGATATGATTGACCATTTGTAATGTGGCGATAAAGGTGTTATATTTCAGGGTGCCACGGAAGATGCGGAACTCTATGGTGTTGTAGTTCTGGAGATTGACACAGGAATATCGTTCGCCGCCATAGCCCTTCTTGGCATGGTCCAGAATGTCAGCCGGATGCTCCTTATAGCCATACCTTGCCGCCCAGCGGTTCATCTGATACTGCGTACGACGAGAGAAACGCAGAAGCTCATTCCAGTTCGCTTCCATGAAATACAGAATTCTTGCGATACTTCTGTCCTGCACCTCTTCCGTAGCACCGAAAGCAGTGCGGTTGACATGGATATGTAAGCCTGCTGTATCCGTGCTGTGTGATAAATACCCCAGTTCCACCGCACGATGCAGAACTTCATCCCAAGGAAATTCGTTGATGTGATAATCCAGCGTAAATGGATGCGATACGATTTCAAAGCCTTCAGAAAGAGAGCCGTCGCTCTTGCAGTAGATGAACTCATCCGCTTCGCTGTTCGCTAATTTCAGCAACTCCTTTGCATTGGCTTCCAGCTCGCCGCCCTCGTCAATCTCCAATTCCACGCCAAAGAAGCGCATGCCCTCTCCGCGGAAGATGGGTTTTGGCTTGTAGGAATATGCGTGGATGCCGCTGCACCGCCGATAATTTTCCGCACAGTGATAGCAATAAGGTGTATCCTCGTCATCGTCCATGTAGTAGGCATCGCTTTCGTAGATAATTTCGTTGCATTCACTACAGCGCGTGTAGTACATATCATAGCAGGACTGGCATAAGGGAGTGACTGCGTCACCGGCGTTATCTCCACGCCAGATACGCGTACCGCAGTGCTGGCAGACCTCTGTTTCCTCCATCATACAGTCTGTGCAAATCAATAATCCATCCATTTCGTTCTCTTCCGTAATCGGGTGCTGCATACCGCAAAGATCACAGTTGAATGTTGTTTCCATAAATATCCTCCTTACCTCTCCTCTTTTATCACAATGATATGGTTGCCGATTTTCAGAAACCGCTCGGGTTGTCTGTAATATTCCGTATCTTTCTGTAGCTGTTCGGGCGTTAAATCGGTAAAGTTGTCACAATCCGCAGGCGCACCGCAAAGAAAACAGGTGCCGCAGATGATGTCATACGCTTCATCGGTTTCTTCGTGACGCAAAGCGCGGTTATAGGGCAGTCCCATCAGCTTTCCTTCCTCATTGCAGATGAGTGCAACTTCTTCCGGAAAAGGAAAAACAGCCTGTATCCTGCCGCCCACAACGGACTGCATGGATGCCAGACTGCCTTCGATTTCCACCACGACAGGTGCTTCATTTGGTTCCAGTTTTAAAATTTTCATTTTCATCATCCTTTAAAATAATATCGACTGCTGCACATAAAGCTGCCGCAACACCAGCAATCAATATACTCCAAATCTCTTTGGAAGCGGGTGTCAGTTTTTCATTGGCAAGTCACTCCTCTCTCTTTTTCATTTTTCCTTTTTGTTATCAGGCAGTTGCTCTGGTCTGAATGAAGCCCATTGCGATTTCCCAGAGGATGTCGCGCAGGACAGTTAAAATCAGTTTCAGCATGGATGTTCACTCCTTTCATTTTTTATCAAGTCGTACCGTTTTTCTGTTTCGAGGAATGACCATATCGGTTTTTCCGTAGAAAGCAGAAAATTTTTGTTCTTTTTCATTGCCGGTAATTGCGGCGAATCAGCTTTATCCTATAAAAAATACATGATTATAAAAGTGCAAAATAACACTAAATAACACAAAACAATCCTATAAAATACAAAACAATAACCTCATAGCGGAATAAACATTTTCAGGAGGAATTTTTATGAATAAAAAGAACAACTGCGGTTTTTTCAACCTAGATGAAATGGAACTTGAGAATGATTGTCTCAGTCCGAAAGAATGTATGAATTACCTGTACATCGGAAAATCGACCTTTTATAAACTGGTACACTCTGGAGAACTGCCAGCTTTTCGAATTGGAAAACTCTGGAGAGTTCCGAAATCCTCATTACAGGCATTTATACATAGAAATATGTAGTGGGCGGATGGGCAGATGGGCAAATCAAAACTATTTTATAGGGATATATCCTGTTAAAAACCCTGTAAATCCTAATTTATACCTGCCCATCCGCCCATCTGTCCTACTATCCTTACAAGAAAAGCTTTTCTTTTTGTGAAGATATTATATAATGAAAGCAGTCATTATTTGGAGGTGAATACTTTGGAAAATATAAAAGACTGTTATTCATTAAAGGATGTCTGCGAAGAATTGTACATTTCTCGTGATATTAGTTACAAAAGTGAGCGCGATCAAATTCGTAAAAACTTTGAGGATTTTCTTTTTCGAATATCCGTCCCTGTTGATTGTTTTAAAAACGACTCTAACGAATGGTGTTTTAATGAAGATGGAAAAGAACTGCTCCTCGATTTTTGTAATTTCAGATCATATAAGTACTCTCCAGAAAACAGCAACACTGTCTATCGAGATCTGCGTAAAAAAATAACACATGCAGAGTGCGAAGAAAAATATAATTGGATTATCGAGCGTATCTGCTCAAACCTGCAATACAATATAGATACCAGTGAATTTCCAGAGGAATACCCCAATCCGGAAGAGGTCTACTGTACCTTTCGGGAACACTGTCGCACTGCTCAGCCTTTAGTAGAAGATGTCTTTAAGTTACCAGGTGTCATGCATTTGTTAAAATCTATCCGCTACCAAAGAAATTATGATTTATTCGAACAAGCCTCTGAAAAAATTGCCCACGCCCAGCCAGATGATATTATTTTTATAGATACGCTTATAAACGAAGAATTTACAAAAATATATTCTGACTTTCGTACTGCGCAGGAAGAGGCAATTAAAAAATGGTTTCATTACCTTTCTGAATTTAAAAAACTACGGGACTTAGAGCAAGAAGAATTTAAAAAAACGTTGCCCCCAAAAGGAGAGGAGACTATAAATATGCTAATACAAAGAAGCATTTTAAGTATAGATGATCTTCCTGTAGAAAAACTCAGTTATCGCTTAACTACAAGAAACAATTCAATGATAAAAGCAATTATTGAAATGATAGCGATTGCGCCTGAAATTGAACCATACCTTACTTCATTAGAAGAAATTGAAAACTTTTCAAAAAGACTAAGTAGTGAAGAACTTTATAATAAAATCTCCGCACAGTTGAAAAAGGATAACTTGAATCCATTTTAAATCTTACTGTCTAACCACTATGTAATAAAAGTAAAATAGTTATAAAAATCCGCTGATAAATATCAGCGGATTTTTAAATTTAAATAATTAAATTTAAATAATATTTTATTATATCACATTATTTAATATTTAAAAAGAGTAAATTTTAGCTTTTTTTGCGTCAGTTTTTTTACACTCAATAGAAGCCAAATTTTGGTTTATACTATGCTCAATGAATGGCCGTTCAGAAAAACTAAAAACACTTTTTCTATATGAAAGGAGAATTTATTATGAATCTAAATACAAGATTATCAACTACATCTGCACTAGATGCCCTGTACAAAGGAAAACCCGGCGTATTTGGGCTTATCAAAAATGGGGAAGGCAATTTATTGTTTTATGGCTACGGAAAACCACTGGAAGTTTCACATCTATGGGTAAGAATAAACGATTCCTATATGGATAAGAATTCCTTCCCTTTTCAACTCATTATGCGAAAACAGCATAAATCCCGTCAATCCTGGTTTGTTTTATCTACAGAAAATTGGGATGAACTCAGCAACTCTGAGGAAGGTGATAACACATTGCAGTGTATTGCAATGATCACTCCTCCCAAAAGTCTTGAAGAAATCACTAAGCCAGACTATGCAGAGATTCCTCTCATGCTTTATGCAAAATTTGATGCAGAATATAAATTTGTTATTCTTGCTCAGGAAATAGAAATTTATAAGCTTTTTATCTCTGAAGCAAAAGCAATGCACGCCAAATTTCAGATTTCATCTCAGCATATTGATTGTGTAGATTACAAAAAGGAAACCAATAATGAGGAAGGCTCTGAGGAATCTTCCAATATGATTTCTTACCTGATGGGAGGTGAAATCGAATGAGTGAAAAAGATCGGGAGCAATCAAAATTGCTCCCCCCTTTCTCTCCATCAGCACCGAAAAATGAACCTTTTACTGGTCTCTCTACAGAAAGTATGCCTTATCCCCTTTCTCTTTTCCACTATAAGAAAAACGAAGAGGAGATTTACAGAGGGCTTCGAGTAATAAGAAGGGTATATTCGGAATTTGGTGCTATTCTGCAAAAGCCCAAAAAGCTTCCTCTGGGTATCCCAGATCTATCACAGGGTCTGGCGAAAAAACAGGACAATCTGAATCTGGTTTCCCTGAAAGACTTTGCAAAAGAGAAGTTGACTCTGATGGTATATCAGGGAGACCTCTGTGAATTTTCATCCCCTTGCTGGAATCGTCTGAACGCCCATGAAAGTCGTGTAACCTTAAACGAGTTATTCACGAAAAATCACTTGGACTTCTGTATGACCTGGCATGAATATCAGCAAATCTACGAGCTGTTGCTCATTGATTCTACCATTCAGCAGCAAGAGGAATTTCCGCCCACATTACACAAGCTAAACCTCAAGGATGGAACGTTGGATCTCGAAACCATGGAGTTTTACCCACATTGTCCAGAAGATGGATTCTTCCATTTTCTGAATATCTCCTATAAGGAATTGAGCCACGCAGCCAATGGTCCTGTCTTTGAGCAGTTTGTGGAGGATATCAGTGCCGGAAATCCGGATATTCGCCGCCAGCTGTTAGAGCTCATCGGTCTGGCAATCACCGGATACGAAGCGAAGGTATTCTATGCATTACTCGGACCATCTAACAGCGGAAAAACGCAGTTCTCGAGATTTCTGGTTGAGCTTCTGGGGCATGATCAGGTCGTCAATATTTCCGGTATTCAGGAATTAGGGAGCAAGTTTGCAATGGCAAATATCGAAGATAAGCGTATTTGCTTATGTCCGGATTTGCCAGATGCGCCCCTGCCCACTGCCGCGATCGGCACAATCAAGCAGGCCGTCGGGAACGATTCCATAAAAATAGAGGCGAAATATAAAAATCCGAAAACGATTTATAAAAAGCCTCTGTATATTTTCGTTGGAAATCACCCTATCCGCATTCCCAATATGTCCAACGAGGATGCTCTGCTCAACCGTATGGTTATCATCCCCTTTGCAGCGGCAGTCCCGGAGGAAAGAAGAAAGGAACAACTCTATCAGCAGCTGTTGCTTGAAGCGCCGTATATTGTTTCACAAGCAATCGATGCTTACAGAGACTTGATGGAAAACAACTTTTCCATCACACGGACACAGGTTCCGTCGGAATATCAGGCGGAAGACTCCAGGAAATCTGTTGTTTTTATAACAGATTTTATCCATAACTGCTGTATTCTGGATGAAGATGCAGAAACAGCTACAAATGAGCTCTTTCTGGCATATCAGGAAAATTGCATTGCAGAAGGGCAGGAAATTCTGAATCGAACAGAGTTTAGCCGTACCTTTTCCGGAATCATAAGAAGCATGCCCTCTGTTTCGCCGATCAAGCGTACAAATGGGCAGGATTCTCGAGGATACAGAGGAATTCGGCTGACAGACTGATGGTTTAACCAAAAACATGCAATCTTTCTTAAGACAATCAAAATTTCCACAGGTATTCAAATAGGGCATTTGAATACCTGTGGACTTTCCTGACATAGACCGAGGCAATATCCTCCGAAAAGCAGGCTGGGCACCAATCAGGCACCATTGTATGCAGGTCTATGTATAAAACTAATTTCAAAAAATACAGAGCACATAAGAGCAAAACGTGGAAATTCGGTACAAACTTGCTGTAATCATCCCAATGTGCTTCTGTTCTCTATCAACATAATATAAATTATTTGTGCATATATCATGAGATTTCAAGTCGTATTGCTAAAGGCTTCTGATCTGCAAAATACGAGTCCTTAGCAAAGTGAGATGGCAGGAATTTTATTATAAAATTATCCATATCTAAATTTACATCGAAACATTGGCGCAAAAACCAATTCCCTGAGCCCTTCCTGACATCATTTTGGAACCATATGCAGAATCGGTTCCCAGCCTGAAGAAAGGATAGGAGCATTTGCACACAGAAAAATCTCAGGCTCCTTGTTATAATCATGAAAAATCGAAATTCTGATGAAATCTTGCAGTATCTCGCATCCAATGGTATGCTTGATATAGGAAATGTGGAACGCGCGATTGAAATGCAAAAACGCAAAGAGTATTTAAGTAAACATACACAAAAAATTTGGCAGGGGAAAGATGCCTTCTGGCGTACTTATCTTCCCTATGGCAAAAACGGTCGAACCTTAATCAAACGGAAAAGTGAAAACTCCCTTCATAATGAGATCATTTCCTTCTACAGAAATTTAGAAGAAAATCCCACGATTGAGGGTGTTTTCTCTGAATGGAACGACAGGCGATTATCTCTGGGAAAAATTAAAAAATCAACCTATGAGCGTAATCTCAGAATTTTCCGACGGCATTACAGCGTCTTTGGCAAAGAAAAGCTGAAGCACCTGGACAAACGTGATCTTATTGACTTTCTGGAAGATCAGATATCTACCTATCATCTGACTGCTAAAAGCTTTTCTAATCTGAAATCTCTCACCAAAGGGTTCCTGAAGCGGGCAAGCGCAACGGATCTCATCAGCTTTACCGCAGAGGATGTATTTCAACGTCTGGATCTGACCGACACTACATTCAAAAAGACGATCAAAGAGGATTACCAGGAAGTATACAATGATCAGGAAATGCAGTTGATTCTGGATTATCTGATGAAGAATCCTGATTCTACAAACCTGGCTATCTGTCTGATATTCGTAACAGGACTCAGAGTTGGCGAACTGGTTGCCCTGAAACATGAAGATTTTGATGAACTCTCTGTAAAGGTCAGAAGAACGGAAACCAGATACAAAAACGAAGCAGGAAAAAATGTTTATGAAGTAAAGGATTTTCCAAAATCCGCAGCAGGTGTCAGAACCATTCCTGTTCCTGCTGATTATGCCTGGCTCCTGAAAAGAATCCGCCTGCTGAATCCTTTTGGCGAATACGTATTCATGGGACGAAACGGACGGCTGACAACAAACAGCGTCCGTTCCAGACTTCGCACCATTTGCCAAAAGCTAGAGATTTATCCGAAATCTCCCCATAAAATCAGAAAAACCTACGGCTCTATTCTGCTGGATAACAACATAGACCATAGGTTAATCAAGGATGTTATGGGGCATACGGATATTCTCTGTACAGAAACGCATTACCACCGTAACAGAAAAACGATTGAAGTAAAACAAGATATTTTGAGCCAAATCCCGGAATTCCGGGCAAATTAAGCCCTCATTGATTACCTTTTTGATTACTCCAAAAAGTGGAAGCCTTGAAAACCCCATGTTTTCAAGGCTTCTGAATGGAGATGAGGGGAATTGAACCCCTGTCCGAAAACCCATCCATAAGAACTTCTCCCATCACAGTCAGTCTTTTTCCATTCCCTCGTTGCAACGCCGATTGACAGGCTTTACCCCTCAGTAGCTTCATGAATCTTTCCCTGCCGCAAAGCTTAGGCAGAAAAGTGCCCCACCAAGTCGATGCCGGATTCTTCAGCGGTGAGAAACCGAAGGCCGACAGGCGCCGTTAATTAGGCAGCCAGTGCAAAATTATTTTTGTCGTTTCTTTTTAAAAAAGGTTCCAGCTTGATGACGCGGTTCACTGGTCCGCGGATGGCTATTCCTACTTTCAAGACTCCCGTCGAAACCATTGCATCCCCGTAAATCGTGAAACTTCACGCCTTTTCGGTGAAATGGCTGTAAACGACAAACTTATAAAGTAAGATTTCTGATTTTAAAATCCTTTTCCGCCTGACGGCGCATATCATTCTTTGCAATGGTGTCTCTCTTGTCATAGAGCTTTTTGCCCTTCGCCAGAGCAATATCCACCTTCACATAGCTGCGGTCGAAGTATACCTTCAAGGGAACAACCGTATACCCTGCCGCACGCACCTCATGGTCCCACTTGCGAATCTGCGCTTTATGCAGCAGAAGCCTTCTGGGGCGAAGCGGGTCTTTATTAAAGATATTCCCCTGCTCGTATGGGCTGATGTGCATGTTGTAGATGAAAGCCTCTCCATCCTTAATCTGGATGTAGCTTTCCTTCAGGCTGCACTTACCCATGCGCAGACTTTTTACCTCTGTCCCTGCCAGAGAAATGCCTGCCTGTATGGTTTCTTCAATGAAATAATCATGATATGCCTTTTTGTTTTGCGCAATCAACTTTGTTCCTTTTCCTTTTGCCATACAGAATCACCTCCCCGACAATCTTCTATTGCAGAAATAACTATATCATATTCTATCAAAAAAATCAAATGACGATTCGGTTACAAATATTTCATTTTATTTACAAAAAACTTCCTTTTAAGATATCCCTCCTGTTTCTTACACTTTTCTTACAATCTTTCCATTTTTCACACAACCCGTCTTTTTTCTGTTACACTAAATCATAACAGACACTTGTATCTCTGCCATAGAAAGAGAGGCTTTTTTATGACAACAGACGTAATTCTTTCCACCGAAACAAACGAAACGCAGACACCATTGAAAGCACCCTGGCGCAGATTTTTCGCACGCAGTCTTGACCTTGGGCTGCTTGCCACGCTTCTTAACCTTTGTCTTTCCTTTTTTCTCCAATGAAGGCAAGCAATTCCTCTTTCGCATGGACGCTTCTGGAAACCTATCTCTGCTGGCTGTTTCTCTTCCTTTTAGAGCCGCTGTTTCTTTCCAAATGGGGCAAAACTCCCGGCAAATGGCTCTTTGGGCTTTCCGTTCATCAGAAGGATGGCAGTCTTTTGACACGCTCACAGGCATTTGAGCGTCTTGTCAAAATTTTCTATGTGGGCGAAGGCTATGCCATCCCGTTTTACAGCCTGTATCGCAATTATAAATGCTACGAAATCTATACCGAAGAAGGAACTCTGCCTTGGGATAATGACCTTTGCTATGAAGTAAAACCGTTCCGTCTGCGTTCTGCCTTCGGCTATATTGTCATCGTGCTGTTTGCAGGCATTTTCACATTTCTCATCCATACCTGGACGATCCTTCCCAACGGCAACACTCTGACCGTTGCGGAATTCTCAGAAAATTATAATCATCTTCTGGAATATGCTGAACTGGATACCCTTCCTTCGCTGACGAAGGACGGCAAATGGAAGGAAGGCGAAGATGACCTCTCATTTCTGATTTTTCTTCCGAATGTCGTCCGCTCTGAGCCTGTCATTCAAGAGGAAAACGGAAAACTATCTTCCTTTTCCTATACCCTCACGGATACCGAGGGAGATCTTCTTTCCCCTTTGGAGCAAAATCCCCTGCTCGCCATGGCACTCCTGCGTACACAGATTGATTTTCTCCATCCGGATTTAGAACGAATCAGCGGTCAGCTTCTCTCCTCCGATGATACACAGGAGCCACAGCGGATTTCCTCCGTCCTCAACTATATGGATAGACACCCCTATTGCAGTTACACCATCGAAACAGGCAACCTCCGCATCATACAGGAAATTACACTGGTTGGCTACAATGTGGATAAGCACAATAGTTATTCCATCGGTCCGGATGAGGATGCAAAGGAAACCTACTATTCCCTTACCTTCACATTGGAACAACATTAACTTCCTACAGAAAAAGGTCAGACCGTTTTCTCTCAGTCTGACCTTCCTTTTTTCTTTATTCCTGAAAATCATCGATTTCCTCTGCAAAGGCAAAATCAATCGTCCCCATCATGCGGTCTACCTTCGCCACGGAAACAACGACCTTATCCCCCAGACGATAGCTTTTCTTCGTCCGTTTCCCGAACACAAGCATTTTCTTTTCATCAAATTCATAATAATCATCATCCATCTGGGAAAGTGCCACCATGCCCTCAATGGTATTCGGCAGTTCCACATAAATCCCCCAGTTCGTCACACCGGAAATGATGCCCTCATAAATCTGACCAACCTTATCCTCCATGAATTCCACCTTTTTCAGTGCATCCGTATCCCGTTCCGCGTCCTCCGCAACGCGTTCCTGCTTGGAGCAATGCTTTGCCCAATCGGGCATTTTTCTGCGATAATAGGCAGATGCCTTTTCATCCAGTTCTCCATGGAGCATTTTTTTAATCATGCGGTGAATTTCCAAATCGGGATATCTGCGAATCGGAGAGGTAAAATGGCAATAATATTTTGCCGCCAACCCAAAATGTCCGCCGTTTTCCGCCGTATATCTTGCCTGCATCATGCTCCGCAGCACCATTCTGGTGATAATGCGTTCCTCGTCCGTTTCCTCTGCCTTCTGCAAAACCTTCTGCAGCTCTCTCGGGTGAATCTCCCCGTCCTTTTTCCGCAGATAATAGCCAAAGCCACGCAGGAACTGCTCCATTTTTTCCAGCTTATCCTCATCCGGCTCCTGATGGCTACGATACATGAACGGCATTTCCTGCCAGAAGGAATTTTCCGCGATTGTTTCGTTGCACACCAGCATAAATTCCTCAATCATGTTTGTCGCAATGCTTTTTTCATAAGGCTTGATGTCAATCGGCTTTCCGTTTTCATCCAGAATGATTTTCGATTCGGGCAAATCAAAATTCACAGACCCGCGTTTTCTTCTTTTTTCTCCCAGAATCTGCCGCAGCTCCTCCATATCCTCCAGCATAGGCAGAATTTCCGCATACTGCTCCAATAACGCAGGTGTTCCGTCCTCCAGAATCTCGCGCACCGCCGTATAGGTCATGCGGTAATCCGAATTGATTATGCTCTCCAGAATTCTGTGGCTTACCACCTCGCCCCTGCCGTTCACTTCCATCAGACAGCTTAGCGCAAGCCGATCCACATGCGGATTCAGCGAACAGATTCCGTTGCTCAGCTTATGCGACAGCATAGGAATCACCCTATCCACCAGATAAACGCTTGTCCCTCTGGCGTAAGCCTCTTTATCCAGTGCCGTATTCTCCCGCACATAATGCGAAACATCCGCAATATGCACACCCAGTTCAAAATTACCGTTCCCCAACCTTTTCAGAGAAACCGCATCGTCTAAGTCCTTCGCATCCGCGCCGTCAATCGTAATCGTCAGCAGGTCGCGCAGATCCTCTCTGCCCTTTTTGTCCGCCTCGGCAACCTCTGTCCCAAGGTGCTCAATCTCCGCATAAACCTCCTCCGGAAATTCCACCGCCAGTTCATATCTGCGAATCACCGAAAGAATATCCACTCCGGGGTCATTGATATGCCCCAAAATTTCAATGACCTTTCCCTCCGGATTGCGTCTGTCCTCGCCGTAATCCGTAATTTCCACAACGACCTTATGCCCCGTCACGGCACCCTTTGTGTTTTCTCTGGAAATAAAAATATCCTTCGCAATCTTCTTGTCATCCGCTACCACAAAGCCATAGCCCTTGCTGCCTGCCTCAAATGTGCCAACAATCCGCTGCTGTCCTCGTTCCAGAATCCGTACAATTACGCCATCTGCCTTTTTGCCCTTTTCCGCCTTATGCAGCACCTTATACAGCACTCTGTCCTTCTGCATCGCGCCCATCGTTTCGCTCGCCGGAATAAAAATATCTTCGCCTCCTGCGTCGGGTGTCACAAATCCAAACCCTCTGGCGTGTCCGATAAATGTCCCCGTTGCCATCTGCAAATCCTTCGGGGAAGCCAGCTTGCCCTTCTTTGTTTCAAATACACGTCCCTCCGCAATCAGCTCATTGATAAGGTTCTCAAATTTTTCTCTGTCCTCCTGCGGCACAGAAAGCATCGCGCGCATATCTCTGCGCTTTATGGGAACATATCCTTCGCTTTCCATATATGCCAGAATCCGTTCTTTTCTTTCCTTTAAAATGTCCGTCTCGTCCATGTCCTTCTCCTTATGCTTTCTCGTGCTTATCCTGCCCAAAAGCTCTCTGTCCTATCAATCCCATAAACCTATAAAAAAAGATGCCCCCGAAAAGGCATCTTCTTCTGCATTTGTTAACCTACCAGGTTAATGATGAGCGCAAGAATCATGAACAGTGCGCCGCCGATTTTTGTATATCTTTCCAGTGCGCCTTCCACAGAATTCCCTTTGTTCTTGCTCCAGTAAGTATCACTGCTGTTGCCGCTTACTGCGCCCAGACCTGCGGAACGCTTGGACTGCATCAGAATGATTGCTGCCAGAATCACCGCAAGAATCATCAAAATAACTGTTAATACCATACCGATTGTAGACATGCCAAAACCTCCTGTATTTTCACTCCGCCGAGTGGAATCTCGTCACACTTGGGGACATTTCTCCCCACTATTTCTGTATTGTAGCACATCTTCTCATTCTCTGCAACAGTTTTTCTCCCGAAACTGCACTGTTTCCTTTCTCCTCCGGCAAAATTTCAAAGGGAATCCCGCCGTAGGTCAGCCCTTTTTCCTTCATCTCGCCGTGCCGCATTCTGTGCAGCTTCCCATGCGTATTCACATTCAGATTCACCTGCAAAACCAGATTTGCCGGAATAATTTTCCGCAGATGCTTCTGCAAAAACTCCCGTTTTTCCTTCACGCATAATTCCAGTACCAGCCGCAGTCTGTAGCTTTCCCTCTCCAGTGTACCGGTATAATTTCCCGCACCCACACACCCGTCCAGCCAGTCCTGCAAATGAAAATAGGTATATGGACTGCGGCTGCACCAGCGCGAAAGGATTTCCTCCCGCAGCTCCTCTGTTTCCATCTGCTCTGCCCCGAAAAAGCCCATCATCCCTGCCAGTCGCAAAAGACCGCTTTTTTCCGCTGTCAGAATCCATTGGTTTCGTTCCAGTGTCTCTTTTGTCGCCGCCGCTTCTTCCAAAATCGTCCCCTCGATTTCTCCCAGCTTCCGAAACTCTCTCAATTCGCTCACCGTACACGGGCAGTGCTTTTCATATCTGTTCTCCGTCATTGCTTCACCTCAATTTCACCCAGCACAGGCACATCATTCGCCCCCAGAATCAGGTTGCCGCTGCCGCCGTTGATGCCGCAGTCCGAAACATCCACCACGCCATCTGTCTCCAATGCCCTTGATTCCAGATGGCTGATACGAACCGTCAGAAAGTCGCTGTCCGCCCAGTTCTTCCGCAGCTCCTCGAAATATGCCGAAAATCCCTCCGTCAGCTTCGTCAGAACCGTTCCCTTCGTCACATCCTCCGCCACAGAAAGCTGCAGCGCAATATTGCAGCGCACCTCTGTCACTCCTTCCACCGTTACCTTATGCCCAATCGGCGCAATTCCGTAGCCTTCCCCCTTGCTTTCGGGGTCAATCTCCTTCTGCAATGCCGCCAGCTCTGTTTCCGTCGGTCTGCGCCATCCCTGGTCAATCAGCACCAGCTTCACCGTGCCGCCCCCGTTCCACGCGGGATAAACCTTCAGTCCGCCCACATTCTGCATCGCGTTCACCTTCCTCTTGTAATCCGCAATGTTTCCGCCGAAGGCATCCGCATCAAAGCTTGCAAAAAAGCGTTTGCGCAGCTCCTCGTCGCCTTCCGCATCCTCGCCGTCCGTCCGCAGTTCCTCCAGTGTTGCCTTTGCTAAATCGGGCATCGTTTCCAAGGGCAGCAGCTCCCCCAGATACACATTGCCGCACGCCCCCTCTGTTTCACATTCCAGAATATATCTTCCGTCTGCCTCTCTCCCCAGTACGATATATTTATATTCCTCCAGTGCAAATCTTGTCCCGTTTTCCACAGGATATACCGCTCCGTCCGCATCCAGAAAACGCCCGTAAAAGGTTGCCTTCACCGCGCCCTTTCGCAGCATTCCCCTCTCTGCCGCCCGTCTGGTCAAATCCTCGCCCACAGCCGTATCCGCAAAGGTTCTGTCCGCCAGCAAATCCAAATCTGCGTAAAATTGCGCCGTTTCCGCCGCATTGGGTGCCAACGCGTCATAAATCAGGCTGCCCTGCCGCTTATCCCTTCTGTCATCAATCCTGTCCAGCTTTTTCTCCATCAGTTCCTCATAGCTTACCGCCATCATATATCCACCGTCCTCTCTGCCGTCACTTCCCCGAAAATCGTATATACCGTAAATGCCGCCGTCACGCTGCCCTTTTCCTCCCGAAAGGAAAAATCCGTCACCGCCGTCACCCTGTCATCCGCAAGCAGGGCATCCTCAATCCGCCTTTTCAGCTCCGGAATCACATACGATACATTCTTCCCGTATAAATCCTCCAGTTCCACGCCGTAATTCCAGTCATAAACCGCATAACGATACCGCTCCGTCTGCAAAATTTTAGAAACCGCCTGCCGCATCGCGTCCAGCTCATCTGTCTCGCCGCGCACCTCTGCCTTCTCCTCGTTGATTTTCCATGTCAGGCTCGGCATCGTCCTTTCTTCCAGCTTCTCCATGTCAATTTCCGTTTCCTGTATCGGTGTCATCCTATCCTTCCTTTCGCACTCTCCCAAGCACCAAATATTGCTGTCCGCCGTCTGCCCGCAGCAGTGCCACCGCCTCTCCTGCCTGCAAAGCTCTGCTTCGCTTCAGTCGATATGCACGCCAGCTGCCGCCCTCAATCTGTATACTGCCCGTTTCCTCTGCCTGCAAAACATCCTCCGTCAGAACCAGAAACGCCTCTGTCAGCTCCAGTCCTTCCTCCAGTCGAATTGTCAGCGGTGCCGCCTTTGTCACTGTTCCTACGCAGAAATCCGCACCCTTCTCCGCCGCATCCAGTGCCAATTGTTTGATAATCTCAAGCATCCCTTCTCCTCCTTATCGTCTCAGCCGCCTGCCGCTTGCTTCCCTTTCTTCCCAGAGCCGCTTCGTCATCTCGCGCATCAGCCGTTCTATATCAATCTCCGCACCCTTTGCCTGCTCCCGTTCCTTTTTCGGTGCTTCCTGGGGCAGCTCTTCTGCTTCTTCGGAAGCCGCCGCTTTTTCGGCAAGCCCTGTTTCTGCCACAATCGGAATCGTTTTCCGCTTCTCCTGCTCCGCAAAAGGTGCTTCCTGCATAAAAATCATTTTCCGCCTTTCTTCCGCTTCGCGCCACTCCGTTTTCTCCCGAAAAATCTCTGCCGTAAAAATCGGAACAATCGTTTTCCTCTCCTGCGTGCTTTCCTCCGCCGTCCGCAATGCAGGCCCCTTTGCTTCCGCCGTTTTCTCCTCCGCAAAAGACCTTCGCCGTTCCTGCCCGAAAGTCTCTGCTTCCTCTGCCTTCTTTCCCTTTGCTGTCCGCACTGTTTCCTCCCAAAAGAAGGGCTTCTTTTCCGCCTTCTCCTGCGGCAGTGCGTCCTGTCGGTTTTCTGCCGTTGTTTTTCCTTCCGTTTTTCCTCCGCTCCAAAAACCGATGCCGCCGCCGGCTTCTTCCGTCTTTTCCTTCCAAAAGTCCAACAGCCGCCCAAACAGCCCCTTTTTCTCCTGCTGCATCCCTTCACCTCTTTTCCTCTGCCGCAATCTCCATCTCAATCACCGCACAGCAAAACATTCTCTCAGGTGTTGTCATTTCCGCCCAGTCCTTCGGGCGTATGCCGTATCTGCGGAGAGCATAGCAGGCATAATCCGCCTCATCTACACCCTCCGCAATCATTTTTTTGCCTGTTCCTTCCAGACCCTTCTGCGGCTTTGGAATCCATTGATATCCTTCACCGCCTCCAATAACCGCATATACTCCCCCGGATAAAGCATCTCCTGCAATGCTGCTTCTCCGCTGTCCGCGCCATAGCTTTCCCGGAGTGCCCTGTCCGTCAAATCCGGCACTACTACAGAAAGCATGCAAAGCACCGCCCATTTATCTCGCTTGCCCTCTGCCGCCCTGCGGTATTCTTCCTCGCTCACCGCACGCAGCTCCCAGAGCACCTCCTCGCCGTTCTCCCGAAAGCAGGGCGAAATATGCACCCTTCTGTTTTCGGGAAATCCGTTGTTTTCCTTCAAAAAGCCTTTCAAATCCATTAGCCAACCTCCTCAATGCGAATGTCCAGCTGCATCCGATGCGCGCCTTCCTCAAAAATATGTGTGCAATTCTCAATCAGAACCTGCCCCTGCAGGCTGATTTCCGCCAGTCCGGGAATCTCCAGCCAGATGGTATTCCCTGCAAAAAGCATCACATCCCCGTTGATGTTCTCCACCGTCAGCTTTTTCACCACTCTGCATTTTTCCTTCAAAATACGTTCTGCCTGCTCCTTCAGCTGTGCGCTGTTCATCGTGTAGGGTACGCGCTTGTAATACTGCAGTCTGCCCCATTTCTTCACCTTTTCTGCGTTTTCCACCTTCCATGCCTTTCGCTCGATTTCCTTCCGCCCTGCATGGTAAAGCTGCACCGCGTTATAGGTATCCTTGCTGATGTCCGTCCGATAGGTGTATTCGCTGATGCCCCCATCGCACCGCAGCACCGCCTCCACTGCCATCTCCTTTTTCTCCTTCACAATCAGCTGACCGCCTCTGTCGAATAAAAAATATTCCTTTCCCGTTGCCTGTCCGCAGATTTCCAGTGCAGAAAGAATCATATCCATCAGTGTTTCCCCCTCCTCAATTCTCTGCGGAATCCTCCATCCGCCGTCATTGATATAGCCAATCTCCAAGCCGTAATCCGCCCCGATGGTCTGTATAATTTCCTTCGCACTCTTATTCAGAAATACATACGTCCCCTTGTTTCGCACCAGATAAAACATCTGGTCATACGCCGTCACCGAAATAATCTGCTCCGAGGTTCTCTCCTTCGTCATCACAAAGCCGCTGAAGCGCAGCACGCTGTCCACATAAAAGGAAACCCTGTCTCCCTCCACGAAATTCACAATCCCGTCACGCACCACGCGAAATTTCAGCCGTCCTGCCTTCCCCATCACGCTTGCGAACCATTCCACGCGCCCTTCCAGAATCGGTGTCGCGTCATAGATGCTCGTCCCATGCTGCAATAATAGTTTTATGTTCATCCCCGTTTTCCCCTTTCTTTTTTACAGCTTCAGCACCTGCCCCGGATAGATGCGATTCGGGTTCGCAATTCCGTTCTTCCGTGCAATCTCCTTGTATTTCGTCCCATCTCCAAGCTGCTTTTTCGCAATGCTCCAAAGGCTGTCGCCCCTCTGCACCGTATAGCCGGCGGCAGGCTGCTTTGCCTGCCTTGCCTGTCCCTGTGCCATCATGCTGTTCCCCTGAATACTGTAACGAATACTTTTTGCCGCTCTCCATTCCTTCCAGAAAAATTCCACCCAGAAGTCCCCCTGTTCGCCGCCCTTTTCCGTCACCGTGTATTCCTCCAGCAGCACCTCCGTATTGCCGCAGAATTTCTGCTTGCCATCTGCCAGCCTGCGAAATAAAATCATCTGTACGGGCTTTGCCGAAGCCTTGTATTCCTTAAAACGATTCAGAAAATATTCCGGTTCCCGAAAGCCGCCCTCCGTCTGCACAAAGCTGTATGCCCGTCCCGGCAGCAGTGCCGTAAAGCGGATTTCCGTAAGTCCCGGCTTTTTCGCCAGATTCATCTCCCCGAAATCCAGAATATACGCTGTCTTATTCTGGTTTCCCGTCCTCGTCTCAATCTCCGCAGGTGTCACAGGCAGCAGAAGCTGCTCCCCGTTCTGCTTTAAATATAATCGGTACATCCGTCATCCTCCCCTCCGTTGATGCGCTCCACCTCTCGCCGCAGGCAGTCATATTCCCCCGCCAGCAGCAGTCTTGCCAACAGCCGCTCCGCCCCAATCACGCCGTAGCTGTTCTGCAATGCCGCATCCTTCAAATCAGGGAACACAACGCTCTCCGCCAGAATCATTTCCTGATACCGCCCTTCGTCCTCGCCGCACCGCTTCCAGATTTCCTCATTCTCCCTCTGTGTCATCGGGCGAATCCGCCAGTGCGTTTCACCGCAGCCTTCAGCCAATCGCTCTGTCAGAAGAATTTCCTCCTCCGCTCTGTCCTGCCTGTTCTCTCTGTAAAAGCATTCCTGTCCCAAAATAGCCCCTCCCGTTCTTCAAAATTTCTTACATCTGATTGAATTTGTCCAGAAGCTCCACGCCGCCAAAGGTAAACTTCATTTCCTCCTCCATTGCCGCTTCCTCCACGTCAATCTTGCCAATCAGCATTTCCTCAATATTCACATCCTTCAGAAGCACCGTCTGTCTGCCGGCATCCCCTGTCGGGTCCTCATTTGTCAGCAGCAGTTCAAAATAGGTGTCCACGCCGTTTTTCATATAATCCGCCATCACCCTGCGAAACAAACTGCTCACATAATATACCGTCATCGTCCCTGTGCCTTCCCAGCCGCCGCTTTTCTGCTGCTTTGCGGTCATCCCCAGAATAGGAATCGTCATTCTGGTTTTCTTCACCTTCGCCTGAATGTTCTTCACCTGCATTAGCTCGTGCCGCTTGCCGTCAATGATGGCAAAGCAGGTTCCCAATGCACCGTTCACTGTGTCCTTTGCTCTCAAATAGCCCATCCTCGTACCTCCTTATACAACCTCAACCTTCATATACAGCTTTTCCATCGCATCCACAGGCTGAATCGCCTCATATACCACAACATCCTGCTTCTCCGCGCCCTTTTCCACCGTAATGTCGTCCGCCGTAAAGCCTTCGATTGCCTCAAGCTTCATCAGCTCCTCATGGTATGCCAGAATCTCCGCCTTCAGCAGATTTCTGCCGTTTGCATTGTTGCTCTGCTTCCCAAGGTAATATTTGCTGAAAATATTCGCCACATCATTTGCAATACTGTCCAACACGCGCACCACCCTGTTGCTCGAAAAATCGCTGTTCTTCGCCGCCGCAAAGGAGGTAAAGCTGTTGATGTCGCGCAGTACGCGCAGTGTGCCGTCCTCCTCATAAAACAGGAGCTGTCCCTTCCGGATGCCCTTGATGTAGTCGCTCTTTTTCAGCTTTGCGTCCACCTCGTATTCTCCGTCATAGGCTGTATTCGTCAGGCTTTCGTTCACCTCTGCGCCTGCGCTTGCCCCTGCCGTCCAGTAAACCAACTCTGCCGCCGTCCCGACGGAAATCACGCCTTCGTGGTCTGCCGCAGGGTAATCATGCAGCACCGTCACAAATTTTACGCCTTCCTCCTCGCGCATTCGCTTCGTAAAATTCACAAACAGCTTTTTTGTTTTCTCGTCCGCGCCGTTGTATGCCAGTGCATTGAAGTCCTCCTTCTCTGCCGCCTCCAGAAATGCCGTATATGCGCTCCCCGTTGCCGCCGCGGTTGTGCCGCCTGTCAGGTAAATGCCTGCCGCCGCGGTCAGCCCGCCTGTGCCGCCAAATTCCACAAACGCATTTTCCCGCAAATCCTCAATCCTTGTCACCGTCTGTGCATCTACTACCTCCGCATCCAAATACGTTTCCACATCCCAGCAGTCGCTTTCGTCCACGTTTTCCGCAATCTTGATGCAGATGTCGTTCCCTCTTTTCCCAGGATATTTCGCTGTCACTGTCAGCCCGTCCTGCGTCATCCTCGCCTTCTCGCCGCCATTCAGTCGGTAAAGCTTCACTTCCTTCGCGTGCGCAAACAGCTCACGCAGATCCTTCATTTCCTCGCTCAGGTAGGTGTAGCCGAAAAGCTCTCTGCAATTCGTTCTGCCCTCTGCCGCCGCAATGTCCGTCATGCCTTCCCTGCCCCAGTCCAGCTCCATCCCGACGCAGACCACGCCTCTTTCGCCCAGACTGCCCATGGCTCTTGGTCTGGAAACAAAATTGATGTATGCCCCGGGCAGAACCTTGTTCTGTGTCATAAATGTACCGCCGCCTAATGCCATATCAAATCCCCTCTCTTTCTCCTGTCAGATATGCCTGAATCTCCTTCTCCGCCTCGTCCTTCGTATAGTCCCTGTCCTCCAGTACCGCCAGCACCAGATCCTTCCCATAGCCGAAGGTCTTGCTTTTACTCAGCTGTTCTCTGCTGAATGTCGCCTTTTTCTTCATAGCCAACCGCTTCCTTTCCGTTATATTTCAGCCGTTCCATCCTCTCCGTCGTCTCCTCCGTCAGCATTACATGATATTCATATTCCGCCGTAAATCGGATGCCCGTCTCTGTCCTTTCCTCCTGCATACCGCTTGCCGCAAAGCGTTCCTCTCTCCCAATGATGCAAAGCGTCTCATACAGTCCGTCCAAAGCTTCTGCACACTCCGCCGCCGCAGCTTTTTCCTCACCGCAGTAATACGTCACCTCGAAGACCGCTTTTCTCGCCGCTCTCCTGCCAAGCAGACGCTTCTGCTCCGTTTCCTTCAATTCCACCGTAAAGCAGGGCTTTTTCGCCCCCTGCGGCACCCTCTGCCCATATACGGGCAACTGAAACCGCGCCGCAATCGCCTGTATCACCGCTCGTCTGATTTCCTCCGTCATACCGTTTCATCCCTTCTCAGTCCAACCGCCCTGTGCGTCAGAAAAATACGGCTCTCGCCTGCCGCAATGTAGCGCCGCTCCGCGCCGTTTTCCTGCCGAATCCGCACCGCACTCCCTGCCGCAATCTCCTTCTCTGTAGGGTAAAGCAGAATCACCGTCTTTTCTGTCTGTGTCAGCAGCCCGTCCGTGCCGCAGACCTCTGCCTTTTCCGTCAGACGGCAGGGGAAGGTCTCTCCCTCCCCCTTCTCGTGCAGGCTTTCGCCCCACGCCGCCGTTTCCTCCGAAAAGGTCTCCACAAAGCAGGTGTCCCGAAACAGCCGCTCCACCGCCTTTTTCGCCTTCTCAAAGCTTCGTTTCATGCGAACCATCCCCCTTTTCTCATTTCTTACCAGTCTGCTCTGCGAAATCTGTCCAGCTCCGTCCGAAAATCGGCTAACAATTCCGTTTCCGCTCTGCTCTCCGCAAAGGTTACGCTTACGTCCCCTTCCTTGATGCTCTTTACATCTGCCGCGTCCAGAAGCTGCTGTGCCAGTGCCACGCCAACGCTCCAAAGCTCCTTCGGCAAATCCTCTCGGTTGCAATATGCCTGCATCATGGAAACACTTCTTTCCGCCGCAAAGGCAAGCAGATTTTCTTCCTCCTTTCTGCCTAGCCTCCGCAGTTCCTCCGGAATCCTCTCCTTCATCCGTCCGACATCCTTTCTTATGCGCTCACGTTCACAAAAACGCCGTCCATGCTGTTGTCCGCAATCCAGAGATCGTGGTATTTTCTGTAGTCAATTTTCCATGCGTTTGCGTTCTGGTTGGTCATGGGGTCAAAAATTCTGGTCACGTCTGTCTTGGAAATTGCCACAGGTGCCTGCTTCACCATGATAATCCAGTTAATGCCCTTCGCATCCGCTGCCGCCGCAAAGCCGCCCTCTGCCTTTTCCACGCCATCCAGAAATGTATATTTTGTCTGGAATCTCGCAGAAGGTACGCGAATAATGGGACAACCGTCCAGTTCCTTTACCTTCAGCTCCACGCTCCCCTGTTGGAATGTGCCGCTTTCCAGAATATGGCTGCCGCCCTTCGCCAAATCCAGCTTGCCTGCCACCTTCGCGCTCATCGCAATCACCATTTCGCACCCATCGCCGACCGTATCTCGCACCGCAGTCATGTCCTGCAGCAGGTTTTCAAAAATCGTCTCCACCTCCACGGTGTATGCTCTCGCCTTGCCTGCCGCCTGCGCCAGCTCCGCAATTTTGCTGTAGCGGTAAGCATCAATTTCGGGAATCACCTTTGTATTCTGAAATTCGCGCATCACTGCCCCTGCCGTAGGCGCAAAGTTCATTTCATCCACGTCCATCGCGTCCAGCTGGAAGGTTCTGCCTCTGTCCTGTGTCAGCCTTCTTGTTTCGTAGGTCACGGTCACAGCCCCCTTCGCGAAGCCGCCGTCCCTGTCATAATTCCCCAGACCGCTCATCTGCATCTTGGGAATTTTCACCTCAGCACCTCCGTTGTACTGCACCTGTCCCGCATTTTCCTCCATCCAGCCTGTAGTAGACTGATCCAGCAGCTGGCTGTCCAGCTCCTCCATAAAAACGGTTGCATATTCAAAACTGTTAAAACTCATATTCCTTTCCTCCTTATCTGCCTAAGCCTCTGCGGAATGCCGCTCTGATTTCGTCCTCTTTCTTTTTCTGTCTGGTCATGGGCGCGCCTGTCCCCTTTTTCTTCTCTGTTTTTTCATAGAACAAATAGGGTGCTTCCGCCTTCACTTCCTCCAAATCCAGTCCTTTCAGCCCCTCCTTCGCGTCATAGCTGATTTCCTCCATATCAAGCAGTGCCAGAATCGCCTTCACGTTTTTGCCGCCGCCCTCCAGAATGGCTCTTTCCACTGCCGCCGTTTTTCTGTTTTCCGCCAGTTCGCCGTCCTTGCCGCTCAGTGCCTCCTGCAATTCTGCCATTTCCTGCTCAGTTTCCTCTGCCGCCTGCAGCAGCTCTGCCCTCGCCGCGCCGTTCAGCATCCCCTGCTTGGCAAATTTCTCAATCATCTGTGTCAATTTCATTGTCCTTCTCCTTTCTTTCTCTCTCCAGCTGCTCCATTTCGCTGTTTACGTCCTCCACAAAGGGATGCTTCCCCAGAAGCGTCTTTTCGCTCACCATCCCCTTGCTTGCCGCAATAATCTGCATCGTCTCCATGTCATCGGTAATCCCGTTGGTGTTCAGCGTAATCTGAATTTTTCTCCAATCCCAATCCGTCCCGTTTTCCCTGTTCCGATCCTCTGTCGCAAAGCGGAAGAATTCCTTCACCGCCCGCTTGATTTCCGGCACAATCCCGTTGATTTTCAGGTAAAACATCGCATATTGGAATTTCAGTGCAACGCCGCTTGCCGCCTTGCCCCAATCGTCGCTGTCCGTGTCCACCCCCATCCCGAAGTGAAAAATATCCTTGCGGAGCATCTGCATCCAGTCCAGTCTGCCCTCTACCGGCAGCTGCACCTGTTTTGCCTCCACGTTGCCGCTGCTGTCGCTGATCTGCACCGCCTTGTTGATTTGCAGCTTTTTCGCCACCGCGCTTGCCGTTTCGCCGCCGTAGCCCTGAATCACCCAGTACAGATCCACCAGATCCAGCAGATTGTTCGTCCCCTCGCTGCTCACAAGGTCATACGCATCAATCAGCCCCTTCACCAGCTGCAAATCCGTCAGCTCCTTCCCATTGTTCCTGAGCGGAATAAAAGGCACGCGCCCCCAGCCATGCTGTTCTGTTTCTGTTTCCTCTCCGTCCAGAAGTGCCGTCACCGCCCAGTGTCCGCAGGTTTTCTCCTGCAAAAATTCTCCGTCGCCGTTCTCCGTAAAATAGGTCACGTCCTCCGCCGTCCACCATTCCACGCGCCGCTTCGTTTTCTCTCTGCCCTCGTCCAGAACCTTGATGTCATAATAACGAATCACCTCGCGCAGCTCCTGCTGATATTCCTCATCATAAATTGCGATGATTTCCTCCGCCGGCACAATGCAGTAGCGAAAATTCCCCTCTCCGTCATAATAAACGTGCAGGTATTCCACCCCCTTGTTCGCCGCCCCCGTCAGCCAGCTTTGCAGCATCCCGTTAAAGTGCTCATCCGCCAGCTCCGTCAGCATTTCCTCAAACGCCTTTTCTCCGTTTCTTACGCTGATGGTCGGCTCTCTCCCCACGAGGTACGCCGTTTTCTGCGCCACCAGTGTGTGATGAAACGGGTGTACGCAATGGTGGTTGCTTCTGTTCGGGTTAAAAAACATCCGCAGTTCCTCCTCCCCGTTTTCCTTTGTCTCGGAAATTGGGCTTCTGCGGAAGTCCTTCTGTAGACTGTCATGCTCGCCGCGGTAATATCGCTCTCCCTCCGCCATCCGTCTTTTCCTCTCGCTGCTTCTGTCCTCCTGCAAAATCTCCTTCAGAATATGGCTGTCATTCAGCCTTTTCCCTGCCGCCAGTCTTGCCTGCAGCAGCTCCATCTCTGTGATAAACAAACTTCCCTTCTCCTTTCTTATCGCACACGAACATGCCGCATGTCCTCCTCTCTGCTGTAGCGCACCGCGTCAATCGCGTGGTTGTCCCTGTCAGGAAAAGCCGCACGCCAGCCGCCCCTCCCGTCGCTTTCGTATTCATAGCTGCTGAATTCTCTCGCCGTCTCAGGGCATCTTTTCGGGTCAATGATGATTTCCTCTAAGTCCTGCATCCACTTAATACCGTAATAAACGCTATCGGGGCCCTTCCTTGCCCCAATCGCCGCTACGCCGTATTCGCGCATCTCCGCAATGGATTTCGGCTCCGCGCTGTCGCAAATCACCTCCCGATGCTTCGGGTTCTCTCGGTTGATTTCCTCTGCCAGTCTGCGGTTGCTCATCCCCTGCGCCCGCAGCTCGTAGAAAATATACAGCCGCCGTCTCGTCCTGTCGTAGTGGTTCACCGTGTAGTGCAGCGGATCTACTGTGTACCCCCAGTCCAGTCCGCGCCGCAGGCGGTCAAACGCGGCAATCTCCACATCCGTAATTTCTCTGAGCATCAGGTTTCGGAATACCTCGCCGCCGTTCCCCGTCACCTCTCCTAAATATTCATGTCGGTAGATTTCGGGGTGCCGCTTCCGTATATATTCCGCCTCCGCCAGAAATTGCTTTCCGAGCCATTCCTCCTTCATCTGTAAATATGTGCTGTGATGAATCAGCCTGTCTGCCCGTTCCTCTGCCGTCTCAAGATTTATCCAGCTGCGTCCCTGCTTCGGTGGATTGTAGCTGTAAAAGATACGAAATTCCTCACCGCCGCGCAAAAGGCTCTGGTTCAGGCTTCGCAGCTCCGCCATGCCGCCGAATTCGTCCGCTTCCTCATACCAGATGAATTTCGCGTACCCTCTCTGAAATTTGATGGATTTCAGCTTTTTCGGGTCATCGCACCCCCGAAAGAGGATTTTCTGCCCCGTCCCCTTTCGGATCAACTCCATCGGGCTGATTTTTTTCTCCCATTCCTCCTCCACACCCAAAGCATGAATGGCCCAATTCATCTGCTCGAATACGCTGTCCCGCAAATTCGCCGCCACCTTTCGCAGCACCACTGCGTTTGCGTCCCTGTCTGCAATCAGCCCCAGTAAAATTTCCAGTGAAAGGAATGAGGATTTGCCGCTTCCTCTGCCGCCCTTCAGCCAGTAATGCGTGTGCCTGCCCTCCCGAATGTCTCTGTGGATGTCATAAAACCCTTCCCCGATCCATTCGCTTAATCGTATCTCCTTCATGGCAGGTCATCCACGATGATTACGCGGCTTTCCTTTTCCGTCGGTGTTTTCTTCTCAAAAAGGCTTTCTCTCTTTCCCAAAAGCTCCGCCGCCTTCATCCTTGTCTTGAGGTCGGCCTCCTCCTCGTCTCGCATCACTTCCGTCAGAAAGCTGAGAATCTCGGCCTTCTTCGCCGTTTCTCCTTTTCTCGGCTGTTCCATCCGCTGTACGCCCTTCTGCGTTTCCTCCGCATCTGCCGCACTTGGGTTCTTTCTCACCTTAATTGCCCTTCGGATATGCTCCTTCCGCATCAGCCTCCAGCCATATCCCTTAGAAAACCCAATCAGCCGCTCTGCTTCGCCTGTTGTCTTGCCTTCTGCCAGCAGTCTGCAAAATTCCTCCTGCTTTTCGCTTAACTCCTGTCTCTTTTCCACATTTGCATCGCCTCCTTTCTCCGCTGCTCCTTCAATATACCCTCCCCTTAGTCTCACGGAGTCTCAATCTCCGCTTGCCGCAGCTTTTTCAGAATCCTGTCCTGCATCCGAAACACTGTTGCCCTGCTGATATACAGCCTCCTGCCGATATAATCAATCCCGTATCCCTTCTCAAACCGCAGTCGGATGTATTCCTGCTCGTTCTCCTCCAGTCCTGCAAGCAGTGCATCCATCCGCTTTTTCTCTCTCCAGATTTCCGCAAGCCTTCCTTCCAGCCGCGCCCGCTCCGCTTTAAATTCCTCTTGCAAGAAAGTATTCTCTGTCCCCTCCGGCTCCTCCAGCCGCCGCAGCTCCTCCTGCAATCGCCTGCATCGCTCCACCGTGCAGCCCCAATCCAGCAGCCGAAACTTCATCTGTCCCTTCTCACTGTTCATTCCCCTTCTCACATACGCCTTCCAGATATCCTTCTCCCCCTCTCCGCAACAAGAACTTATATTCCCTTTTGTATAGAACATTTGTTCTTGCATATATGTATCATTTTCCTTATCCTTCTGTCAACCCCCTTTTCCCAAAATAAAAAAAGCCCATGGCTTCTCTCAAAACCATAGGCTTTCTCCAATTTTAACGTATTCCCTTACGGAATCAGCAGTGTCTGCCCCTCGAAAATCATATCTGCATTTGCCAATCCGTTTGCCTCCATGATTTTCTGAATCCCGCTGCTGTCCCCGTAAAATTTCCTGCTGATAAATCCTAAGCTGTCGCCGCTTTCCACGGTATAGCTTCGCTTTTGTTCCGGCTGCTCCTCTGCGGTCTGCGGCTGCTTCTGCACCGCAAAAACGCTCTGCACCCTCGCATCCTCCAGATTTTCCGCCAACGTCTGATAGGAGGTCTGCATTGCCGTCAATTCCTTCTCCACAAGCTGCAATCTGCCAAGGCTCTGCATCATTGCCATTCCCATGCACACGCACACCACACAAAGCACGCCGCTCACCGCCAACAGCATCAGATCATGCTCCCTTTTTGCCTGCTTCACCACCGTTTCGCGCTTTTGCAGCACCCTGCGAATCTCCTTTGCCGCATCCATCCGCTCCTCCTGCGTGGGCTTCTTCCGTCGTCTTGCGCCCTCCTTCGGCTGCTCTACCGCACTCTCAATTTCTGCCGCTTCCTCCCTTGGGCGAATCATGCTGTTATCGAGCATATATTCCTGCATCTCCCGGTTTCTGTCATAGTATACAAAATACCCTCTTGCCTGCCGCAGTCCACTCCCGTCCTCATTATAGAGATAAAAGCTGTCCAGCCTGTCCACTGTGTCCATCGCAAAAAGCACCTGCCAGTCCTCCTTGAAATATTCCCGATGGAACTGCTCGTCCTTCGCCGTCAGAAATGCCCCGAAGCCCGGTTGGCAATGCACCCAGCCGACCACCGTCATCCCCTTAAAGTATTGCTGCAGCTGCCCGCCGATGTATTCCCATGTTTCATCGCCAAATCGCTCTGTGCCGCCTTCCTGCACCGTTCCCTTCGCCTGTATTGCGCCCGAAATCAAAAGCACCCTCTGCCCCTCAAGCTCATAATATTTCCCGACCAGCGCCGCCAGCTTTTCTGCTCCGCCGCCGCTTCTTCCATATTGATAAAGATATGTATATACATAATCCTCTACAAAGATTCTGAGCCGCTGCTCAATGCCGCCCATCTGCTTCGTCCGCTTCGGCATAGCAAATTCCGCCCTGCGTTCCCTTTCACCGTCAAATTGATATTGCATCCTGTATCCTCCTTTGCACTTTCTCTTTGCCAGACTGAAAATCGTATCTTTCCATTCCTGTCTACAAAGATACCATTTCTTCTTTGCATATCCTGTCAAACGCTGTCGGTGATGCCCCTTTTTCCTCTGCAATATCCGTCTTTTTTCGCCCTCCGCACACAAAAAAGCGGTCTGTTGCAGACCGCCCTTCTCTTATTCTTCTGTTTTTCTTTTTCTTACTCTCGGCTTCTTCAGACTCCTGCTGTTTGTTCCGTCCAGACATTCGTCCCCTCGCTTCAGCGAAACCACGCCTGTTCGCCCCAGCTCCAGAATCCCGTATTCCTTCATTAACTCGATAAACGCATCCAGCTTTTTCGTTTCCCCTGTCAGCTCCATCGTAATCGCATCGGTGGAATAATCAATAATCTTATTGCGGAATACATTCGCCGCATCAATGATTTCCTGTCGGTTACTGCGGTCTGTTGCCACCTTTAACAGCACCAGCTCTCTGCAAACCGATTTTTCCGCCACCATTTCCTTTACAAAATGCACATCGTGCAGCTTTCTCAGCTGCTTGATCATCTGGTCTCTGTCATGGTCATTCCCCGTAATCATAATCGTCATACGAGAAACCTGCGGATTCACCGTTTCCCCAACCGTCAGCGTATCAATATTATATCCTCTGCGCGCAAAAAGCGATGCAATTCTTGTCAGCACGCCGTATTTATTCGTTACCAAAAGCCCTATCATATATTTTTTCATACTTACCGACCTCCCTGCAAAATCATTTCATCAATGGATTGGTTTGAAGGCACCATCGGGTATACCATATCCTCTCGGTCAATCTCGCATGCAATCACAACAGGCCCTTCTGCCGCCTTCGCCTTCTGCATGGCATCCGCCATTTCTTCCGTTGTTGTCGCACGGTATCCCTCTGCCCCCATTGCCCTTGCAAATGCAACGAAGTCCGTTTTTCTGTTTGTTGTCGTCTGAGAATAATGCCCGTTGCTGAAAAACCTCTGCAGCTGCCGTACCATCCCCAGTACACCGTTATCCATCAACACCACAATGACAGGCAGTCCTTCCGTCACCGCTGTCCCCAGCTCATTAAAGTTCATCGCAAAGCTGCCGTCCCCCGTAAAGAGTACGGTTTTCCTTCCTGTCCCGATGCAGGCACCGTTTGCCGCCCCCATACCAAAGCCCATCGTGCCAAGGCCGCCGCTGGTCAGGAAGGTGCGCGGCTGTGCAAAGGGATATCTCTGCGCCACCCACATCTGGTGCTGCCCTACGTCCGTTACAATCGGCGTATCCTTCGGCATAACTCTGCTGACCGCATCAATAATCGCATCTGGTGTTAATTTCCCGCTGTAGTCGGTTGCGTGCATCCGCCCAAAGGCGCGCATTTCGGCAATTTCCGCCTGCCATTTTTCCTTTTTGCCGCCTTCCACCGCAGCCAGAATTTTCCCCAGAATCTCCTTTGCGTCCCCAATCAAGGGCAGGTCAACCGTTATGCTTTTATCCACCTCTGCCGGATCAATTTCAATATGAATGATTTTCGCTTTCGCCGCATATTTCTGCTTATCTCCAACCGCGCGGTCACTGAACCTCGCCCCAACAGCTATCAGCAGATCCGCCTCGGCAATCGCCTTTGTTGATGCATATTGTCCGTGCATCCCAGACATTCCGAGGCTTGCAGGGAAGTCGGTCGGCACCGCATCCACGCCCATCAGGCTATGACAAATCGGCGCATCCAGTCTGCGGGAAAGCTCCATAATTTCTTCCCCTGCATCCGCCATAATCACACCGCCGCCGCAATAAATGCAGGGACGTTTTGCCTTTTCCATCAGCTTCACCGCCTGTGCAATTTCCTTTTCGGTATATTCCCCTGCAATTTTGGGAATTTCCACAGGCGGCTTAGGCGTAAACCTTGTCTTTTTCTGCTGGACATCCTTCGGAATATCAATCAGAACAGGCCCCGGTCTGCCCGATGCCGCAATGGCATACGCCTCTCGGATATCCTCCGCCAGCTCCTCCACGCGCGCTACACGGTAGCTGTGCTTGACAATCCCATACGTCAGGCTGAATACATCCACCTCCTGAAAATTATCCTGCCCAATCAGCGTTGTGGGCACATTCCCCGTAATGATAACCAGCGGAATCGAATCCAGATAAGCTGTCGCAATCCCCGTTACCAGGTTCGTTGCGCCCGGGCCGGAGGTCGCCAGCACCACGCCCGTTTTACCTGTTGCTCTGGCATATCCATCCGCCGCATGAATCCCTCCCTGCTCATGGGAGGGCAATACATGACGAATCCGTCCCTCGTTTCGGTAAATCTGCTCATATAAATCCAATACCGTCCCTCCGGGGTAGCCAAAAATTACATCTGTGCCCTGCTCCAGCAGCGTTTCCATCAATATCTGCGCGCCTGTCATCTCCATAACCATCTCTCCTTTGTGCTTCTTCTGTATTCCTCTTTTGTTCAAATAAAAAGACCCGACAGTGAGCGCTGCCGGGTCGTTCTAATTTCTGTCAAAGCAAATATCGCCATTCCTGCCGATTCGCTGAAATCCGAGCATCACTCAAAAGACCGCTGTCACTGCCAAAACCAGAAGCAGCACGCCGCCAAGAAGGACGTTCAGATTTTCAGATACGAATTTTGCTCTCATAAAAATTTCCTCTTTTGTAAAATAATTATCTTCTGTATGCTATGTACTTTTCCTCGTACATAAAATAATGTATTTAATTTAGCACATTTTTTTAGAAAATGCAAGGTCTATCTGCTTTTTCTTTTTCCCGTTTTTACATCAGCGGAGCCAGCCATTTCAGCAGCCACCCCTCCAGCCGCAGGAAAAAAGTGCCTTTTTTGCGGTTTTCCAGGGTAACCTCCTGACATTTTTCCAATGTCCTTTGAAAATCCTTCTCAATCTCCGTGATTTCCTCCACCTGATATAAAAACGCCGCACATTCAAAATGCAGATACAGGCTGCGATAATCCAGATTGATTGTCCCCACAACCGCCTTTTCATCATCGCTTGTGAATATCTTTGCATGCACAAAGCCGGGTGTATATTCATAAATCCGCACCCCCGCCTTGAGCAGCTCCTTATAATGGCTCTTTGCCAATGCGAATACAAATTTCTTATCCGGAATATGCGGTAAAATCAGCTTCACATCTACGCCACGCTTCGCCGCAAAGGTCAGTGCCGTAATCATGCTCTGGTCGATAATCAGATATGGTGTCATGATATGCACATATTTTTTCGCACGGTTTAGAATATCCATATAAACCGTTTCGCCAACCGGTTCATCATCAAATGGACTGTCCCCATAAGGCAATACAAAGCCCTTTGCCTGTGAGGCTTTCTCCGCCTTCTGCAAATATTTTCCGTATTCCGGCTCCTTCTCCGTTACGTTCCACATCTGCAAAAACATCATCGTCAGCCCCTGCACCGCATCGCCCTTGAGCATCACCGCAGTGTCCTTCCAATGCCCGTGTTTCTCCACACGGTTGATATATTCATCCCCGATATTCACGCCGCCCGTAAAGCCGACCTTCCCGTCAATCACAAGAATCTTTCTGTGGTCGCGGTTGTTGTAATGCGTGGAAAGAATCGGGCGAATCGGCGCAAACATCTTGCATTGGATGCCCTTCGCCTTGAGTAGCTCTGGGTAACGAAACGGCAAATCAAACATCGCACAGGTTCCGTCATACATCACCCGTACCTCAACACCTGCCTGCACCTTCCGTTCCAGAATCTCCAGAATTTTTTCCCACATATAGCCTTCCTTCAGGATGAAATATTCCATAAAAATGAACTGCTCCGCCTGCTCCAGCTCCGTCAGCATTGCCGCAAATTTGTCCTCACCAAGCGGAAAAAATGTCACCTCTGTATTCTGATAGGTTGCAAAATTACCGTTTTTATGCACATATCTCGCCAGCTGCGCCGTCCCGATGTCTTTCTGCTCCAAGGCATCCAGAACCGCCTCATCCTGCTGCACAAATGCTTCCGTCTGCTTATAAATATCATTCAGACGTTTCGCCAACAGCCGATACCCCGGCTGCGTTTCCACATATACATATAACGCCGCGCCAACCAGAGGCAGCAGCATCGTGATGACCGTCCACATCAGCTTTGTTTCCGGTGTCGTTTCCTTATTCAAAATCAAAAGCACAATGCCAAGTCCAAGCACCATATAGCCGCCGAAAAACATCGGTATGTACGGACGGAAGAAATTCACTACGCCGCCTATCAGGATAATCTGCGCCAGAAACGAAACCGCAATAATCGCCGTTCGTCCGTAAATCACACGCATCGCGCCCTTGCGCCCTTTCTGAAAAACACTGCTATCGCCTAATGGCTTTTTTCCATCCTTGCTCATTCGCGTTCCGCCTCAATTCGATCTCTCAATGCCTGCATCCGCAAGTCCAGCTGACTGCTCGCCTCCGCACATCTCTGCAATTCCTTGGAAATTTCCTCTGCATTTTCGATATTTTTCTTATATTTCAGCTTATGCTCCAAACTTGCCCAGAAATCCATCGCAATCGTGCGAAACTGCACCTCTACCTTCATATTCTTCTTTTCGTTCGATAAGAAAATCGGAACCTCCAAAATCAGATGCAGACTTCTGTAGCCGTTCGGCTTCGGGTTTATGATATAATCCTTCACCTGAATCACGCGAATATCATCCTGATCCGTCAGCATCTTCGCTGTCGCATAAATATCATCCGGAAAGGAGCAAATCACACGAATCCCTGCCACATCCGCAAGGTTTTCCTCAATCCCCTTCACGCTGATTTCAAAGCCCTTTCTTCGCAGCTTTTCAAGAATACTTTTCGGTGTTTTGATTCTGCTCTTAATCGATTCAAAAGGATTGCGGTTATTTTTCATGGTAAATTCAGCATTCAACACATTCAGCTTCGTCTCCACTTCCATCAATGCACATCTGTATTGCATCATCAATTCCATAAATCCGCTTGCCTGTTCAATCAATCCTTCAGGAAACCCTGATGCAGTCAGTGCCTCCAAGTCAATCACTTTATTTAATTCCATCTTTCCGCCTCCTTCTTCATTATATTAAGTATAGCATATCCGACTATTCTTGTCTATTTTTGCTATTTTCTGACAAAAAAAGACTCTCCCATAAGGGAGAGTCTTCATTCGCTTATTTCAAAACCAATCGGTTTTCATTAGCTGTTTGCTTTTGCTGCTTTGTATTTTCTTACAGCGTCAGCCAGTTTAGGCAGGATCTGCTTCAGATCGCCAACG